>NZ_FOMJ01000001.1:24576-324576 GCF_900112605.1 Thiohalospira halophila DSM 15071
GTTCCGCCGCCGGCTGTTCCATCGGCTCGGTGGGGTGTTCCATCTGTTCCGTCGCCGGCTGTTCCATCGGCTCGGCGGGGTGTTCCATCTGTTCCGCCGGCGGCTGTTCCATCGGCGTGGCGGGGTGTTCCATCCGTTCCGTCGGCGACTGTTCCATGGAACGCGCCCGCTGTTCCATGACCCGATCCCGGTGCCTGGATAGCCAGGTGATCCCGAGGATGGCCCCGATATGGAACAGGACCACCGCGACCACCTGGACGATGAGCAGCGCGGCCGTAAGCCAGAGGGTGTCGGCCTCATCCCGACGGCTCTGAAGATCGCGCAGCACCACCCGGTTTTCGGCGATCTCCTGCTGGGTGTCCCGGATGATGGGTAGCCAGCCGGTGCGCTCCTCGCTGTTCTGGCGGAACGTGGTCAGATCGTCCTCCAGCCGCTCGATGTCTCCCTTCAGTGCCTCGATCTGGGCCTGCCGGCTGTCCTCGTCGGACTGTGCATACTCCAGCGTCTCCAGGAGATCCGCGGAGATGGTGTAGACCGGCCCGGCCAGGAGAATCGTGGTTCCGATAACGCCGACCAGTTGATACCCCAGGCGGCGCTGGAACCAGAGCCAGAGGACGAGCATTTCAAGGCCGATGGCCCAGAGCCACCCGGTAATGTAGGCGGCGTGCTCGGACCAGAAGGTGATGGCGTGGAACTGCACGATGACCACGCAGATGAGCACGATGAGGGCCGTGTACAGCGCCCCCGGCGTCCAGAATCGCATCCCGAAGCCCTCCTTCGGCAACCTGCTTCATTGTCCGCTATCCCGGATCCCCAATCAGCACGGAAAAGTGACGTTTAAAGGTCGTCTTTGCGTGTTTACCCGGGTAGTTGGGCTGCTCTGTAATGAGTCTCTGCCTTCACCGAAGGGAAGCGTGATGTTTTTCCCTTCCCTAGGGGGTTGTCGCAATCGAACACCCACTTTCCTCACCGCGCTGAGGAAGCCGAGTCTCTGCGGATTGGGTCAGGGTATGACTACCAAGAATCAGTTGGTTACCCGTTCATGGAATCCGGTTTCCTCAGCGCGGTGGGGAAACCAGGTCCGCATGGTTTGGGTGGGTGTCGGGTTCAAAGAATCAGTAAGTTATGGCTTACGGCCATGCGGTTTCCTCACCGCGCTGGGGAGGGTTGCGGTAGTTTTATAACCGATTGATATATATGGGATGAGTTGGGTTTTAACCTGAGGCGGGAACCTGCCGATCCCGCCCGCTTCTGGTTAGGGGAAGGGGAGTCGTTTCCCTATTAGTTAGAAAGATAGGGAAAGCCCTGAATTACGGACATGCGTTGCTGAGTTCTTGGAGATGGAGATGGATGGAAGAGCGGAAGACTGGGTGGAGGCGGAGCTGGAGCGGGCGTACCGCGTGGCGCACCAGATCGCGCTGGATTACTACGAGGTGCTGGAGGGGGCGAACGACCGAGCGAAGGAGACGGGTGGGACCCTGAACAAGACCACCGTCCGCGTGCGACGGCGGCACAACTCCCTCTACATCGAGTGGGTGCGGATCTACTTCTACCGGAAGAGTGACGGGGGGCTGGGCCGGAGCTCGAAAACCATACGTAAGGGGCGGGGCACGCAGGAGTACGCCTTGGCGACGCTCTTGAAGTCCACGCCGGACCCCGAGGTGCAGCGGGCGATAGGCGAGGCGGAGGAGCAGTTCGCGGTGCTGCGGAGGCAGGCGCGCACGCTGGTGGAGACCCGGAAGTGGTTGCGGCGGGCGGAGGAGGCCCGGTCGGCCATCGCGGACCTGGCAGCGAGGCATGCCGTGGACCAGGAGGATAACGCGCTGGAGCTGGAGGACGAGGGCCATGGCTAACGACCAGGATTACCGTGGGGCCGACAGCGACACCGGGCCGAGGACCGGCGCCTACGCCGGCTGGGGGTCCGAGAGCGACGTTGTGACCACCAACGAGCCCGTGGTCGGAGAGGATGACGATCCGGCTGTCCGGATGCCGGGGGAGTGGCGCCAGGCCGCCGCGGAGGCTGGGTTCTTGCCGGCGTCGGGGGCTGACGAAGATGCGCCCGCTCCCGGGCACAGGGATGCGCCCGCCCCTGCGGCGACTGCGTCTCGTGCTGACGATGCGCTGACGGCCCAGGAGCCAGACAGCCGAGCGGAGGAGAGGGAGCCTCGTGACGGGCACTGGCTCCCCCATAGCCGGTATGTAAACCGGGACGGGATCCCCGCGGAGCGGCTGCGGGTGGCCTACCGGGCCTTCCTGGCGCTTTGGGCCGGCTTCGTGGTGGGGGCGTTGTGTGCCTTCTGGCCGACCTGGCCGTTCACCATGGACGCTTTGCTCGGCTACGGGGTTCTGGCGTCGCTGAGCGACGAGCATGCCGCTCTGCTGACCATGGCCGTGTTCGGGCTCGGGGGTATCGCCATGGCCTACGCGCTGACGGTCATCGGGTACCGCCGGCTGGCGAGCCGGTTCTACCTCATGCCGCAGGCCATTTCCGAGGAGCGCGGCCTCATTGCCCGCCGGGTCTCCCGGGTGGAGCTCGCCCACATCCGCACGGTCGATGTTCGGCAGTCCGTCCTCGACCGTGTACTGGGGATCGGGTCGATCCACTTCGCCTCCGCCGGCACCGGCGCGGACGACGTGACCTGGGATTCCGTGCTCGATCCGGTAGCGACTCAGCGTGCGGTCCTGCAGCGTCTTCGTCAGACGGAGGGCGACTGATGTCCGACGACGACATTGGGGCCCTGATGGCCGATTACGGCCTGACCGAGGAGCAGGCCGGGGCCGTGGCGGAGCAGGAGGATACCCTGCTGCTGGCCTGTCCTGGCTCGGGCAAGACCCGGACGCTGGTGGCGCGCGCGGTGGAGCGGGTCCGGGCTGAGCGCCGGGTGGTCCTGGTCACCTTCACCCGGGCGGCGGCCGGGGAGATGCAGGAACGGATCTGGCCTCAGCTCGACCGCGAGCAGCGGCGCTCGATTGCCGTGGGCACCTTCGATGGTCTGGTCGCACGGCAGGCGCGGCGCCACCTCCAGCCGGCCCGGCCGCCGAGCGTCATGGAGCGCAACCACCTCATCAACCAGACGCTGGCGGCCGAGGTGGCGAACGGGCTGACCTTCCGGGATGCCGAGAGCCTCATCGAGGAGGCCAACCGGCGACGGTTCCCGGCTCAAGCCGGGGACCAGGCGTCGCAGCTGTGGCAGGTGTACGCCGATCTCATGCGGGCCGAGGGCCTGATGGACTTCGCCGACACCGCCCGAGCCGTGCTCGATGCCATGTCCGAGGGGGCCATCCGGCCCTTCGGGGCTGACGAGCTACTGGTGGACGAGTTCCAGGACGCCGACACCCTCCAGCTGGATTGGGTGCGGGCGCACGCCCTCAACGGCACGACCGTCATGGCGGTGGGGGACGATGACCAGTCCATCTACGGCTGGCGCGCGGCGATGGGCGCCCCGGGCATGAAGGCCCTGGAGGACGACCTGGGGGCGCGGCGTCTGTGCCTGACCCAGTGCTATCGCTGTCCACCGGAGGTCCTGGAGCCGGCGGTGACCCTCGTGGACCGCAATCGGGACCGCTTGGACAAGGCCGTGGTGTCGCGCATGGACCCCGGCCGCGGGGAGGTGGCGGTGCGGTACGCCGGCAGCACCGAAGATGAGCTCTCGGTCCTCTCGGACGAGCTTCCACGACTGGTGGGTCCCGACGAGACGGTGGGGGTGCTTGCCCGCACCAACCGCATTGCCGACGACGCGGAGATGGCGCTGTCGGCCATGGGCTGGAAGCTCCGTCGGCTGGGTGGGCGGTCCATCTGGGAGACCGAGGGTGCGGGGCTGGTCACGGCCCTGGTGGAGGCCATCACCGGGGCGGAGGAGGTCGGGCTTCGCGGGCTCGGGACCGTGGGCCGCTGGCTCAACCTGCCGGGCAGTTCCATTGAGGCAGCGCGCCGGCGCCTGGCCGCGCCGGAGCGGGCCGGGGATGATCCGGCCAATGACCTCGAAGACCTCGTGGATGCCATCCGGGGGCGATGGCGACTCCAGGCTGCCGAGGAGCCCGACCGGGTCCTGCATGGACTCCGGGAGTGGCTGCAGCTGCAGTCCACCGGCTCCAAGGGCCCTTCCTACACCGTGGTTACCGCCCAGGGGCTGTTAGATGCCCTGCTGGGCAAGGAGGGCACGCTGCGGGCTCGATTCGACCGGGCCCAGCGCGCCGGCGCTCGGTCCGATCCGGACACCGACGAGGAGGGCGAGACGCGGCTGACGGTGGCCACCCTCCACAGCGCGAAGGGGCTGGAGTTCGACGTGGTCTGGATCTTCGCCGTCGATGCCGAGCGGGTCCCCCACAAGGACGCCGCGGACATCGAGGAGGAGCGCCGGCTGCTCTATGTCGGCATGACCCGGGCCCAGAGGGTTCTGCGTCTGTCTACCTCCGCCCCGTCGCCCTTCCTGCGCGAGACCGGCCTATAACGGCCGCCGGCGACCCTCTGCTCACCCGTAACCGGGAGTCGAACATGGACACCGACGACCACCGACCCACCTTGATGACGCGCCCCGGACCCGCGGCGTGGACCCTGGGCACGGCCGCTGCAGTGCTGTCCCTCTCTGCGTCCGCGGCGGACCTGGAGGGCGCCTACGACTGGATGGCGCGTACCGGCGAAAGCCCGACGGGCTACTGGGCCCCCGAGCTCACTATCACGGCGTCCCAACGCGACGACGAGCGCGGCGGCCAGGTGCGCCTGGAGCAGCTCAGCTCGCGCGCCTCACTGGAGACCACCGTGAGTCTGGCCAACGTCCCCTTGGCTGGGGGCAGTTGGCGGCACGGGCGAATGGGTGCGGCCCTGGGATTCGCGCCGACCTTCCGGCTCCACTGGCGGCCGGTGGCCGCGGGTGTGGTGGTCGAAAGCCGGGACCGGCCGCAGGCCATCGAGGTCGAGGGCGAGGCGATGACGCTGGAGGAGACCGGCAACGGGCTCTGGCTCGGCACCGAGGTCCGTTTCCGGGTCAATCAGCGACTCCGGGTGGATGGAGCTGTCCACCAGGTGGAGCTGGGTGCGCGTAGCGGGCTGATGGCCGAGACCGGAGTGTCGTTCGCCCTGTACCGGAACCGGGTGGCGCTCTGGGGCAGCCAGGTCCTGGCGGATGACGAGCTGGGACCGCTGGATGACACTACGCGCTTCGGCGTTCGCCTGCGCTTCTGAGCCCCACCACAGGGGAGCTGCCCCAGCACGAAAGCCGCCCGCCGCATTGCCAGGCATCAAGCGCGGCCCTGCCCGTGCCGATGCTGCCCGCTGGTGATCTTTGTCGGCAATACCCCGGAACGGACCCCTATTGCTGACAAACACGCGATAGGGGCGCTGGCACCGTAGGGGGCAGTTCACGACCCCCCGAGGTGCCAAGTGAGTGAGCACAGAGATGGTGGGCAGGGTCTCCTGTACCAGGTGGAGCCTATCCAGGGGCTCGGGGATCTGGAGGCGGCTACGTCCACTCCGGACCCCCAGGACCTGCGGCTCGGGCAGGAGCTCCTCTACCGCGGCCAGGGCCGCTACCCCGATGAGGCGCTCATCAAGGCGCTGGGCCAGGCCCATCTGCGTCTGGACGGGACGCTGCATATCAACCTGGATGCCGCCCGGGCCATGGCCATCAGCGACGAGCTCATCCAGCGCGCGGCCGAGCGCCATTCGCTGGTCGTCGAGTGGGTGGCGGCTGAGCAGTCCACCTCCTCCCGCATGACCAGCCTCATCGGCAGCCGCATGGATGCGTGGCGGCGATTCGGGGTCCGGATCGCTATCGACGACTGGGATGATTCGGCCGAGGGGGATGCCCGCTACCACGCCGTGGATAACGCCCCGGACATCGTGAAGGTTGATGGTCCGCTCTTCCGGCAGGCGCTGGAGGGGGACCGAGAGAAGCGACGGCGGCTCATCACCTTCCTGGACCGGGTGCGGCAGGAAGGCGAAGAGATCCTGCGGGTGGCCGAGTGGGTCGAGCAGGCGACGGAGCTGGAGGTGGCGCTGGCGATGGGGGCCAATGCGGCCCAGGGGTATGCCTTTCGCAGCGCCCGGATCTGGATTCCGGAGAACCGTAACCAAGAGAGCCGCAACGGCTCTGAGGAGTAGCTAGTCGATGAACAAGAAGCTCGTGCAAGGCGTGAGTCTGGGGCTGGTCGCCGGGGCCGTTGCAGGCGTGCTGGTGGCCAAGAATGCCGGGCCCATGGGGCAGTGGGTGCCCGCCTCCGGGGCGGGGACCGCGGACAGTGCGGCCTCGTCCCCAGCTCCCCAGGACGGCGCGGCCCCGACCAACCCCGGTGCGCTGCCTGCGGTCTTTGAGGGCGTCGATATCGGCAAGGACCAGGTCATCGCCGAGTTCGAGACTGCGGTCCCCCAGCTTCGCGGCTATATCCTCCAACGCGCCGAGAACCGGGTTCCCATGGCGGTCTACGTGACGCCGGATCGCAAGCACATGATCGCCGGCGCGATGATCGACGAAAACGGGGACTCGATGACCGCCCAGCATTATCAGCGGCACTCCGGGTACACGAAGGACGAGCTGGCCGCCCTGGCGAACAACCAAGGGTCGTCGGACAAGGGCGGCAGCCCGGCCGGGAGTACCGAGGAGGTGCTGGCCGGCCTGAAGGACGCCACGCTCGTCACCCAGGGGTCCGGCGGGGCCGAGATGTACGTCCTCATGGATGTCGATTGCCCCTACTGCAAACGGCTCTACCACACCGTGTCGTCGCTCCGGGACGAGGTGACCGTGAACTGGGTCATGGTGGGCTACCGCGGCCCGCGCGCGCAGCAGACGGCCGCGAAGATCCTCGGCCATGACGACCCGGCATCTGCCCTGGACCAGGTCATGGCGGATCGCCAGGCGCTGGCCGACTACGAGGGCGCGACGGCAATGGAGGCGGTCGAGGAGAACACGGAGGCCGCGCAAAAGCTGGGGCTTCGTGGGACGCCGCACGGTGTGGTGCTTCCTGCCGACGGTGGTGAGGCCCAGCGCCTGCGTGGCGCGGCGCCGGAATCCCGGCTGCGCCAGATGATGGGGCTGTAAGCCACAACCAGAGGGAGGCCTGGGTGCCCGGCGCCCGGGCGGGAGAACATCATGCTGTCGTCCCTTCCTGACACCCTCACCGCACCGGCGGCCGAGCTGCTTCGGTCGCCGGTTACTTATGCCGTGCTGGGTATGGCGTGGCTGACCCGGCGCCTGCGGCGAGGAACATTGAGCGCCTGGTTCTTCGGGCTGCCCGGCGTGGTCGCCCACGAGAGTGCGCATTGGCTCATGGCCTGGGCCACCGGGGCACGGCCGGCGTCCTTTCGACCCTGGCCGCACCGGCTGGATAAGGGGCGATGGGCCCTGGGTAGCGTGCAGGTCGCGCAGCTGTCCGCCTTCAACGCGGTACCGGTGGGACTGGCCCCGCTGCTCCTCCTGGTCGGGGGGGCGTGGGGCTGGTGGACCCTGGTCCAGCGCGACGTGGGCCCGCTGGAGCCGGTGTTCTGGTGGGGGAGTTACCTGGTGGCGCTGGCGGCGGCAGATGCCTGGCCATCGGGGGCCGACTGGCGGCTGGCGGCGAGCAGTGTGCCGGGCCTGCTGCTCTGGTCGGTCCTGGTGGTCGGGGCGGTTTACGGGGGATTGATGTGATGACGAACGAGCTGGAGGCGGTCTGGTTCCTTGGCGGCGAGGACGCAGAAGCCCTGCGTCCGGACGCGACCGTGGGGTATCTGGCACTCACCGATCCGGGGGATCGGCCGAGGGTACCCAGCCAGGGGTGGGGCGCCTTCGAGACGGTGAGCTTCGCCGACGGCGACTACGACGAGGAGGTCATCCGCCTTATGGGGGCGGAGGAGTTCGAGCGGTCCTTCCAGGACTACTTCGACGGGGCGCGGGCGCGGCAGATCCGGTCGTTCATTGAGGGCGTGGCGTCCCGGGCCGACGTGGAGGAGCTCTACATCCAGAGCCCGCATGGGCGCTCCCGGGCGCCGGCGGTGGCGCTATGGGCCGCGCGGACCTTCGCGGCGGCCCTGCGTCCCGATCTGACGGACATCCCGAACGAGCTCGTCCTGGCGCTTTTGGTGGATCCGGAGAAGTTCGAGGCCCGGCTGCGGGTCGCCAAGCGCCGGGCCCGGGAAAACTTCGTCCACCCCGAGGCGCCGGAGGCGACGCTCATGGGGTGGGCGCAGACCCGTGCCGAGGAATGGATCGTCGGTCGCTAGTTACTCTACAGGCGCCGCATGGAGCGGGCTTGCGCGATCAGAGAAATCCATACAATAGGGACTCGAAACCCACACGGAGCAGGAGGGAGCACATGCAGTACCAGCTCAAGGCCACCATCGCCGGGATGATGATGGCGGGGTTCGCGGCGGGGCCGGCGATGGCCGACTCGCCGGCGACCGTGAAGCCCAACGAGATCCAGTTGGGCATGGTCAGCCAGGACAGCGAGAGCGGCTATCGGGCCGAGGTATCCGTGGGCCGGAACGACACCTGGGAAGCGGGTAGTCCCACCAAGCACGGGCAGCTCCTGGAGCGGGACTGGGGTCCTAGTGGCGGCTCCTACAGCCGCATCCAGATCGGCGCGGGGTGGGGGTACGAGCCGGACGCGCAGACCCACTGGGAGCTGCTGGAGGTTGGCCTTCGGATTGATCGCTTCGCCCAGACCGTCGAGCACAACGGCTACGAGAGTCTGGATCAGGACGCCGACGCGAACTACTACGTCGCCAGTGACTACGAGACCTGGTGGGGCGATCTCGGCCTCCGTGGCCGGGTCCAGTATGCCGACGTGCACGATTCCGCCGGGATCGACCTGCGCGCGGAGGGGTTGTACCGGATCACCAACGGCTGGCAGCTCACCGCTTCCTACGAGATGGCCGACGCGGGCCTGCCGGAGGAGGACATCCTCGCCGCCGGGGTGCGCTTCGGCTGGTGACCACCCATCGGCGCGGCCTGCGGGCCGCGCCCCTACTGGAGAGTGCGGATGCTCAAGTTCTTGCTGGGAGTCGCCGTCGGCGGGGTGCTGGCCGTCACGGTCAGCCAGGCGGCGGACACGTTCGTGCAGCTCGCCGACTACCTCCCGGAGGAGGTCCGCTCGGCGCTGCTGGAGCTGGAGGAGGGGTGATGGCGAGTGCGAATACTGCGTCCACCTGGGACGAATGGCTGCGCAAGCAGCTCCCCCCTGGCGTGGGGTATTCGTGGGCTAACGACAACCTGGTCCTGGAGCTGGAGGACGAGTTCGGGCTGCTCATGGTCACCCTCTACTGGCGCGCGCGGTATCTGGAAATGGGCGCCAGTGGGGGTTCGGGGCCGGGACGCCGAGCCTGGATGCCACCCGGTATGGTCGGCCGCGGTTGGCGGGAGCGCCTACTGCAGGCGGCTGTAGACCGCCTGCGGGAGGCGAAGGCCGAGCTGGAGGAGGGACTCGATGCCTGACGCCAGCGATCCTCAGACCTGCCGGCGCTGCCGCCTGGCTGAAGGTCGGAGCCGGGTGGTCCTTCCGGACGGGGCCCGTGGTGGCGTGATGGCCGTCGGTGAGGCCCCGGGCGCGGAGGAAGATCAGCACGGCGTGGGCTTCTTCGGCCTGGCTGGCCGCAACCTGGACGCGGCCTTCGCCGAGGCGGGGGTGGCCCGCACCGGCTACGCCCGCGCCAATGTCGTGCGCTGCCGGCCACCGGAGAATCGATCACCCCGGGCCGACGAGGTCGCCGCTTGTTCGGAGTGGCTGCTGGAGGCCATCGAAGCCTTTGAACCCCGAGTGCTGCTGGCCGTGGGGCGCACGGCCGCCGACCACCTCCTGGGAATCGGGCGAGGCAAGTACCTGTGGGCCGTGGAGGACTCGGTGAGCCGGGTCGAGCGCGAGATCATGGGGGAGGGGGTCGGTGAGGTGGACCTGCACGGCCCTACCGGCCTGCCCGTGGTGATGATGCCGCACACCTCGCCGCTGGCCTGGAACCGGGCCTATGCCGACCGGCAGGGGCGCTGCCCGCGTATCCGGTCCCTGGGAGAGCGGGCGGTGCGGGCGGCGGTAGAGTTGGCCCACGAGTGCCGCGGTTACGAACGGCGGGAGGTTGAAAACGACTGATGGGAGCCGCGCGCGGTCAGGATGCCGATTCGGGTGAGCTGAGTGAGCCGCCGTCGAAATGCCTGCAGTGCGGCGCCCCGGCGACCGGGGTGACCAGGTTGCTGACCGGCGAATCGGTGTCCGTGTGCGACGACATTGTCTGTCGCCGGCAGCATGAGTACCTCGTCTTGGCGGACGAGCAACGGTTCGAGAAGATCGGCCTGACAGGGACCGTCGAGACCAATAAGGAGGAGGAACGACATGGAACATGTGACGCGAACCTGGACGGAGAGTGGGGAGGCGATCGACTGGTGGGTGGTCGAGGAAGCGGACGATGAGCCTTTGCTGAACCTGGGGCGTCGGGCCAAGGGATTCGGCTTTCAGCAAGCCGGTCAGGCGGGGGAGGGTTTTTGGATCGGGATCAACGGGGCACCGGTGATCAATCCCGATCTCATCGCCTTCTTGAACCGGAACTGTCGTTCCGGAACTTTCAGTGAGGCCGCCATTCCCCAGCTCCCGCCGGATGCCCCCTGCCCCGATGGCGCGGTACAGGGCCGGGTGGTGGGGGAGCTTACCCGGGGGGTTGAACGCGGCTCCGAGGAGAATCGGCGGCGCAAGGCGTGGCTCATTGCCCGGGTGACCGGTGGTGGTGAGCCGTCGGAAGGCCAGATCGAAGGCATGCTTACTGCCTTCCGGGCGGCAGCGACGCGGTGACCGGTTATCCGCGGCCCTTCTTGAAGTGGGCGGGCAACAAGCACCGCCTCCTGGACCGCATCCTGCCGCGGCTGCCGGCCGGCCATCGGCTTATCGAGCCCTTCGCCGGGGCGGCGGCGGTGACCCTGGCCGCCGACTACCCCGCCTACCGGCTGGTGGACAGCAACCCCGACCTCATCGGCCTGTTCCGGGCGGTACGCGACGGCGGCGAGGCCTTCATCGAGCAGGTCCGGGCCCTGTTTGCCGACGGCAACGACGCCGCCACCTACTACGCCCGGCGGGAGGCCTTCAACGCCGAGACCGACCCCGAGGCGCGGGCGGCGCTGTTCCTCTATCTCAACCGCCACGGCTACAACGGCCTCTGCCGCTACAACCGCGGCGGCGGCTTCAACGTCCCCTTCGGACGGTATGCCCGCCCCTACTTCCCCGAGACCGAGCTCCGGGGCTTCCTGCGTCTCGCCTGGACCCGGGGCATCGAGCTCGCGGTGAGTGATTTCGAGGCCGAGCTCGACGGCGCCCAGCCAGGGGATGTCGTCTACTGCGACCCGCCCTATGCACCCGCGGGCGAGGGGACGGGGTTCACCGACTACGGCCCCGACGGCTTCTGGCCGGCCGATCAGGTTCGCCTGGTCGCCGCGGCCCGGCGGGCGGCGGCGCGGGGTGTGCCGGTCCTGCTGTCCAACCACGACACCGAGCCTGTGCGGGCGAGCTGCGCCGGCGCGGCCATCGAGTCGTTCCCGGTGGCCCGGACCATCAGCCGGCAGGGCACCGGGCGCCGGCCGGTGGACGAGGTCCTGGTGCGGTTCGAGCCCGCTTCCCTGGCCAGGGCCGGGGTGTAAGGAGGCGGCATGGGCGTGAAGTCCGAGAGCGCGTTCTGGCAGGCCGTTGAGAAGTCCTCTGCTGCTTGTGCCCGGTGGCGCCGGCGCGACGCCTGGCAGAGCCTGCCGGCGCTGGAGACGGTGCTGCCGCACCCGGGGATACCCCATCCGGAAGGCGGGCTGCTGGATGCCGGCTCCCTCCATATGCGCTGCACCCGCTGCGGCGTGGGTGTCGAGGGCGTGGAAGCACGCGGCCTCGTCCGGGAGCGACCCGAAGGCCCGATGCTCGTCGTCATCTGGGGCTGCGGGTGCGGGAGGCTGAACGCCAACGGCTTCACGGAGGAGGGCGGCGACCTGGTCAGACACCTGATCCAGGCGAATCCCCCGGGTCTGGATCTCTCCCGCCGGGCGGCCGTTCGAGCAGTGAAAGGGGTGTTGTGGTTGCGCTATCTGCGGCCTGGATAGGCTGCAGCCCCCGCATGGCGCGGGCTTGCCCCAACTCAGAAATCCGTACAATGGACTCAGACGCGGCGGAAGGCCGCACCCGGATTCACCCGCCTCTGGGGGCATATACAGGGGGGCGTATAGCCAGGAGTGGCCGATAACCCTGGCAGCCAGTCACGGAGTTTTCCAGGGGCGACCCAACGCCCCGCACCTCCCTTCGGGGGCTGGCCGGTGGCACCGCCGAGAACGGGCAGAGGGAGAGCCCCGGGCCATTGGTCCGGGGCTTTTCTTTGGGCAGCAGAGGTAAAGGGCAAGAACGAAGGGCGCAACCCTGAGACCCGGCTGTTCGAGAGACTGAAGGCCGACTGACTGTTGGGCATGATGCCGTTGGAGGTCTCGGGTGGGGCCTGTGGGATTGGCTGGAGGCTGCCTCTGGTGTCTTTGGCCGTACAGTAAGTGGTTGATCTCCCTTCTTAGTGGGTAGGCGAGAGGGGCAGGGAGTCGGGAGATCCCAAAAGTGGCCCTTCGTGGGCGTGGTTTGCCGCAACAAATCATTGAGGGCTTGCGTACCGCTACGCCCTCAATGTCCCACGAACCCAAGAGGTCACCATGTCCAAGAAAACCGCATCCCCCTTCGCCCACGCCCGCAAGTTCGTGCTTCCAGCGTGCGTACATACGGCTGGCGCCGTGTGGAGTCCGGACGGAAGCCATCGCTACGCTCTCTGGCGGGTGTGGGGGAACCCGCACAGGGGCTCACTCCTTTGCGTCATCGCGATGAACCCAAGTAGCGCTGATGAGTGGTACGACGATGCCACGGTCCAGAGAGCGACCGGTATGGCGATGAGGAAAGGGTACGACGGCATACTCGTTCTCAACGTGTGGTCAATCCGGGGCAGCCGGCCGGCCGAGGCCTTGTACGGCCCTTGGGAGCCTAATGGCCCTGACAATGATGCGTGGCTCCGCTTCTTCGCCGAACGGGGTCTCCTCTTGCTGCCCGATGGACTGGAAGCCTTCATTGGCTGCTTTGTTCTGGCATGCGGAAACCGCGGTTCGAAGGATGGGCGGGCCGTTTACGTAGCCAACATGCTGGCCGAACACAGGGACGTTTACTGCTTCGGCACGACAAAGCGTGGTCTTCCGCGCCATCCAGGGCGGTTGGCGTATGCCACTCCCCTGATCCTCTACCAACCCGCCACGATCCTCTAAGGGGCTGCCCATGGCCGCTTGGCCCTGCTGAAGCGGCCATGGGTACTACGGCCATCCCCGCGGGAAGCTCAGAGCTGCTGCAATGCTTCATGTTGGGGATGTCCCCGAGCCGTTTCTTGCAGGGCACGAAGGTTCCCTGCGTTGGTGCACGCACCCGAAACACTGACGGATACGGAGGGTTTTATGCCATACGTATTTCTGGTAGAAACTTACTGAGGCAGTAAAAAGCAATGGGGCAGTAAATGAAAAGGACTAAAAAACAGCGTGTTGAGGCAAAATGCCTAAATTTGGTCGATGACAAGCTATGGGAGTGGTATGCCTTAGACAAAGTTTCATGGGGGAAGGTTAAGGAACTGGTGCGTTCTGCTCATCCCTGGATTCCGTATATCGACTTGCACGGTCTTAGGGAAGTCTCAGTTGTAGAGTATGACCGCAATGAAGAGGGGCGCTGGGTGGTTCTTAAGTTTTCTGAGGGCGATACCGTTCCCTTGTACCTTGAAAATGGCGATGAGCAGGCTTCTCTCCAGGCCGTCGCGACTCGCATGTCAAATGCAGGTGTTAGCCTTTCTTCCGAAGAGCGCGAGTCTCGGGATATAGTGCCGAGAGAATTGCGTGACAGTGCGAGAAGGAAATACGACGAAGGGCGACGTTTGTTGGAGGGGTGGCTGAGAAAAGGTTTGCTAGGTGTGGCTTTAGGGTCTCTAGGAGCTGCTTTTTATTTCGGCGTCCCAGACCTTGTTCAGTTTTTCTTGTTCGCTGGAGCGGTGTTGCTGTGGCTTGGATGTGGGAAGAAAATTTTTGATCCCGTTGGACGGTTGGTGTACCCGGATCCATAGACCGGTGATGCAACTTCTCCTTCTTGGTTGCTAAAAAATGGGGCTCTTCGTAGCCCCTTTTTTCTGCCGGTCACAAGGCGATCTTTTTTGGACGGATCCGTTCAGCCGGAAAGCCGTAATAGGTCCATCCATCTGTAGACTTTTACAGTATCGAACCCTAGGCCAGGTTACCGGCAGTCTGCGGCCTTGATGAACCGGCGCTCCTGGCGGTCCATATCCAGCTCCCATTCCTCCTTCACCTCGATCCACCGCGCCAGGTAGACGCATTCCCCGGTGTCCGGCATCCACTCGGCCGGCCCGCGGCTGCCCTTGGACATGTTCGCGCCGGCTTCCACGGCCAGGAGGTTGTCGGGGTCGTTGGCAAATTGGCGCTTCTTCTCTTCCGGCCAAGCGGCGGCGCCGGAGACATGGGCCTCTTTCAGTGGGACGACGTGGTCAATGTGCAGATTGCTGGGGTCCCGGAAGGTCCCGCCGGTGTAAGGCCCCTCCCAGCGTCCCGATACGACTTCACACCCTCGCGGACCTAGCTCCACGTCCTCGCCCTGGGCCAGCAGCACCTCGTCGCGAGTGTCTTGGCAGTCGCCGTCGAGGTCAGCCCAGTCGCCGTAGGCGTCGCGGTTGTACTCAGAGCGGGCGGAGCCGGGGGCGCTGGTCCCGCTGTTCTCGCCTTCAAGGGCAGCTGTGGCCGCCCCCTTGGAGGGGAAGATCTGTCCATCTAGCGGACCACGATGGCAGTGGTACTCGCCGGTTGCGGATTCGTTGTGGCAGCCACGGTCGTCTAGGCCGCCGCCGTGGGCGAGGGCGCCTGGGGATGCGGCCAAGGTCATTACAAGGAGGGATAGGGTGCGGAGAATGGGTCCTCGCATGCGGAACTCCTGTCGAGACTGGAAAGGTGGGCAGGATAGCGTGGGAGTGTCGTACATGGCTTGCTCCTTGAGTTGCGAGGATTTTGTATGGTCTTCAATGGAGAAGACCGGGCCGACGAAAGGTCCGAAGCAATTGGCCATGACAACAGCCGCAGGGAGGCAAAAAGTTTATGGCCCATAACAAAGGCTCCCCTGACCGCTGCCGCACTTCCAGAACGCTGGCGAACGGAGGTTCTGCGAGATGCCCACAAGGTATGAGTTGACGGGGTCCCCTGGCCTTGAACGACTATATGGAGTATATCCGTGAGGCTCGGATCTACTACAAACGGCTCTGCAATCACCACATCCCGCAGCGGGCCCTCGATCACCTCCCCCCGGTCAGGAACCTCAAGGACTGGCAGACCGAGCACCCAGAGTTGTTTCGGAAAAAGGTCTACGATCAGTCAGATCTGGACAGTTAAGGTTTGTCGATATGGCTTGATAGTGAAGCGATACGGGGGAGGGCAATAGAAGTTTGAGAATGGTGGAGGGGCATTGGGGGTGAGATATGGGCCAAAGGAAGAGACAAAGTAAGCCGAAAGAAATTCATACTTTCTTGGGGTTAAAGGTAAAAGATTACAAGCTCCAGGTCGTTTCATCCATAAACCATGCTCTTCGGGATCCCAAAGCCGGTTTTTATTCGATGGAAGAATCGGTTTACCAATTTGGCACTGAGCTGGAGATCCGAGGGGAGGCTATATATCCTGAGGAGCGGGAAGGGGAGGAGTATTCCGCTTGGGTCCGGGGAAACGAAATTAACCCGGGGGAATTCTCTCTTACCCTAAAGGATGTCCAGGCCAAGAACGGATATGGCGCCCCCAAATACCGGACCTACCATGGTAGGGAGATTCCCGTTTTCGAACACGCCTTCTCTCTAGGGTTTATTGAAAAGCCGACCAAAAGGAGGCCAACGGGTAGCATAAACGCTTGGGTGGCGCCCCAAGTGGCTTCCGACTATCTGACCCTCCTCAGCAGCTTTTCGGGACCTTTGTACCTGGATGTTCATGAGCTCAAGGTTGAACGGAGGCGACGGATTCTCAGTATTGGTCTCCAGACCAGTGATCCAGCGGAGGAGTAGGTAACC
The DNA here is from genome assembly GCF_900112605.1 of Thiohalospira halophila DSM 15071. Taxonomy (NCBI): domain Bacteria; kingdom Pseudomonadati; phylum Pseudomonadota; class Gammaproteobacteria; order Thiohalospirales; family Thiohalospiraceae; genus Thiohalospira; species Thiohalospira halophila. The sequence continues at coordinate 40,616 of NZ_FOMJ01000001.1, forward strand.
TTCCCGGTATCTGGAGCCGGAGGTTGGTGAACCTTTAGGGAACACTGACTTATTCGTCTCCAAGGCCGGCTTCTGCTTCCAGCCGTACGCGGGCCATGCGTTCTTGGGCGACATCGTGAGGATGCCTGCCTTAGAGCGCTGATGCAGATCAGATTTGCGGACCTGGAGTACGACCGAAAGAAGAAGGTGAACCGCCGGGACCGGTTGTTGACGGACACCTAGACTGTTCCACTACTGGCCACCAGAAGTGAACGACCTCCGACTGCCCTTTTCGCCGGAATCCGCTTTGCCCGTCCGGGCGGGGGTCCGCAGGCGTCCGGGCGTTTCTTGGAAGTTCCACAGGGCTCGGACAGGACGGATCTTGGTTGATGGATACTGCGAAGACCTTTCAAGGTCTTCTCCCTCCTCCTGTTCGTCAATTCGGTCGTGAAATGGCAATTGCGACGGTTGGGCTACTCGGCCCCTGTTTGGGACAGGTAATGGCTCGTAAGGTCGGCGGAATGCTACAAGAAGGCGTTGCTAGCCTGGAGGCGACGATCATGTGCGGACGCTATAGCCGTTCTCGGCCCCTGAAGGTCATCGCCCAGCTCTGGCTGCCCGAGGCCCTGCGGACGGTGCCTGCCAAGGATCCGGGCCCGCATTACAACATCCCCCCAGGCGTGGACATCCCCGTGTTCCGGTCGGACGAAGAAGGCCGGGCCGAGCTGGCGATGCCTAGGTGGGGATTCCGGCCACGGTGGGCCGATGAGTCCGCCCCCAAGCCCATCAATGCCCGCTCCGAGAAGGTGGCCACGTCCCCCTGGTTTCAGGAGGCGTTCGCCCACCGCCGCTGCCTGGTGCCGGCGGACGGCTGGTTCGAGTGGCGGGAGGGGCCAAGCAGCAAACAGCCGTACTACATCACGCTGGCCGAGGAGGATCCGGATCCCGGGATGCTCTTTGCGGGGATCTGGGAGCCCACGCCGGACGGCGAGCGGGCGGTATGTGCCATCCTCACCCAGCCTGCGCGGGGACCACTGACCCAGATCCATCCTCGCCAGCCGGTGGTACTAGACCCGGAGTCCCGCCGGGACTGGCTGGACCCGGAGCGAGTGGATCGGGAGGCAGTGCGAGAAGCGGCCCGGCCGCTGGATGTGGAACGCTTGCGCTCCTGGCCGGTCTCGACCCGGGTAAATCGGCCGGCACACGATGAGCCGGCCGTGAGGGAGGCGGTAGAGGTGTGACCGGGCTTCACGCTGTCGGAGAAAAGGTCCCCCGCAGCGCAGCCAGCACGCCGTGGCCATCCAGCCCGGGCTGGCCGGCCTGGATCCGGCGCAGGAGCAGCAGCGCCTATCCAGCGACAATTATTCTGGCCGGTCGACGACAACTATTTTGGCCGGTTGCCCGTAGACTCGATCCCATCTACCAGGACCCTCGCAGGAGGGCGAGATGGCGATCACTCGACAACAGGCCAGAATCTACATGGACGAGCGCAACAACGAGCAGAGCCAGAAGGTTGCCGCGGCGAAGGCCGGGATTTCCGAGCGCACCGCTCGCCGTCTTGAGCAGGAGGGCAAGAAGCAGCGTTCGCCCCGGCACTGGCGCACCCGTACGGACCCCTTCGAGGGGGTCTGGGACGAGGTTGTGGCCCGTCTGGGCAGTGAGCCCGACCTCCAGGCCCTGACCCTGCTGGAGTGGCTTCAGGAGCGATATCCCGGTGAATACCCTGACAAACTGCTGCGCACCCTGCAGCGACGGGTGAAGGCGTGGCGCCTGGAGCATGGGCCGGACAAGGAGGTGATGTTCCCCCAGCGCCATGCCGCCGGGGAGCTCGCCCTGTCCGACTTCACGCTCCTCAAGCAGACCACCATCACCATCGCCGGCGAGCCGCTGGCGCATCGGCTCTACCATTTCCGGCTGGCCTACAGCGGCTGGTGTCATGCGCGGGTGGTCCTCGGCGGGGAGAGCTACACGGCGCTGGCCGAGGGGCTGACCGAGGCGCTGGAGCGCCTCGGGGGCGTCCCCGCCGAGCACCGCACGGACAGCCTGTCGGCGGCCTACCGCAATCTCGATACTGCCGCCCAGAGCGATATCACGGCCCGGTATCAGGCGCTGTGCGCCCACTACGGGCTGCAGGCCAGCCGCAACAATCCCGGCCGAGGGCATGAGAACGGGGCCATCGAGTCGCCCCATGGCCATCTCAAGCGCCGTCTGCGCGAGCGCCTGAAGCTGCGGGGTAGCCATGATTTTGCCGATCTGACCGCCTACCGCGATTTCATCGACGAGGTGGTCGCGGGGATCAATCGCCGCAACGCCAAGGCCATTGCTGCCGAGCATCCGAGTCTGCGCCCGCTGCCGTGCCGGCGCGGCCAGGACTACACCGAGGCGGTGGTCCGGGTGACCAGCTCCAGCACCTTTGCCTACGCCAAGGTCCTCTACTCGGTCCCGGCCCGGCTCATCGGGGAACGGCTGCGCCTGCGGGCCTATGACGACCGACTGGTGCTGTTTCATGGCGGCCGGGAGCTTTTGACGCTCCAGCGACTGCACAGCGGCCCCGGCGACGCCCGCCGCCGGAACATCGATTACCGCCATGTCATCGACTGGCTCGCTCGCAAGCCCCGGGCGCTGGCCCGCCTGGCTTTCCGGGATGACCTGCTGCCCGACGACCACTGGCGGGCCATTTACCAGCGACTCAGCGGGACGGAGAGCCTGGAAGCGGCCTGCAAACGAGTGGTCGGGGCCCTGAAGCTGGCCGCGGCCGAAGACCGGGCCGCGGCCATCGGCCAGGACTGGCTCGCGGCGCTGGAGCGGGGCGAGAGCCCCTCGCTGACCGATTTGCAGGCCCGCTATGGACCCCCAGCAGGGCGGACGGCCGTGCCGCCCGTCCGTGGTCTCCAGCACACGCTGGCCGACTACGACCAACTGCTGCAGGCGGAGGTGTCCCATGGCTGACGCGGCGACCCTCCCGCTGCTGCTGCGGCAACTGCGGCTGGCCTCCATGGCCCGGCACGTCGACGACGTGCGGGAGCAAGCTACCCAGCAGGGCTGGGGGCTGGAGCAGACGCTGGCGACCCTCTGCGAGCATGAGCTCGCCGAACGCGAGCGTCGGCGGCTCGAGCGCCACCTCAAGGAGGCACGCCTGCCGCCGGGCAAGACCCTCGCGAGTTTCGATTGCGAGGTGCTGGACAAAGCTGTCCGCTCCCGGCTGACGGCCCTGGCCACCGACACCACCTGGGTGACGCAGGCCCACAACCTGCTGCTCTTTGGCCCCTCCGGCGTCGGGAAGAGCCACATGGCCGCTGCCATCGGCCACGCCCTCATCGAGCAGGGCCTGCGGGTGCGCCTTTATGCCGCCTCGACCCTGGTCCAGGAGCTGCAGAGTGCCAAACAGGAGCTACGGCTGAGCGAGGCCCTCGGCAAGCTGGACAAGTACGACCTGCTCGTCATCGACGACATCGGCTACGTCAAACGCTCCGAGGCCGAGACCTCCGTCCTCTTTGAACTCATCGCCCATCGGTACGAGGCGGGCAGCCTCCTCATCACGGCCAACCAGCCCTTTAGTGCCTGGGACACCATCTTCCCGGACGACATGATGGCCGTGGCTGCCATCGACCGGCTGGTTCATCACGCCCAGGTCATCGAACTAGGCGGCGAGAGCTACCGGAAACGACACCACACCCAGACCTACCAGGAGGGCTCCTGACCAATCGCTACCACCCCGCTGACCGGCCAAAGTAATTGACGCCGACCGGCCAGAGTAGTTGACGTCGGATAAGCGCCACCTGAAAGGCGTCCGTGGCGGACATGGGGACGGCCCGGATGGAGTTGCCGCCCTGGAAGACCCGCACGAAGAACCCCTGGTCCTGGCGCTCCACCGAGAAGCCCTTGTTGGCCTGCGGCCCGTGGCTGGCGAACTCCACCTTGTCGCTGTAGCCAAGCAGGACGGCGGCCACCGCCGGCAGCTCCCCGGTGGTCAGCTGCACGCGGATCTTGTTCCCCCAGTCGTACTGGCGCGGGGCCGTGGCCAGCGCGGCGTCCAGGGCGACCGTCGGCTCCTTGCGCCGGGTCACATCGGCCTCCCAGGTCAGGGCCGCCTTGCCGCCGAAGACCTTGTGCTGGTTCCGCGAGCGGTCCTCGCCGCTCTCCCGGCCAGGGGAAGCCGCCTGATCCAGCGGGAGGCTCTCCTGTGTCCCGGAAGGACGCTCGGGCTCGCGCGCCGACTGGGCCGCCGGCTCCTCCGTCGGCTCGGGGGCCGCGGAGGGAGAGGAGGCGGCGGCCCCGGTATTCGGGTCCGGGGAGGACGATGGCGTCGCGGCCGACGGGATTTCGGTGGGGCGGACCCCGGCCTTCTGCAGGACACGCTCGACCCAGCCGCGGGCGGCCTGATCGCTGTGCGCCCGGGCTGCGGCCCGCACGAAGGTGTCCTTGTCCACCAGTGCCCCGATCCGGCTGGCCGCCTCGGGGTCCAGGCGGACCCCGAAGCCGGCTCGCTGGAGGTGGAGCTGTACCTGGGCCAGTGATGCCACGATGCTTCCTCCCCTGAGCACCCCCGGGCGGGGGTGATGGTCCGTTACGCGCCCTAGATGCGCAGCTCCTCAATGTCCCGGCCGGAATCCATCCATTCCTGGACCCACTTCGGCTTGCGGCCACGGCCGGTCCAGGTCTTGCCGGTGTCGGGGTGGCGATACTTCGGCGGGACCTTGCCGCTACTACGGCCCTGACCGGAGCGACTGCCGCCACCCGTCAGCTCTTCGAGGGACATGCCGTACTTGGCCGCGGTCGCCTTGAGCTCTTCCTGGGCCTGCTTCTTGGCCTCCTTTTCCTTAGAGCGCATCACCTTTTCCAGCTCGCCGATGGCCTGCCGAATTTCGGTATAGGACATGTCCTCGGCGAGTTTCACGATTTCGTCGGTATGGTCGGTCATTATCGGTTTCTCCCTGCGTTGGATTCGGGAGTGATTATAGGGGTTGATTTAATTCATGCAAACCGGGAATCTCTTTTTCTTTATCGGGAAGGGAAGTCAAAAAAAGACCGCCCCACGACTGTGAGGCGGTCAAGGGCGGGTACAGCCCGCGGGAGTAAGGGGTCTCGCTACTCGGTGTCGGCGCCTTCTACCAACTCCTCGCGCATGATGGTTACGTCATCCGGGGCATCAATTCCGATCTTCACGGCGTTGCCGGATACCTCGGTGACGGTGACGCGGATATCGTCTCCAATATAGAGCATTTCGCCTTCCCGGCGCGTCAGGATCAGCATGTCGACTCCCTGAGAGGTTGGTTTTCGTGTGGAATACGATGAAACCGTATCACGGAATGCGGGGGATGCAACGGGATTATCGCCACGCTTTATCGGAGCAACCTCGCAGTTTCGACCGCAGCGGGTCCTCGATTCCGGGCCCGGGATCCTTGACCCAATCGGGGATCCCGTCGAAGCGACTGATGATGTCCCAGTCCTCGGCGGTCATGCCCTTGGGGTGGTCACAATAGGTCTCCCAGGCTCGGAGTTGGCGAGCGGTGATCTCGGCCGGAACGCCTTTGGCTGCTGGGGCCTCTCGGGTGGGTGATCCGCCGGCCCCCTCGTCGGATTCCCGCGGCTCCTCGAACTCCGCGTCCACGTTGGATGCGGCTTTCTCGCTCCCGATGTCCCGCGCCGCTGGGACAGCTGCCCCGTCCTCCGAGCCCTTGGGTGCTACGTCCGGGGTGGGCGCGCTGCCCGGCGTGGCTGCATTGCGACCGGCCTTCTCCTCGGCGGCCTCCGGCAGGTTCGCTTCCGTGAGGTCCTGGATGGGGTTTTCCTCGTCGGGCGCTGCGATCCCGTGGGCGCTGGTTCCATCGACGACCAGGAAGGTGCGTTGCGCCGGCACGGCCACGGTGTCGTTGGAGGCCAGGTGATACCCCTCGCGCACCGTGGCGTTGGCGTAGGGGGAGGGCTCCGGCGGCGGGGGCGGCGGATCACTGGCGCAGCCGGTGAGGGCGAGTAGATAGACGGCGGCGCCGGTGTAGCGATGGTGCATTCTCTCAGCTCCCTCTTAATGACCTGCCTGGCAGGGTACGCAGGCCGGCGACGGCTGTTTGTCAGCAATGGGCGGCAAATGACGCCCATTGCAAGCAAAGATTGCTCGCCCACACCGGCAGAATGACTCCCACGATTTGGTGAAACAGGAGAGCCGGCATGGGCGTGAGCGCCGCCATCCGACGGTTGTTCCAGGGAGGGAGGGGCAAGAGCGGCGACCCGATTCCGAACAAGCCCGGCGGGCTGTCACCGGAAGGCTCTGTCCCGCGTTACCCGCCCCTTGTGGAGGGCACTCCCGCGGTGGGCGTAGACGAGATCCTCGAAAGCCAGCACCGGCTCATAATCCGGGTGAAGGAGGAGGTCGGCCTGCCCCCGGCCAAGGGGGAAGCGTATGTCGATCCGGTGATCCGCACCTATGCCAACTACGTCCACCTCCTGCCGGCATCGGCGACCCACCACCATCGCGGTCCGGGCGGGCTTTTCCGTCATGGCCTGGAGACGGCCATGTGGGGGACGCAGGCCCTGCAGGGCAGGCTGATCGTGATGGGCCGGGACCTTTCCCCGGAGCAGCGATACCACGAGGAGCCGAAGTGGCGGTATGCCTGCCTCATCGCCTGCCTGTGCCACGACATCGGCAAGATCGTCACCGACATGCGGGTGGTGACCGAGGACCGCGAGATGACCTGGTCGCCGTACAAGGCACCTCTGGCGGAATGGCTGAAGCAGTCCCGGGTGAAACGCTACTGGGTGAACTGGGAGGAGGACCGGCACAAGGTCCACGAGGCCGTGGGGGTGGGGTTCATCGAGCGGCTGGTGCCCGAGTCCGCCTATGACTGGCTCCACGGGGAAAAGGGGCAATTCATCGCCCTGCTGCACCGGTATCTCTCCGGCTCCGAGCCGCGCGAGCGGGATCGCAACTTCTACGAGTGCATCCAGTGGGGGGATCGCACGAGCGTAAAGCGGGACCTGGAAGGACAGATGCTGGTCGCCGGCGACGAGCGTCAGGAGGTGCCGGTGGCGCAGTACGTCATGGACGCCATGCGTCGGCTGCTGGTGGACCGGCGCTGGACCATCAACGAGCCCGGTGCCCGGGTGTGGGTGGGGGAAGGGGGAGAAGACGAGGCGTACCTGCTCTGGCCCGAGGCCATCAACGAGGCGGTGGCGTTGCTGCGCCAGGACGAGATCCCGGGGATACCGGGGGACCCGCAGGTTGTCGCCAAGCTCCTCTGGGATCGGTTTGCCCTGGGGGATCTGGGTGAGGAGGACGAGGAGCTGCAACGGGGAATGGAAGAAGAGGCCCCGAAGAAGGCCTCCATCGCCCCGGAGATCCTGCGCCGGGACGATGGGGAGCTGACCTGGCTCTCGGTGGTGCAGCTCAACCCCTACGCGATTGGTGTTCCGGAGGACACGCCGGGCGTGCAGCTCCATCACCCGGCCAAGCCAGCTGCGTCCGGAACGGACGATGCGGAAGGGGGCCGCGAGGGTGTTCCGGGCGATCCGGGGGGCCTGGAACAGGCCATGGAACAGCCGATGGAACGCCCCGCCGAGCCGATGGAACACGGGGGTGTTCCATCCGGGGATCCCGGGGGCGGAACAGCCGAAAAAGCCGAGGGTAATCAGTCTGTTCCAATGGAACATCCGGATGGAACAGAGGCTGGGGGTGTTCCGGTTCCCGGTCGGGTGGAACACCAGGCCGACAACTCGGCGGATGCAGCATCCACGGCTGGCGATGGAACGGGTGGAACGCCGGCGGATGGAACGCCCGTCGGGTCTGGAACACCCCATGGAACAGCCGATGGAACAGGCCATGGAATAGCCCCCGATCTCTCTGACCTCGATGAGGTCAGCCGCACGCTGGTGGAGACCGCGGCCCGCACCGGATGGTCGGCCGGGCGCCGGGAGTGGGCCGTGCCCCTGGAGGCGTTGGCGTCCGAGCCGGACGAGAAGCCCCTGAAGATTGTCCAGCCCTACCAGGCGCTCCTGGAGCCCGATCCGGAGCGGCCGATGTCGGTGATCCGACGGGACGCCGAGTCCGGGAAGTACGTGGTGCTCCAGCGCCGGCTCGGCAAGCGCGCGGAGGAGCTGGCCGCGGCCTCGGTCTCCGGCGTGCCGGACGGGGTTTCCGCCCGGGAGGCCGGAGAGTCCACCGAGGAGCTCGGCCAACACGAGGCCCCTGCGTCTGCCGCGGACCCGGAGCTCGACCCGTCTGCCGAGGCCGTCTCAGAGGTCCATGAGACGGCGGCGCCAATGGACGCCGCCGAGGGTCCCGGGCCCGTGGAGGAAGGCCGTGGGTCCGGGCCCGATGAAGGCCGGGGGACTGAAGACCTCTCTTCCCCTGGCCGGGAGGTGGCGCGGGGTGATTCCGAGGAGGCGGCGCTCATTGAGGAGCTGGCAGAAGCCTTCCAGCAGTGGATCGAGGAACAGGCGTTTCTGGACTCGGATGAGAAGCCTTCGTGGGTCGTACCGGGGGCGCATGCGCACTGGGTGGACATCAACGAGGCGGGAGTCGCCTTTCATAAGGCCGAGTGGGAGTGGGTCTCCAAGCGGATCCGGTCTGCGCGCAAGATGATCCTGTTGCTGGAGAGGGCGCCGGTCGTGGAGGCCCCGGCTGCGATTCCTCCCGAGGTGAAGGCGAAGTTCAGTCGGCGGGATCGGATCCGGATGGTGCAGCGGAGGCATTGATGGCGAAGGGCCAGGACCGAGATGCGCGTATGGGGGCCGCGCAAGAGATGTACGAGATGCCCTTCCGCCCGGCCATCGAGCTCAAGACGGCCGGGATCTGGGGGCTGGGGGCCGTCTCGGCGGGTGTGATGAGTGCGTGGTCGGCGATGCCGACGGCGCCGTTCTACTGGATGGGCGCGGCGGCGGTGGCCATGGGCCTTCAGCAGGCCGCGCAGGGCTGGCAGCAGTACCGCAAGAATGCCGGCCTTTCGGGACGCAGCCTCTGGTTCTTCAAGCCGGAGGAGCTTCGCCAGCGCCTCCAGGAGGTGGACCGTCGGTACCAGCAGGAGCGGCTGTGGCTGGGCCGCGGCTTCGAGTGGGGCCAGAAGGAGGCGCAGCGGGTCTACGAGATCCGCAAGCGCGGCATCGACCAGGTCCTGCCGGACACCGGAGAGCCGGGATCCCCCTGGCTGCACGGCGTCAGTGAGTCCGAGGCGGACATCTCCATCGCCAAGGGCGAGGAGGCCGGGCACACCATCATCTACGGGACCACGGGGGCGGGGAAGACGCGGACCTTCGATCTGCTCATCAAGCAGAAGGTCCGGCGTGGGGAGTGCGTGTTCATCGTGGACCCCAAGGGGGACCAGGACCTGCGTGCTTCGGCGCAGAGCGCGTGCATCGAGGCCGGGGTCCCGGAGCGGTTCAAATACTTCCACCCGGCGCATGCCGACCGCTCGGTGCGCCTGGATGTCATGGCGAACTTCTCCCGGGTGACGGAGCTGGCGAGCCGCGTGGCCTCCCTCATGCCCTCCGAGGGCGGTGGGGACAGCTTCCAGGCGTTCTGCTGGATGGCGCTGAATCACGTCTGCCAGGCCCAGGTGGAGGCCGGCATGCGGGTGAGCCTCAAGACCCTGCGCCGGTACATCGAGGGTGGCCCGGACGAGCTGGTGGAGCAGGCGGTGGAGGTCCACCTGGACCGCCTGTCGAAGAGCTGGCGTCAGCGTCATGCGCACCGCCTGGAGAAGGCCAAGGACCGGGATAAGCGGATCAATGTACTTATCGGCCTCTACGAATCCCTGCCCGAGGGCCGGCGCTCAACGGCCGTGGACGGGATCATCTCCATGCACCGTCACGAGCGGACCCACTTCCAGAAGATGGTGGTGGGGCTGCTCCCGGTGCTGAACATGCTCACCTCCGAGCCTCTGGGGTCGCTGCTTTCGCCGGGCTACCAGGATGCCGGGGACATCCATGGGCGGCCGATCCTCAACTCCGCGAAGGCCGTGGAGCAGGGATATGTCGTCTACATCGGACTCGACAGCCTCACCGACGGGACCGTGGGATCGGCGATTGGCTCGATGATCCTCTCCGATCTCACCGCGGTGGCAGGGACCATCTACAACTACCAGAAGGGGGAAAACCCGCGGGTCAGCGTCTTCGTGGACGAGGCCGCCGAGGTCATCAACCGGCCCATGATCCAGCTGCTCAACAAGGGCCGCGGGGCCGGCTTCAAGCTGTACGTGGCCACCCAGACCTTCCCGGATCTCATCGAGCGCATGGGCTCCAAGGAGGCCGCCGCCCAGGTGGCGGGCAACTGCAACAACGTCATCGCCCTGCGGCTGGTGGACCAGGAGACCCAGCAGCTCATCTCCGACAAGCTGGGCAAGACCGTGATCCGCCAGATCATGCACACCCAGGGCACGACGGCCATGGGGTCCGACCGGGACGTGACGAACTGGTCGGGGAACTACGGGGAGCGGCTCATTGAGGCCGAGGCGGAGCTCTTCCCGCCGGAGCTCTTCGGCAAGCTGCCGAATCTCCAGTTCATTATGAACACCGCCGGCGGGCGAATGTACAAGGGCCGTGTGCCCATCATCACCAGCGATGTGCAACCGAAGATTGAGGACGTGACATGGCGAAGAATCCCCTGACCTTGGTGACCGCGCGGCGCGTGCCGGCCGATCAGCTGGTCAAACAGGCCATCGGGAGTGCCCGGGCGGGGCAGACGGTCCATCGGGTCGAGCGCATGTACCCGCGGATCCAGGCGCCCCTGGAGGGGGTGGCGGACGCCCTGCTGGATCACCTGGAGGTGGAGGAGGCCCGGGCCGTGCTGGGGGAAGGGCTCACCGGCCTACGCAACTACTGGGATGCCGACATGGGCGCCTGGCGGTCGGGGGAGCTCGATGCCATGGGGCTTCTGCGTCAGATCCTGACTCGGCTGTTCCAGCCGGCGGTCCAGCAACTGGGGGAGGCGACCCCGGAGGTCCTGCGCTTTCAGGCCGCACCCTCCGGGGAGCGGCTGGAGGGCAATCGCGTCTGGGCCGATCTGCGACTACGCCAGCTCGGTTTGTCCGGTGTGGACGACCAGGACGGGGACTGCGTGGAGGAGTAGGCCATGGCGAGCGGCGAAGGGGCCGGGCTGCCGAAATCGCGGCTGGTCTGGTTCGTGGTGTTCCTGCTGGTGCAGATGCTGGTAGTGGGGGTCCTGGTGCCCTCGGACTTCCTGGTTCGGCAGGTGCAGCTCGAACGAGAGCAGACCGCGCAGTGGTTCGGCGAGACCATGGCCGAGGAGTTGGTCGAGGCCACCAATGACCGCTTCAATCGGTGGTTCGTGGAGACCGGTATCGTCGAGGCGGTACGCTATCACCTGGTCCCCACCCAGGAGGAGCGGGCGGCCGAGCCCGAGATGGACGGGATCGCCGAGACCATCTTCCCCTTCGTCGAGACGCGACTGGAGGTCTTCTGGACGGTGCTCTACCAGTCCCTGCAGCGAGCGCAGCTCATCGCGATCTGGGCGCCCTACATGCTGCCCATCTGGTTGCCGGCCATCTGGCACGGCTTCGCGGTGCGCCGGGTGAAGCAGCTCAGCTACGGCTATGCCGCACCCAATCGGTTCCATGCCGCGGCTCTGGTGCTGGCCTTCCTGCTCACTCTGGTACCGGCGTATCTCATGGCGCCGCTGGCGATTCCGCCGAGTGTGGTGCCGCTGTGGGGGTTTGCTGTGGCCTGGGCGGGGGTGGTGATCGTGGCTAATCTGCAGAAGCAGCTGTAGGTGGGGCGATCAAAAAGGGGCAGTCGTTAGACTGCCCCTTTTGCTAAAACTGCAGACGGCTAAAAAAATCAGCCTTGATTACTGGCGAACAAAAAAGTTCGCAGACCCTATAAGTAGGCAAAGTTCAAAATCTATAGATGATAAAGGGAAAATATAAATAAAAAAGATAAGAAGAGATGGTATAAGTACACGCCTAAGACGTGGCTTATGGTTGTTCTCTTCTTGTTCCATGGTGCTTTCTTTTAAAGTCAACTCCCGGTAAGGGAGGGTGCTCAGCTATAAGAGAGCCATCTGCTTCGATGGCAAGACTGCTCGGTAGATACATAGGCATCTCCTAGTCACGGAATTGATATCCTTCCTTGGTGTAGAAGTCCTAGGACGAACAACTTCAAGGAGGTTGAACGCTTCCAAGAACGAGGTAAACATATCCCTCTGCCCCCTATAGTATAGCATCTCATGTTTTTGGGTCGAGGTCAATATGAGGAATCCTCTAGCGCCTCCAATGTGTATTCTAGGCTACTGAGTGATAGCTCTTGATATAGGGGTATTTATGAATACTTTAAGAAAAAGACGCTGGTAGGTAATCGCAGAGTTACAGGTGGAGTGACGATAAGTAGTTTCAAGAAAAAAAGCAGCGGTTATAGAAGCGGAGCAAGTTCCTTCAAAAGCCTCTTGGGGCCGGGACGCCAGCATCTTCCCGGTAGCCCTATTAGGGTTTTAGAGGAATGAGTTATGCCATTGAGCTTAGCCTGGGATTTTAGTCATTCAACTATATTGGCACCTTGTGAAGTCGGCGCTAACTTTCTGGTTAAGTCTGTGTTGTAATTTGAGACGATATACCCAGATTGAGAAAGATAATTTTACTTGTGTGAGATGCTATTTAGAAAGTGCTGACAGAATTATGGCTTCTCGGAATGGAGAAATTGTTTCTCCGGAGTGATTGGCTTCAAGATAAATTCTAAGTGTTTCTGTTGTGACGTTTTGGGCTACACAGGCAGGATTTTCCTGAATTTCCTCAACAATGTCGTTGATATACTGGATTGGAAAGCTTGCACCTTCTAGTTGGTCTTTGACCTCATTCAAGACGTTCTCCTGATAAGGTCCTTGCTCTGCAAGTTCTTTTGCGGCACCTATGATGGCTTCGGCTAGGTCCTCTTGTTGTCGAAGCATGGGTTTTGCTCCCTTGGTTTTTTGTATTGGTGTATGGAGGGAAGTGTAAGAACGATGTCGGTATATGAAAGGGTTGAAGGCTGGAGTGTATTCGGCGCTTAATGGTGTTTTATTTGAATTGGAGATTGGGTGATGTGATTCTTGCGGCAGCGTGGCGCGTAGTTGTTTGCGTGTACGCAACCCCCCTGTTTCGACCCCCCATTGCTGACAAAGAAGCGCCATCGGGGCCGGTACGCTGGGCCTGTGTCCTCCTGGAGGTCCCAGGTCTGACAACCCCAGCCGGAGAAACCCGATGCGCCTCGACCTACCTCGAACGCTGTCCAGCCAGGGCCTCCCCCGCGTCCTGATTGCCATCTCGCTCCTGATAACCACCTCCACGGCCACCGCTGAGGCTTCAACGCCCAAGTCCAACCCGGACGATGACCGCGGCCTCGCCTCCGTTATAGAAACCATCGTGGGCGGGGCGGCTTCCGGCGTCGAGGCCGCCCGGGAGTATGCGGCGCTGTTACTCGTCGGGGCCGCGCGGGACGGGCGCTTCGGTGAAGGCCGAGTCGGGGATCCGGAGGGGCCGGCAGACCGATGAAATACCTGCGTCGGACGTTCGTGGGGGCGGTCGGGCAAGCCTGGCGCGGACTGGCCGCCGAGCTGGCGCCGGCGGACCCGGTGTCGGGGTTCTCTCAATGGCGGGCCGGGCAGCTGTTGCGACGAGTGCGGCTACTGGCCGTGCTGCTGGCGGGTGTCGTCGCCGGTGGTGTGGTGCTGGATTGGCTGTTGCTGCCATCGGGCATCGCCGGCTGGACCGCCGTCCTTCGAGTCGGGACCGCCGGCCTGCTGCTGGCAATTGCCCGAGCGGCCTACCGCCACGAGGGGCTGCATACCGCACACGGCTTACTGGGCGCTGCCATCGGGGTGCCGCTGGTCGTGCACGTGATCGGGGTGGCCCTGGCTCTCGGGGTGGCGCCGACGGCCACCGTGCAACTCATCTACCTGCTCCCGCCCCTGGCGGTGCTCGCGGTCATCAGTCCGTTCCCGGTAACGCTCCGGGAGGGCCTGGCGCTCCAGGCCCCGATCCATCTCGCGCTCTGGATCGGGGCCGGCCTGGCCGCACCTGCGCTCGTGGTGCCGGTGTCGCTGGCGGGTCTGCTGGTCGGGGCTGCGGCGCTGTGGTCCCAGCACGTGCAGCTGCGCACCCTCCTTCACTACACGCGGGCCTTGTCCGTGGATCCGCTGACCCAGCTGGCGAATCGACGCCAGATCGACCGGCAGCTCCAGCAGACCCAACGGCCGCTGTCGGTACTTCTTATCGACATCGACTACTTCAAGTCCATCAACGACACCCACGGGCACGCGGTGGGGGACGAGGTTCTCCAGCACGTCGCGGACGTGCTGCGCACCGTGGTCCGGCATACCGATGCCGTGCACCCCTACTCGGCAGGAGGGTGCCCGCATGAGGTCGGGCGCTGGGGCGGGGAGGAGTTCATCGTCATTGCCGCCGATACCTCCCTGCCGGGGGCTTGCGCCATGGCCGAGCGTCTCCGCGAGACCGTGGAGCGGACCCTGGTCGCCAGCGAGGCCATCACGGTGTCCGTGACGGTCTCCATCGGGGTCGCCGAATGTGCTCCGGACGAGGAGGCACAGGCGACGATCTGCCGGGCGGATGCGGCCCTGTATCAGGCCAAGGACAGCGGGCGGAACCGAGTCGAGGCCGCGGCCTGAATCTTTGTCCGGAAACCCCCGGTTTCGACCCCCTATTACGGACAAACAGGCGTCAGGCCGCTGCGTAGCATGGCCTCCAGACCTGGTAATAGGGAGGCAGCACCGTGTCGCAAGACGCATTGCGGGTCCCGCGGGAAGTGGATGATCCCCCGGTGATGATGATGTGGAGCGGAGAGGAGCTGGGCCTGTTCAGCGTCTTCTTCGTGATCGGGTTCATGCTGGAGCAGCTGCTCATCCTCTGCCTCATCGGCGCGCTCGCGGTGAAGTACCTCCGCCGCTACCGGAACACCCGGCAGGAGGGCGCCATGATCCATCAGCTCTGGTGGCTCGGCTTCTGGCCCACCAAGGCGCGCTCGGTGGGCAACCCCTTCGAGCGGGACCACGTGGGCTGAGGGCGGCGGCATGGATCTGAAGGCACTCCTCAAGACCTGGGCCGGCACGCGGGCCGAGAACCAACTGGCCCGCTGGACGCTACCGGGGCTGTCGGTGGCGACGGCGCTGCTGGCCGGTCACGCCCTGACCCACGAGCCGACCGTGGTACTGGAGCCCCCGACGCCGCTGGAAGAGCGCACGGCCGTGTCCCGGACCGACGCGGGCGAGCCGTACATGCTGTCCTGGGGGCTCTACTTCGCGCAGCTGCTCGGCAATATCCACCGCGGCAACGCCGACACCCTGATGTCCTTCCTGGACCTCTACATCACCGCCCAGAGCGCGCCCGTCGTGCGCGACTCCATCGCCGATCAGATCGCCCGGATCCGGGATGAGGAGGCCACCGTCTCCTTCAGCCCGGAGAACCTGACCTATTTCGAGGACGAGGGCGTGGTGGCGGTGACCGGCACCCAGACGCTCACGCCCAAGCGCGGTGAGGTGAAGCGCATGGACTGGACCTACGAGTTCGAGATCGGGATCGAGCGGTACAAGCCGCAGCTGCTCGACCTGGATTCCTACCAGGGGCCGATCAAGGAGCGGAATCAGGAGCGAGATCAATGATGCGATGGCGACACTGCGCCGCGGCGGTGGCCGCGGTCATGGCCGCCCCCGGGGCACTGGCACAGGCCACCGGGGACCAGGGCGCGAGCAACGGGATCCCCGGCGTGCCGGTGTCCGTGACCGACCCTCGCAGCGGCTCGGCGGTTGCAGCCGACGCCGAGGGCGATACCGGTTCCGCGGCTCCCGCCGCCGAATCCGGTGGCCCGGAGGCCGATGGGGCTCCACCGCCGGCCGAGCAGGACCAGGCGGTGCAGGCAGCCCGGGCGTCCGGCCCGGACACGGAGGCCAGCGCCGCCAAGGACCGCCGGGAGCTCACGGTGGAGCCCGGGGCGAACCAGCTCATGGTGATCTCCCAGGGCCACCCCAACCGGATCATCGCCCCCTGGCCGGACCCCGAGGTCCGCAGCGCCCACGAGGCCGAGATCGAAGTGGTGGGGCGCGTCATCTACGTGACCACCGCGCAGTCGGCGCCCATCACCCTCTACGTGACCGATGGCCACAACGAGCAGCGGGCGCTGTCGCTCACGCTCGTTCCCCGTCGGGTCCCGCCGCGCGAGTACAGCGTCAGCATTGCGGGGATGGAGTCCATGGCGTCCATGGTGCAGCCGGACAAGGCCGGCACCTGGGAGCGGAGCAACCCGCTGCGCGCGAGCGTGACGAAGGCCCTCTCGCAGGCGGCCAAGGGCGAGCTGCCGGCCGGCTACGGGATGCAGGACGGGGTGTCCCCGGATGCCATGCCCATCCATTGCGACTGGGACGGCAGCGAGGACATCCAGATGGGGACGGGACAGCGCCTGGAGGGCCGCAACCTCATCGTCTGGGTGGCGCCGCTGCACAACGGATCCGACGAACCCATCGAGGTGCGGGGGCCGGAGTGCTACCACCGCGGGATCCTGGCCGTCTCCTCCTACCCCCGGGCGGCGCTGAAGCCTGGCGAGGAGACCGAGCTCTACCTCGTTGAGCGTCGAGCCGGGACTCCGAGCGGCAACGAGCGTCCGAGCGTGCTGGGCCGCGGCGCCCCGGAGGAGGGCGAGGATGATTGAGGCGGCCAAGCAGCGATTCCGCGCCCTCGATCCGAAGCTGCAGTGGCGGCTGGCCCTGGGCAGCCTGGCCGTGGTGGGGCTGGGGATCCTCTGGATCTTCGTCGCCAACGAGCCGACCGACCGCGGGCAGGAGGTCCGGGAGGAGCGCGAATCCGTCCAGCTGACCAGCGATGACTTCAGCGGCCTGGAGCTGGATGCCCTCGACAGCCGCGTGGATGGCCTGGAGGAAAACTCCCAGTCCATTGAGCAGCGCCTGGAAGAGTTGAGCCAGCAGCTGGAGCAGCAGCGCCGGGAGGAATCCCAGGCCGAAGATCCGCAGCCGGATCCGGAGGTCATGGAGCGGCTGAACAACCTGGAGGAGGCCACGCGCGCCATCGGCGAAATGGCGGCGGAAGGCCGGGATCCGGGCGGCAACCAGGCGGCCCCGGCGCCCCGGGAATCGCATGCGGGCGAGACGCAGGGCTCGGCTTCGGGGGGTTCCGAGCGGCCCGAGCCCGGCCAGGAAGTGGAGGTGGACGAGGGCCGGGTGTGGCAGGACCTGCCCGAGCCGGTGCGCCAGACGACGGGGGAGGGCGACGGGACGGCCGATGGCGAGGACGGCCAGTCGGTCCAGGTCGGTGCGCTGCAGACCTACGGCGGGACCTCCGCGTCCGAGCAGGACGAAGAAGAGGCGGCGTTCGCCCATCTGCCGGCGGGCTCCATCCTCTCCGGCGAGCTACTGGCCGGCCTGGATGCACCGACCAGCCAGGCGGCCCAGAGCGAACCCTTCCCGGCACTCATCCGGGTCAACAAGGACGCCATCCTGCCGAACCGGTACCGGGCGGACGTGCGTGAGTGCTTCATCATCGCCGAAGCCTACGGCGATCTCTCCTCCGAGCGGGCCTACATGCGCGGTAACACCATCAGCTGCGTGCGCCACGACAAGTCCGTGGTGGAGAAGCGGATGCCCCTGTACGTCGTCGGCGAGGACGGCAAGGCGGGCATGCGGGGTCGGCTGGTCTCCAAGCAGGGCCAGGTCCTGACCCGCGCCATGATGGCCGGCTTCCTGGAGGGCGTGGCCGGGGCCTTCAACGTCGAGCGCGTCCCCAGTCTCAACCTCGAAGGCGGCCAGGACAGCGCCGAGTGGGAGGACATGATGGGCAAGGAGGCCGCGCAGAGTGGCGTGGCCACCGGTGCCAGCCGGGCCATGGACCGCCTCGCCCAGTTCTACATCGACATGGCGCAGAGCATGTTCCCGGTCATCGAGATTGCCGCCGGCCGTCAGGTGGACCTGATCGTCACACGGGGCCAGACCCTGGAGCCGAGCGGCCAGGGCGAGTAGAGGAGACCACGAATGCAAGCACGACACGGAATCCGAGCCGGCCTCCCGGCGCTGGCGCTGCTGACCAGTGCGGCCGGGCTGAGTGGTTGCGGAACGATGGGCGCTTCCGAGTACAGCTGCGACGGCTTCCCCGAGGGCCAGACCTGCCAGTCGGTCCGCGAGGTGTACGAAGGCGACAACCAGGTGACCGAGGAGCATACCGAGGCCGTCGAGCAGGCCCAGGCCGCCCGGGATGAAGCCTGGAGCGGCCAGGTGCCGGCGGAGGTGCCGCGCCCCATCCGGACGCCGGCCCAGGTCATGCGGATCTGGCACGCCCCGATGGAGGACAGCCGCGGCGTTCTCAACATGGCGACCTACAGCTTCGTGGAGGTCGAGACCCGACGCTGGAGCGTCGGGGAGGCGTACCAGGAGGGCAGCGAAGGCCGTCGAATGATGCGCATGAGCCCGGGCCAGGCCCCGCAGACCGACGATCCGGTCGGTGTCTCCGGTGCTCAGGGCAGTGGGGAACAAGGGGAGGCAGCCAGCCGAGGAAGCGGGGGAAGCGGCGAAGTGGCCGAGACTCGCGAACGGCTGACGGACGATTTGCAGGGCCGCTAGGGCCCCGGACCGATTTCGCGGGCCGTTCCGGCGGCTCCGAAGGCACCAACCAAGCAACCAAGAGGGAAGCAGCATGCAGCTGAGCAAGTATCTTCGTGCATCGACTCCGGTTCTGGCCGTGACCGCGGTGGTCGGTCTGGCCCTGGCGCCGGATGCCGCATTCGCCGGCTCGGCCGGGTCCGGGGACTTCGACTCCATCTGGGAGACCCTGGTGGACTGGTCGCAGGGCACGCTGGGCCGGGTCATCGCCCTGGCCTTCATCCTGGTCGGGCTCATCCGCGGGATCGCCTCTCAGTCCATCATGGCCTTCGCCATCGGCGTCGGTGCCGGTCTTGGCCTCTACAACGCCGAGACCATCGTGGACAGCCTCTTCGGCGCGAGCGTGGAAGTGATGCACGGCATGGCGTCCCACCTGCCCGCCGGGGCCGGTATCGGTATCGGCCTGTAAGCCGGGAGGGGACGGGCGATGCTGGAGAAGTTGCTGAAGCCGTCGTCGAGCCGTTACCGGGAGGAAGCCCCTGCCGGTAGCCGGCCGGCTGCGGAGCTATTCCCGGAGCTGGCCTACAGCCCCCGGGACCGGCTCTTCTTCCTGGAGGATGGCCACCTGGCGTTCTCGTATCTCTGTGCGCCGCGCACCGGGGTGTCCGAGTCGGACGCGGAGAGCCTGCAGGGCCTGCTCAACCAGGACTGGCCGGCCGGCGGGATGATGCAGATCGTCCACTGGGCGTCGCCGGACATCGAGCCGCACCTTCAGGCCGCCCTGTCCCTGCGGGACGAAGCCACCGGCGTGCTTCGCGAGGTCATCGAACGCCGGGCCGATTTCCTGCGCGGCGGGTTGCACGAGGCCCTCGGGGACCCTTCGGCATCCAAGCTGCGCAACCACTACATCCTCGTCACGGGCAAGGTGCCCTGCGAGGCCGAGCCCTCGGATCCGGAGATCGACAACGTCGTCCGGCTGCGCCGGTCCGTGGGGCAGGCCCTGGCCAGTATCGACATGCACCCGATCCCCATGGACGCCGGCATGCACATCCGGCTGATGGGCTCGATCCTCAACTGGCAGGACGGGGCGCGCTGGAAGGAGAGCACCCCGTCCCAGCTCTATGACCGGAACGAGTGGATCCGGGATCAGCTGGTGGACATCGGCAACCGGATCACCGCCGACAAGGAGGGGCTGCGCCTGGGGGACCCGGAGAAGCCGGACGCGCACGTGCGCATGCTCAGCCCCAAGCAGTACCCCGAGCGCGTCGTGATGGGTCTGGCCGGCCTCTTCGTGGGCAAGACGGCCTACGGCACCCGGGGGCTGCACGAGCACTTCATGCTGACCATGAACCTCTACTTCCCCGACGCCGAGAACCACCGGGGGCAGATGGAGAAGCTGCGCAACTGGAACCTCCGGCAGGCCCAGGGGAAGATGATCAACTTCCTGCCGACCCTGGCCCGGCGCAAGTACGACTTCGACGCCCTGTTCGAGGCCCTGGATGACGGCGACCGGCCGGTGCGCATGACGATGTCGCTGGCGCTGTTCGACGAATCCGAAGAGCGCGTGGAGGCCGCGGTCTCCAACGCCCGCACCTACTACCGCGAGCTGGGCTTTCAGCTGATGGAGGACCGCTGGTTCCTGCGGCCCCTCTTTCTCAACGCCCTGCCGCTCGGGATGGATGGCGACGCCATCCAGATGCTGGGTCGCTACAAGACGATGGGCACCCGCCACGTCGTGCGGATGCTGCCCATCATCTCCGACTGGCGGGGCAGCGGCACCCAGACCATGCAGTTCGTCTCCCGGGGCGGGCAGCTGATGAATCTCTGCCTGTACGACTCGGACACCAACTACAACGCCTGCGTGGCTGCCCAGTCCGGCGCCGGCAAGAGCTTCTTCACCAACGAAGTGCTCTGCTCTTACCTCTCGCAGGGCGACCGGGCGTGGGTTATCGACGTGGGGCGCTCCTACGAGAAGACCGCGGACGTGCTCGGCGGGCAGTTCATGGTCTTCTCCGACGAGGCCGACATCCAGCTCAACCCCTTCCCGCTGGTCC
Source organism: Thiohalospira halophila DSM 15071 (assembly GCF_900112605.1). Taxonomy (NCBI): domain Bacteria; kingdom Pseudomonadati; phylum Pseudomonadota; class Gammaproteobacteria; order Thiohalospirales; family Thiohalospiraceae; genus Thiohalospira; species Thiohalospira halophila. Next base: position 61,184 of record NZ_FOMJ01000001.1, read on the forward strand.
AGGACTACAAGGACGAGGAGGACGCGCTGGTGGGCCTGCTCACGGCCATGGCCTCGGACCAGGAGATGCTCAGCGACATCCAGACCTCGGGGCTCAAGCGGGTCCTCGGGGGCGCCTGGAAGCAGCACGGTCAGGACCTGACGGTGGACCGGCTGGTGGAGCTGTTGCTGGCCGACGACGACACCCGGGTCCAGGACGTGGGCAAGCGGATGTTCGCGTTCACCTCGGACGGTGGCTACGGCCACTACTTCAACCGGGGCAACAACATCGACCTCTCCAACCCCTTCATGGTCCTGGAGCTGGAAGAGCTCAAGGGGCGCAAGCACCTCCAGCGGGTGGTGCTGCTCCAGCTCATCTACCAGATCCAGCAGGAGATGTACCTCTCCGAGAACCCGCAGCAGAAGAAGATCCTCATCATCGACGAGGCGTGGGACCTGCTCGCCGAGCCCTCGGTGGCCCGGTTCATCGAGGGCGGTTACCGGCGGTTCCGCAAGTACAACGGCGCCGCCATGGTCATCACGCAGTCCATCAACGACCTCTACAACTCGCCGACCGGCGTGGCCATCGCCGAGAACAGCGCCAACATGTTCCTGCTCAACCAGAAGGGGTCGAGCATCGACGCCATCAAGCGCGAGGGGCGGCTGCCGCTGTCGGACGCCGGCTACGACATCCTGAAGACCGTGCACACCCAGAAGGGGAAGTATTCGGAAATCTTCTTCCTCACCGAGACCAAGGGGGCCGGCATCGGGCGGCTCATCGGTAGCCGGTTCATCCAGCTCATGTACTCCACCGCGCCCGACGACAAGGCCGCCATCAGGAAGTACCAGAGCCGGGGCTACCGCTTCGAGGAGGCCATCAACTGCGTCATCGCGGAGGAAGAGCGGCAGAAGGAGGCGATATGAAGGCGCTGCTGAAGGATCCCTTTACCTGGGTAATGGCGGCGATGGTCGCCGGTGCCGTGGCCTGGATGGTCGCCGGTATGCCCGGCTGGCCCGGCCAGGAGGAGGCGAAGGGCGAGGCCCACGGGGAGATCGTCATCCTGGACCCCTCCCGGGTGATGGAGAAGATGCGCGAGGAGGCCGACGACCCCGACGCAGTGACCGCTGAGGCCGTGGCTCGGCGGCTGAAGGCCATCTCCGGGCAGCTCACCGAGAAGGGCTACATCGTCCTTGATGCCGGTGTCGTCTTCGATGCCCCGGAGGATGCCTTCGTGGAGATCGAGTAGTGGCCACGTCGGTGTCGATGCCGGACGCAGTCCCTCGTGAGGAGAGGAGGCGCCGGCGAGAGCCCTGGGGGCGGTTCGCCCTCAAGGCCGGCCTCACCCTGGCCGGGATCGTCGGCTTCTGGGCGTGGTTCATGGCGCACTTCACCGTCCACATCGACCCGCAGGAGACCCCCTCCATGGGGCACCGGCTCTGGCTGGTGGTCCACGAGGCCGACTACCGGCCGCAGCGAGGGGAGGTGGCGGCGTTCCGGTCCCGCGGGGCCAGCCCCTACTTCGAGGACGGGGTGGTGATGGGCAAGCGTGTGGTGGCCACCCCGGGCGACTGGGTCGGCCGGCTCGGTGACGTGGTGGTCCATGCCCGGCCCGGTGAGTCGGGCGACATCCTCGGGGTGCTCCACCACGCCAGCCGGGTAGAGCCCGGCGTCCGCCGACTACCGGACGGACACTGGTGGGTCATGGGGGAGTCCCCGTCCAGCTGGGACTCCCGGTACTGGGGCGCGGTCCAGGCCGATCAGTGGATCGGGCCGGCCCATCCGATTTTTTGAAGCGACGAGAGGAGTGACGCATGAGCGAAGTGACGATGAGCGACCACGAGCGGCTGACTCGGCTGGGCTGGGCTCAGCAGGCCATCAACAAGTACGACTGGCACTGCCTGGTGGTGAACGCCCTGGCGCTGCTGGTCACCGGCGGGGCCTTCCTGCTGCCGATGCTGGGGCACACGCCGGACAGCCTGGCCGGTGAGAGTGCGGAGACGGCCTCCACGCTGGGGGCGGTGGTGATCCTCTTCATCCTCTGGATCATCTCCGGCTACTACCAGCACCTCAAGAACCTCTACGTGGAGCGGTACAACGCCCTGGAGTCCGGCCACGCCAATGACGTGACGATGAAGGTGAAGCCGTCGGTGGCCACCGCCATCGGCTCGGCCATCTGGCAGCCGCCGGTGAGCTGGCTGTTCTACGGCATGATCCTCGGGGTGGCGCTGCGCACCTTCTTCTAGGCCCTGACCAGCCCCTCCCGCCTCATCGCCCCGGCCCAGACCGGGGCAATTTGCTTCTAATCCCCCTCATACGACCTTAGTTAGCGGCAAAAGCGCGCTCATGGCTTTCGTATCCTCGGGGAAGGCTATGGGCAGGGGAGTGCAACAATGCCGGTTGTCCGCGTAGGACTGCGAGTGCTGACCGCGGCGATGCTCGGGGGGCTGGCCGGGGGCGCATTTGCTGCCCCTGGCGGGGCCCAGGGTGGCACCTGTGGTGGAGAGGCGCTGGCAACGGGGGAATGCGAAGCGGCCAACCTGATTTCTCAGGAGGATTTCGACCGTGTCCACGCGATCCTGGAGCAGACCGATGCCGAGGGCGGCAATGTGCAGGAGCGTATTCGAGCCGAGCGGGAGGAAGCAGGGTCGCTCGCTGAATCGGCGCGAGGGGGCCTGGAAGAGCTCCGCATCAAGGACCTGCCTGGACGTATCGCCGAGTTCGCGGATCAGGGCGATCTAGAAGGGGGGAATTTGCCGTTTTCGCCGGTTGCGGAGGACGGAAAAGCCGGTGTGACGCACACGCTCCTGCTATCGGAGAGCATCCCTGCCAGTCAGCGCAAGACGCTGCTGAAAGAAGCGGCAAAGGCGCAGGAAGCGCGCCCCGACAGCGAGGTGGCGGTCTATTTCCAGGGCCCGCTGGTCGATAAGGACATCGACGAGACCGTTCGGCAGTTCTCGCGCTGGCTGAAGGAGGCCGACCTGGAGCACTCGGAAGTCGCGCTCGGGATCAACAACAAGGTATTCGACCGGCACGGCGTGGAGGCTGTCCCGACTTGGGTGTCCGAGCGCGGCGGCGAGCTGGTGGCGAAGGCGTCCGGTCTCGGGGATCTCGATTACGTTCTGGAGCAGGCCGAGGAGGCCGATGAGCCCGACATAGGCCGGAGAGGCAATGTTTGGTCGGTCGCCGAGCCCCATTTCGTTGAGGAGTACGTGAAGACCCGGATCCAGGACTGGATTGAGGAGCAGGGCGGAAAGGAAGCGATCATTGAACGGGGCCGCCAGGCTTTCTGGGAGCATCAGGAGTTCCACGAGTTCGAGTTGGAGCCGGCCGAGGCTCGCAACAGCTACGTCGTGGACCCGTCCGTCACGGTCACCGAGGACATCACGGTCCCCGGGAAGGACCGGTTAATCGCTCGCAAGGGGCAGCGCGTAAACCCCCTTTCTGCCGTCCCCTGGACAAGGCCCCTACTGATCTTCGATGGAAGCCGCCCCCAGGAAGTCGAATGGGCATCCGACTGGCTTGAAGAAAATCGCTCACAAAACCCGATACTGGTCACATCCCGGATCGATACAGTAGGCGATGGATGGGCCAATTACCGAGACCTAACGAACACCCTTGGCCACCACGTTTATCTTTTACCGAAAAACCTACGGACCCGCCTTGGCATTCAGAAAACGCCGAGCGTGATTCGCGGCACGGGTGATCGAAAACTTCGTGTTACTGAGTTTCCCGTAGAAAAGTCTCTCGGTGGATTTTTATTACCTGATTCTGTAACCGGATGGATGGGGCGCCTGTACGCCTCCTTTCCTTCTTTTATTTCCCCGGCAAATGCGCAAGTTTCGGATGCAGCTTGTCCGAATGGGAGCGTATTTTCGCGGATGTTTTCCGATGTTTGCTGGGACTGTCATATTCCCTTTTCGGTGGCGGGGCAGGATTTAGGTGGAGATGCGCCGAATGGGTTTAATCGGTCGCCGGTTTGTATGTGCGAACCGCCTTTCCCGGGCGTAACCATGGGCGCGTGGTTGCCATCAAGGTTGGTCGAGTTGGTCCGCACTCCGGGATGCTCGCCGACGATGTTTGGAAGCAGCCTGACTTTCGGGGGGCCGGGGATGGGAATGCAAGGGGGCAGCAGAGAGCGAGCATCCGACGGTAATTCGGGTGCCAAGACATTTTACCACTACCACTATTGGGCATTCCCGGCCGGAGAGATCCTGGGAACATTAACCGGATGCGTTTCTAAGACGAGTTTGGACATGATGTACGTATCCGAGATGGATCCTACCTGGAATGAAGATCAGATTTCTGTTCTTACGACCCCAGAAGCCGCCCTTTTTGCGAACCCGATTGCACAGTCCGCATGCGTGGGTGAGGCCATGGCAGTCGGAGCTGGCGTTGAGCCTATTGAAACATTGTATTGGTGTGCAGGCGCTTGGGGTTCCATGTATCCATTTACGGGTAACCTGGCTTACCAATCCAGCCCTATTTCCGACACCTCCCTGCTGGCAGTCCGGAGCCTGGCTGCGCTTCATAGGCGTGGATTGGCGCGGGACTTCAAGGGAAATCCCTGTGACGGGGTTTTTGAGCCCATGATCCCGAAAAACTCCTACCGGTGGTCTCAATACTACCCGGTTCCGGAAAGCAACAATACGCATTGGACCGGCCAGGCACCTGTGTATTGGGGGCCGCACCGAACAATTCCCGGTCGGGGTGAGGATTATATTCACATGCTCTGGCGATGGACGGACTGCTGCCTGGAGAGTTAAATATGAAGCGGTGGGGTGCTTTGGTTTTTCTCGTGGGGATGGTTGGCAGCGTGCTTGCGGCCGATTATCAGCAATTCAAGGATGAAGGCGAAGCCCTTAATGAGGACCTTCCGTTCAGTGTTTCAGAGGATGGGGTCTCGGTCGATAACATGGAGGGCTCCCTTGAAAGTGATTCCTTCGAGGACGCCGGGGGTGAGAACGACCAAGAGGCAAAAGAGCAGTTTGAGGAGGCCCATTCGGCGTTCGGCGACGATGATGCGCTTTTGAATTATGGTGACAATCAGGCTCAGATGATGCTCGAAGCCGAGGAAGGCGAGTCAGCGCAGTCGGATGCGTTTAAGACGATTTATAACACGACGGCCAAGCCCGGCGGGCAAATGGAGGTGGAGACGCTGGGGTGCGAGGTGGAGCGGAAACCCGAAGACCTGGAGCTGGAAACGTATTGCTTCACAAATGATACGATTGGTCACGTTCGATGGATCAATTCGCACTGGTGGTTCTATTGCACCGGTGGTGCAGATGGAACCGAAGTCCGCATTGAAGGCGGAGACGCGAACGGTCCCGGAACCGGCCCCAATGCTACTGGAAGAAAGGACTATCCCCAGGCACTCAATCGTGACCGTACCTTCCACTATAGCGAAGGGATGAAGCAGGCAGATAATCCGATTTTCGAGCAGGACTGCAACGGGGACAAGTGCACCGTAACCTGGACGAACCCTCCAAGCTCAGCTAAGAAGACCTCGTTTTCCTATTCGCCGCGTTATCGGATCGACCCGGATTCGGATGTCATCTATCGGGATGAGGAGTGCGAGGATGGGTTTGAGGGACCTCTGGGGTCTACATGCGAGGTGGATGACTCGACGTGGGAATGCGTGGATGCGGGCGCGAAGGAGATCAGCAGCGCCGGCGTGAGCGGCACCATCAATGCCGACCCGAGCATCGTGCAACGGGACCTCGACCCGCTCTATCCCGGCGATCCCCAGAACCCGGTGTGCTGGAAGGCGAATGCCGTAGCCGTTTGCCAGTTGGACGTGAATAACTGTGTCGAGGTCGAACAGAGTGCGGAGATGACCTATCAGTGCCCGGATGGCATGGAGGCTGATCCGGCGACAGAGAGCTGTAGGGAGCCGGCGAATGCAGATCGCTCGTGCCGGATGGGGTACGAGCTACATCAAGGGAGCTGCCGGAAGCAGGCGTACTACAAGCCGCAGTGCCCCGAGACCGCAGGGTATTCCGAGGACCTTGGGAATGCGGCCTTTGTCGCTGAGCGAGATGGGTACTGCCTCGCCGATACCGAGCAGTGGCCGGACCATGACGCCCTCTGCCCGGCGGGTGGCACCTACCAGGGGGAGTACGACGGCGCCGGTCAGTGCCATATCGAGCCGGACTGGCCCTCTGCGTGTCCCGACGGGACGAGCGAGAATGGCGCGGGGGAGTGCACCGGTGGTCTCCTGGAGGGGCAGGGCGATGTAAACGGCTTCGAGGCCCACTGCCCGGTGGGCGAGTACGACGGGAATGGCACCTGCCGGACGACGCCCGGCGCCAGCGCGCGCCTGACCCCCGAGGACGGCCTGGTGCACCTGGCCAGCCGGACCATCCCGGCGGCCGGGATCCAGCTCGCCCAGGCCAATGTGGACTACGAGTGTCCCGAGGGGACGCTGGAGGGGGACCAGTGTGTGCAGCCGGCGGGATCATCGACAGAGCAGGAGGAGATGCAAGGGGGCGTCCCAAGCCGCGTCGATTTTTGTGGACATGACCCGGATGGCGCGTGTGAGGGTGCTGGCTACGATAAAAGTATTGCCTGTGATGATTGGTATAACCCCTATACTGGCATTACCCAAATCGAACTGACTTGCGAGAAAACGACGTATTCCTGCCCCTCCGGCTGGAGCCTTTCCGGCACGCAGTGTGTGACCGATGCCGAGGAGGTTCAGCTCTGTCCCGATGGCACCTCGCCGGACGGGGATGGGGGCTGCGTCACGGATGTCGATGGCTACTCCCCCCTGTGTCCTGATGGGACGGAGTATGAGGGTGGCGGCGATCCCTATGCCGCTGATCCGGGCCACTGCGTTGCCACTCTGGATACCTCGAAGCTGTGCGAAGCGCCTGCGGCCTGGGATGCCGAGCAGCGAGCCTGCGTGTACGACGCCGACGAGGAGGCGCTGTGCCCGGACCAGACGAGCTATGACCCGGAGCGCGACGAGTGCACCGCTGAAGCGGACTTCGAGCCGCAGTGCCCGGAGGATGCCTCCTTCTTGAACGGCCACTGCCATATCGATCCGGCGGTCGAGTATAGCTGCGATCAGGGCAGCCTTGAGGGTGAGGACTGCACTGTGCCGGCCGAGGAGGACGCCTCGTGCCCGGCCGGCATGACCTACGACGGCCAGGGTGGATGCGGTTATCCGACCGGCGATTGCTCTCCCTCGGTCGATACCAGCATGACTGAGGAGGAGCTGCAGGAGCAGTTTGGGAATTGCAGTACGGTTCAGAAGGAAGAGGAGATTCGGCAAGAAGAGGTTGAGCCCTCAACCCAAGCCTGTATCAAGGACCAGCATCCCACCTGGCCGGGCTGCAGCATGCAGCGCAACGTCGAGATCGTAAGCGCGGTGGAAGACGGAAAGATCCTCGATGTCAGCCCCCACGATAACCACGGCACGATCATCGGGGATGTCCGTATCGACCAGGAGAGCGGGGTGAACTTCGGCGGGCCGGAGAGTTTCGTGGAGGCACCCGCCAATCCAGGGGGGGTCGAGGACTTCAGCGAGACGGGGATCACCGTGTCCACTTGGGTGAAGTGGGGCGGCCTGTCCGGCAACGTCTCGGGGATATGGGGTGGAACCGGGCCTAACAGTGCCAACAACCACTTCGAGTTTAACCGGCTTCAGCCTGGCGACCTGCGGGTTCGCTTCAACAAGTTCGGGGGCAAGAGCAGCGACAACTACTTCCTGGAGCCGGGCATCATGGAGGAGGGTGAGTGGGTACACGTAGCGGCGACCTACGACCCGGAAACCTGCACGGGAACACTCTACAAGAACGGCAAGGAGGTGAAATCTCGCCAGGAGTGCTCGGGTCCAATCGAGACGAGTAGCTGGCACCGGATTGGAAACTCGTCGGGGTCGGTTTCGGCGGACCGCGGATGGGATGGTCACCTGCATGATTTTACGCTGTGGAAGGATGATTTGAGCGAATCGGAGATTCAGGATGTCATGGACGGCGACATTGACAATTCGGATGATCGGTTAGTGGGTTTCTGGCTCTTTAATGACAAAAAGGTCATCGAAGATTCCTGGGATAATCCCGAGTGCATGCGCTACTTTGAGGAGCTGGAAGCCTACCCGCAGGGATGCAATATGGACTACGAGACGGATTACAGTGGTTCCGGGTGCGCCGTCATTGATGGCACTGAGGTTTGTCCTGGAGATGGCCTGTATTACCAGCTTCAACCGTTGCCAGGTGTCGGCCAGAGGCTGGCGACCAGCGCCTCTTTTGATGAAATGGTTTGCGATTATCAGGGGGAGTGCTCCACGGTTGAAGGGGAAGCGGTTTGCATGGGGGGGACAAACAACGATTGCGAGAAGTTTGAGGAAGACCCTTCGTGTGAGATCGTAAAAGAGCAGTGTAATTCTGAGGAGAGCCACGACCGGCTCCCGTCTTGGTGCTCATCCAAGGAAGTTGAATACGCCTGCGATAGCAACGAGGACTCGGAACCGGAGACCCGGACAACGGAAGTTCTGGAGTGTGAGGGGCAGGAGTATCAGTGCGCTGATGGGACCTGCTTCTCTCACGACGAGGAGAAGAACGAGGGCTTCGGTGAATGGGTGGCACACTCATCCGCGATGAAGGCTATGGAAGGCGATATGCAGTGCGAAGATGAGAATGACCCGTCCTCCTGCACGGTCTTTGAGGGCGAGGAGCGGACTTGCCGTCGAGCGGCCGGCGAAGCCTCTTCGCTTTGGGATTGCTGTGAGACCCCCAAGAAGGACAAGATTGATGCCGATAGTTTCTACGAAGGTCTGGTACAGGGAACTAAAGAGACAGTGCGCTCGATCATGGAGCAGGGTATCTTAGGGTATATCTCCTCAATAGAGAATATCATCAAGCTCGTTGCGCGCTGCAATGAAGACGAGAACATGCTTGCCATTGAGCGCCCGATGGATCAAACCCACAAGATCGGGCGCGAATGCGGTAAGCGCATTTCTGTGGTTTTTGGGAAAATGTGTGTCCGTCGGGATCATACCTACTGCTCGTTCAATAGCCCTGTATCTCGCATCATGCAGGAAGAGGCACGAAAGCAATTAGGGATTGGCTGGGGAAGTACCAGCAATCCGAATTGTCGCGGACTGACTATGGAAGAAATCCAAGAGGTTGATTGGTCGGAGATTGATACCTCGGAGTGGGAGAAGCTCATTAAGGAAAACAACGCGATGCCTACTGCGGATTCGGTGGATGTGCCTTCGGAGGAGTCGCTTAATCCGTCCGCGCCCAGTAGAACCGAAAACCGGGAGTAACGAGAGCATGGGGTTCCGGGTTTTATTGGTTCTGGTGGCGAGCCTTTTTTGGGCGGAGCTGAGTCATTCGAGCGCGCTGGAAGATGCGACTTACCTTGAACCGGAAGAAGACGCCAATGGTGAACTGACGTTGTACACCTTCTGGTCGGTCACCTGCCCCATCTGCCACCAGATGAAGAAGGACATGGCCGAGGTGGAGGGAATCGACTGGCGGATGATCCCGGTGGGGTTCTCGGACGAGGGGTGGCAGTGGGCGGTAGAGGCCGTCGGCCTTGATGCGGCGGGGGACAACCTGCGTCTGGCCCGGGAGCTTGAGATCCGCGGGACGCCCACATCGTTCATCCAGGACGGTGACACCCTCTACCGGATCCGGGGCGGCCGGCCGGCGTCCTTCTGGGAGGAGCTGCCGGATCGCTTCGAGCAGATGCAGTCGGGGGCCCAGTAGCCCCGTCTATCGAGCGCCCGGGTAGGGGGTGTGCCGCATCCCCGAGGCCCGCTTCTTTGCCCGCTCGCCCCGCCGGTCGTAGCCGGAGGTCGTGTCCGGCTTCGCGTGGCCCATGAGCTTCTGGACGGTGGCCAGGTCCGCGCCGGCGTCGAGGAGGTCCCCGCCGTAGGTGCGCCGCAGATCGTGCGGAGTGAAGGGTGGCGTGCCGGCTTCCTGCTGGCGCCGGCGGAGGATCTGGTAGATAGCCTGGTCCGTCAGGTGGCGACCGTGGACCAGGTTGCCGCTCTTGCGCACGGCCACCAGAAGCGGGCCCGAATCCCCACCGCGGATCGCGAGCCAGTCCTCGATGGCGGCGGCGGTGCCGTCGTCGGCGTACACCGTGCGCTCCTTGTTCCCCTTCCCGCGGACGATGATCCGCATCTCTTCCTGTTCCCAGTCCTCCACGGATAACCCGGCGATCTCCGCCCGGCGCAGCCCCAGCCCGTAGGCCAGGCCGAAGCAGGCGGCATCCCGGGCGCCGGCCGGCGAGGCGTCTTGGGCGCAGACCTCGAAGATCGCCCGGGCCTCGCCCACCGAGAGGGCCCGCCCCTTGGTGGCCCGGCTGCCGCGCACGGGCTCCAGGTCCACGGCGCGGTGGTAGGTCTCGCTGTCCACCAGGCCCAGCCGCCACGCCTCCTGCAGTACACCGCGGACGGCAGAGAGGTAGCGGTTGGCGGTCGCCGGACTGTAAAGCTCGGCGAAGTGCGTGCGTAGCGCCTGGGTATGCTCGTAGCGCAGTCGCTCCCAGGGCAGTGTCGCAGCGTCCACCTCGGACCCGGCCAGGAAGACGGCGGCGCGCTCCAGGGCCTGCTTCATCGAGCGCCGACTTCCGGGGGCGAGCCGGGCCAGGTAGACGGCGGCGGGATTCGACCCGGAGGCGGAGCCCGAATGGTGACTGATTCCCTTGTGGTTCGCGCGGGAATGGTGGGCCGGGGTCAAAGACCCTCCTCTCTGGGTGGGATTAGGTTCCGACTCCTCGATCATGGTGATGCCTCGATATTGCTTTTGGGAACGGCCATTCTCATAAGTAATTAAATAACACACCTATGGAGTGGTTATTCGTCCTTCTGCTTAGGGATTTGAAGTGGTGGCGCCCAATGCCTCCTGGAGATCGGAGGAGCTGGGAAGGTTGGTAGAAGCGGTGGACCTGGTACGAGTAAGTGCCCCACCGATGATGGCGGCAATCAGCAACGGCCTGCCACTCCAAGTCCGTCTTGCAGCACGAGAGGGCCCGGCGCAGCAGGTCCAGGTCTTCTGACCAGCCCTCTACCTCCTCCTGCTTGTCCAGCTCCGCATCAATCTTCTCTTTCCGACTGGCCATGCTTATCGACTCCGTGATCGGGGAGGGGCGCAGTCGGCCCCTCAATGGTTGAGTGGTCGTCTTAGCGTGCCGGCCGCGAGCCGATGTTCTCGTCATCATCGGCCGGCAGGGCTTCCTCGTAGTCCCCCATTTCCTTCGGCATCGGGGGCTCCTCCTGGCCGGATGACGGTTCCTGGTCGCCCTGGGACTGCCGGCGCTCTTCGAGCATCTGCATGGCCTCCTCGTGGGCCTGCTCGTCGAGGGCTGCCTCGACGTTGTCGTCCTCGATGGCGCTCTGGAGCATTTCGTCGAAGATCGCCTCATCGGCGCGCATGCGGTAGTAGGCGACGTACTGGCCGTCGCCGTCCTTGTAGAGCGCGGAGCGGTCGGGGCGAACGCCGTAGACTCGTTCGTCTACGAAGGTCTCGAAGGCGGCCCGGGCGGTCTCGGTGGCATCAGACCCCATGTCCGTGACACTCTCCTCCAGAAGACCGGCGGCCTCGGTAGCGATATAGCCAGCGATGGCACGGCGACCCTCGGCCTGGGCCGATTCGACGGCCAGCCGGCGGCTGTCGCTCTCGGCCATGCCGTAGCCGTAGAGGGCGCCCTCGCTGGCGTCCGCCGTCTTGGTGGCGTTGTACCAATCGGGCATCTTCACGGCGAACATGCCCTCCGGCGGCTCCTCAGCCTGGCCCTGCGCTGTCGGCTCCGACGAGGTGCCGCAGCCGGTGAGGAGGAGGGCGGTGACGGTAAGGGAGAATGCGATCTTGGAGTGCATTGGTCCTCTCCTGTTGGATGACTTCAATCAAAGCCTCTCACGGATCCGAGATGGCGCAAGCGACCAGGCTGCGGAGTCACCGAGAGGTCTGAGGGACAAAGAATTTGGAAAGAGCCGTCTGTGAAAGCACTTTTTAATAACCTCGGTGTGATCGCGGTAATGTTTTTGCCGTTAGTCAATATAGCTCTGTGCTCAATCATGTTGGCAGCAACGTTTTGGATAATACCCATATATTCGGTCCTTGTGGGCGATGAGGATGACGGGAGCCGGTCTAATTCACTGTTGCTGATGCCCGTTCATTTTTTGGCGATGTTGTCTGGACCTTTTTATGGCCTCGCAATCATGTCTAGGGATTGCATCGGAAAAATGACCAAGGAGCTTCAAATACTATCGCGGGACTTCCAGTAAGGTGTTCACGGTACCTGCGTGGGACACTGGCCTAACATGCATGGGGGTAACACACGCTAGCCGGCGTGCAACCTACGCAATTGCGACGGCGGGCCGGGTGTGTTCACTTTAGACCATGCCGTAGCAACAAATGGCGTACTCATTAGCCGTCGGACACCCTGACGACTGAGAGCGTAAGTAACTTACTAGGTGTCGATCTGGAGGCACCGAGGGGGCGGTTAGCCTGAATCAAATCGCAAAAAGGCGCAATTGATGGTATATCGAGAATGACCGACCTCTTTATTGCTGACCGCTTTATTGTCGGACCATACCCGGAACTGAAATGAACGAGTTTTTTGAATTTTCTAAATCGGATCTTACCCATCCGCGTTTTGCCTTGATAGGATGGCCCCCGATAATCGGATCTCTGACCGTCTGGTTAGAGCCGTACAGTAGTGCCCTTTTTTTTGTATCTTTTTACGGTTGGTGGCGTTTGTCTCAAGAGTATCCGCATGAAAAGAAATGGATAGAAAAAGCTCGCTCCCGTTATCATGCAATGGATTATTATTCAGCTGTAGGTGTCCTAAGAGCAAAGCCGAGATTAATGGGGTATAAGGCCCAATTTGATTCACAATCTTTGAATGTAAGGGCGCTTCTTCGTGCCGGCGAACATTTGAACGCACGCGAGGAAATTAATGCCATCAAGGAAGATGGCTTATTGAGAGACGAGAAAGATCATCTGACGGTTTTGCGAGCTGAATATTATCTGACAGTTGGCGATTTTGTATTGTTTAATAAAGAGGTTGAGCAGTGGCCGGAAAGGGAAATCACGCAAAGCACTGAAAAGACTATTTTGAAAGGAGTCTCTTTGCGAGAAAGTGAAAAACTTTCTGAAGCCCGGGAGATACTTGAGCAACGAATAAGCCGGGAAAGTTCTCCTGCTTTCCTGTCCAAGCTCTACAATGATCTGTCAAATACAGAGGGGTTGGCTGGCCGCCCGGGGAACCAGAAGTATCATTTGCAAGCAGCTTGGATATTTTGGTGCAGAGACCCTGACCTGGCACTGATTCCTGTCTTGCCGCATAACTATGCAATTTCTCTTGTTAAAAACGGCGATCTAGAAAAAGCAGAGACTTTGGTAAATGAAGTCTGGAAAGTGATAAATAAGGGAGAGAAGGCGCAAGTGCTTGCATGGCACAACTTCGCAGTCGAAGTAGGACGTGAGGCTGGCCGTAAAACATGGATTCAAAGTGCGTACAACGAGTTTGAGGAAGCATCTAAGGAGCTAACATTCAGCAAGTCGGAGAAAGTAACGCTTCGCGTAACGACCTTGCGGATGGAGTTTAATGATGACATTTTGGAAGATTTTAATGAGTACCCAGAAAGGGTTCGGGCGATTGCGCATGAAATAAAGGTATTGAGTGGTCCTGAGCAAGTCTCGGCACTGATTGAAGTCACGCAAGTTCTTCAGCAAATTCTTGGGCAACGGTGTGCCAACACGCGTGTCGAGCGTGAGTTAATCGAGCTTCTTGCTTGCTGCGAGAAATTGCTTCTGGAGCGAGAGAGTATAGTGGACTCTCAACTAACCAATCTACCGCCAGAATTAGTAAACAAGAAGCAAAAATGGCTTAGCTATCGCCATGAAATCGAGAAAATCCGCATAGACAAGAGCACGGAGTTTCCGGAGCTTTCATTTAAAAGGTTATTTCAAGGGCAGCGCGAGCGAGCCGAGCTTTACTATGAGAAAGGAAGTCATCGAGAAGCGTTGGACGCCTGGGTCATTATATGTGATGAATATGTCTCATACAAAATGCAAGTTCCGGAGCAATGGGGAAAGCGGCTCACGGAGCAGCACGAAGAACTGGCGCTGTACGCATTAGAACGTGCGGAGGAAATTCTGCATAAAAAGACTGTTATGGCGGGGGTCGAAGAAAAAATAATCGGCCTTGCCGAGTTTCAAATTAAACTGCGGGGTGATTATCAAGCCGCAGAAGAATGGCTTGGCCGATTCGATGCCACCGAGCACTCCCTTAATCACTCAGCTAAATGGTTGCGCGAAAAGTATAAAAAAATAAGCGCGCAGGTCACTGGGTGAGCCTGGCCAGCAAGTGGAAGGTTGTTATCGACGCTGAGTGATCATAACGGTCCTACGGAAATATTAATTTGTTTGGCCGCCACCCCGGTTTCTGCCTTCAAAAGGATCCGGCCTTGGAATGATGGCTCTCAATCGACCACCGGCCGGCCATCCGAGATGGAATCGGCCTTTTGTGAATTCGGAACTGGTTTGTTCAGCGGTTCCCTAAGTGATATAAAATGAAGACAGGTGACCGATAGGAGCCCACAGATGGAAATAGAAACTAGCGGTATGACTGCAAATGCTAATTCGGAGATGTACAGCTCTCTCGCAGTAGGGACCCCATTTATAGAGTGGACGGCAGAGCCGACTCAGGATGATTTAAAAGAAGTGATGATAAAGACTGACATCTACAGCGAGGAGGATAAGGCGTACTACGCCGTGCGGCTGAGGGACGGAAGCATATTTGTCCCTGATTTAGAAAGAGACAAGGTAGACCTATCTGTACGTCGAATTGTTTGCCATCTAGTGGTTACAGGAGTCGAGTAGCATTAAAGGTAAGGAAAGACAGATTTATTCGCCCCGGAGGCCGGCTTATGCTTCCAGCCGGATTCGGGCCATGCGATCATGGAAGGCATCGTGTGGCAGTCGACTTCTGCCGTAAGTTTCTGCCGCAAAGAAAGGAGACGCGCACGCGGTGTTCCCTATTCCTGGTGCCTCTCGGGAATTATTCGGAATTATGACCGCAGGTTTATGTTATATTGGGGAATCGTTCTTGGACTCATACTGCTAGAGAGAGCAAACCGTGAAACTCACGAATTCACCGGACAACTTTCCAGCCGACGCAGACCACGAGTCTGCGAGCGACGTGGATGTCTCCACACCGGGGAAGTCAATCCGCGAGTTACCAAGCTCCAATGGTCAGTCATCTGAGGAGCCGATGGGCGGATTCTTTACCCGCCGTTGGATTGTTGAATGGATGCTTGACCTCATCGGTTACACGCAAGATCAACCTCTCAATGACCGCGTTCTCCTTGAACCATGTTGCGGTGGCGGGGCTTTCTTGCTCCCCGCCCTGGAGCGGTTACTTGCGGCCTGCCGAAGATCACATTATCCGGTTGTCGACTGCGAGCATGCCTTCTGTGCCATGGATCTCCACGAGCCATCGGTGGAACTCACTCGTTTGTCCGTGATTAATAGGCTCCAAGAAGAGGGTCTCGACGAGAGGGAGGCTCAGCGCCTTGCAGCCAGCTGGATCGAGGTCGGCGACTTCTTGCTCGACGAGAGGTCCGCGTTTGCTGACTATGTCATCGGGAATCCACCGTATGTCCGGTTGGAAAATGTTCCCGAAGATTTGCAGAAGACGTATCGCGCGAAATTGAGAACAATGCGCGGACGTGCTGACCTTTACGTAGGATTTTACGAGCGCGCTTTAGAAGCGCTCAAACCCGAGGCTGACCTCGGATTTATTTGCGCGGACCGTTGGATGCGAAATAGTTATGGAGCGCAACTGAGGCGCATGATAACGGAAGGTCCGTACGCCGTTGATACAATCGTGAAGTTGCACGGCGTGGACTGTTTTGAGGTGGACGTATCGGCATATCCAGCGATTACCGTGATGCGGCACGGGGTGCAAGAGGGTGTTGCGGTTCTTGATGCGGAAGAAGGCTTCGGCGAACGTGATGTACCTAAAGCCATGCAGAGTCTCAAAACAGGAGTCGCATCGGGAAATTTCCGCTACGGTCATGTGGAACGATGGTTTGGGGATGATGTATGGCCGGAAGGGACTCCGGAGGAACTAGAGAGGATTCAGTTATACGAACAAAAGCACGAGCCTTTACAGGATGAAAGGGGCCGCACACGCGTCGGAATTGGTGTGGCAACAGGGGCTGACGGCATATTAGTGACCGACGATCCGAAGCTAGTTGAAGAGGAACGACTACTTCCATTGGTAATGCCGAGCCATATCGCCGATGGGACACTGCGCTGGGAGCCCAAAAAATATCTTGTGAATCCTTGGAATGACGACGGGTTGGTCGATCTGGATGAGTTCCCACGGTTCCGCCAATACGTGGAGGAGCACAAAAGACAGCTGGCGTCTCGACATATAGCAAAAAAAGCGCCGGACCGCTGGTATAAAACAATTGATCGAGTCCATCCATGGTTAGCGGCTACGCCTAAAATTCTTCTTGCCGACATGAAGGCGAAAGTGACGCCTGTCGTTGACCCTGGTGGGCTTTACCCTCATCACAACCTTTATTGGATAATTTCACAACAATGGGATCTCGACGCATTAGCCGGTTTGCTCCTCTCTGAGCAGGCAGAGTTATTCATTAGGTCCTATTGCGTCAAGATGAGAGGCGGAACTCTTCGGATGCAGGCGCAGTATCTAAGGCGTATTCGTGTACCGTCGAAAGAAAAACTTGGTCAGGAGGAAATAGAAGCCCTCCGAATGGCCTACCACACGTACGACAGAGAAGAAGCAACCAAAATTGCGAGGGAGCTTTATGAACAGTGAAATACCCAATTACGAGCCGCTAATGCAAGAGGCAGTGGAGGCTACTTGGGGGCTAAGGGACGAGCAAGCCGCGGCACAAGAGATTCGAGGTGTGAGCGATGCGGGTACCCGCGGGGCAGTGACTGGGGGAAAGCATCTTGGGCCCCTTGAAGCACTGGTTACGCGCGTTCTCATAGATGCCGGCCTTGACGAGTCTTGTATCTACACCAACAACAACAAAACGAAGCTCCCGGGATATTTCCGTGAGCTCAAGAACTGGGATGTGGTTGCCCTGAAAGGAGATACACTTGTTGCGGTTATCGAGCTAAAGTCGCAAAGTGGTTCGTTTGGGAATAATCTTAATAACCGGATCGAGGAAGCAGTCGGTCAGACCGTCGATTTCTGGCAGTCATTCGAGAAAGAAATAATATCGGGTCTTCGTCCTTGGTTCGGGTATCTGATGGTAGTTGAGGCAAGTAATGAGTCAACAAAACCAATCGGTACACCAAATTCAGTACTGAAGGCACCGGATAAATCGTTTCTAGGGAAGTCTTATATTGAGAGATACGCAATGGCGTTCGATCGTATGCATCGCGAAAGGCTGCTGGACTCCGTTTGTTTTACGGCGTCCGCGAAGGGGGGTGGTTCAATAGAGTATCCGATTCCTGCATTCTCATTTCAGCTATTTGCGGTAGCGCTCTTTAATAGGGTGCGACAAATTGAAGCGCTTTCCTAAATGTTAGGTCGTGGGCCATTTCATGGATTCCTGTGGATGGCGGGCTCGTTGCGGTGGCCAAGGAAAGAATAGGAGAACGATGAGTACCCGGAGAATGTGGATGGTGCGCGCGGGACAGGGCGGACGGCAGGCTGATGAGTTCGTAGAGAAAGGTC
The DNA here is from genome assembly GCF_900112605.1 of Thiohalospira halophila DSM 15071. Taxonomy (NCBI): domain Bacteria; kingdom Pseudomonadati; phylum Pseudomonadota; class Gammaproteobacteria; order Thiohalospirales; family Thiohalospiraceae; genus Thiohalospira; species Thiohalospira halophila. The sequence continues at coordinate 78,845 of NZ_FOMJ01000001.1, forward strand.
ATGTCGGTATTGGCTGGGAAGAGGTCGGTGAGCTTGGGGCTTTCCCGGACAAGGCGGCTTTGGTGGAGCGTTATCGCCGGGCTTATCCTGACTGGTCGGAAGGTCGATTGAACACCGCCGCTAGTCAGTTGATTCGGTTCCGTGACGAGATGGGACCGGGGGATCGGGTGCTGACGTACGATTCGAGCCGTCGCATCTATCATATCGGCACCATTTCTGGCGAGTACCGTCACGACGCCGATTTGCTACCTCCTTCCGAGCATGTGCGTGCGGTGGATTGGCAGGATGAGCTGGATCGTGATCGTCTATCGCTGGATGCCCGAAACACCCTGGGTTCAGTCCTGACGTTGTTTCGGCTTTCCGAGCCAGTCAGAGCCGAAATCGAGGCCCTGTTGAGTGGCGAGAGTACGTCGCCCGCAGCTCCAGATGAAGCTGAAGAAGATGAAGAGGCTTTGCTGAAACGCTACCGCGAGGAGGCGGTAGAGATCATCAAGGACCGGGTAAGTCGTCTGGATGCCTGGGAAATGCAAAGTTTGGTTGCGGGCTTGCTTCGGGCCATGGGTTACAAGACGCGGGAGTCTTCCCCCGGACCGGACCGCGGGATAGATGTTATTGCATCACCCGATGGCTTCGGCTTCGAGTCACCACGCATCGTAGTGGAGGTGAAACATCGCCCGCATACCGCGATGGGCGCGCAGGAAGTGCGTAGTTTCCTCGGTGGTCGCCATGGCGAAGATAAGGGACTGTATGTGAGCACTGGGGGTTTTACTAAGGAGGCGCGCTACGAGGCTGATCGCGCCAAGATCCCGGTAATGCTTATGGATCTCAATGGGCTAGTGGCCGCGTTGACGGAGCATTACGACAACGCGGACTCGGAGACCCGGGCGCTGGTGCCGCTGACCCGGCTCTACTGGCCGGCCTGAAATTGGGCTTTATGCAGCGCTGTATGGGTCGGTATCAGCTTTCCGACGAGAGGGCTGGCGTTCGATAAGAGGTGAGTTCTGGCATGAACAACCACTCTGCCGCCGCCTCCGCACCCTCGGGTTCCACGGAGCGCCCCGGGAATGGCGACTCGATGGCCCCGGACTGGGCCTCCCCGGCCAGCGCGCCGAAGCCCCGCAGCCGGGTGTCCTCCCAGGCCACACGGGCGCCGTCCTGGTGCTCGACCAGGACGTTGAGTCGGGCCATGACATCCTCGTTGTCCGTCTTGGACGTGATGAGGCTCATGCGGCCCTCGCCGCCGCGGCGGGCGGCCCGGCCGCGGAGCTGATGTAGCTGGGCCAGGCCCAGGCGCTCGGCCTCCACCACCACGATGTGCTGCAGGGCGGGGAGGTCCACGCCGACCTCGATGACCGTGGTGGCTACCAGGACCTGGCTCTTGCCGTCCCGCATGGACGCCAGGGCGGCGGCCTTCTCGTCGGCCGGGGTCTTGCCGTGGACGAGCTCCACCTGGCCGGGCAGACGCTTCTGCCATGCCTCGGCCATCTCCACCGCGGAGGACCGCCCGCCGCTATCGGCATCCTCCTCCCGGCGGGGGTAGATGATGGCCGTCTGCCGGCCGGCCTGCGCGTCCGCGAGGATGCTCTCGAACAGGCTTCGGCGGGCCTCGGCGTCGTCCCGGGGCACGACGGTCGTGGCGATGTGCTTCTCCGTCCACGGCTTGAGGTGGGAGACCTCCATCCCGCCCAGGGCGAGCAGGGCCGCCGAGCGGGGCAGGGGCGTGGCGGAGACCTCCAGGAGGTTCGTTTCGTCGCCGATGAGCTGCTCGCGCTGCGCGCGGCTGAATCGCTGCTGCTCGTCCACCACGAACAGGGTGAAGGGCGTCTCCCACGCCCGGTGGAGCAGGGCGCTGGTCCCGAGCACGATGGGCGCCTCGATGTCGCCCTCCACGCCGTCCGCGGTGACGGTGGCCACCGACAACTCCGGCCACCAGGACCGGAACTCCTCGGCCACCTGGCGCACCAGGACCTCGCCGGGGAGCAGGACCGCCGACCGGCCGCCGGCCATGGCCACGCCGGCGGCGGCCATGCCGTAGACGAGGGTCTTGCCCGAGCCCACGTCGCCGGCGAGGAGCCGGCGCATGGGGTGGGGCGCGCAGAGGTCCTCATGGATGGCCCGCAGGGCGGCGCGCTGGCTCTCGGTGGGCTCCATGTTCGTACCGGACAACAGGGTGCGCCAGCACCCGCCGGAGACCTGCAGGCGGGCGGCCTCCGACGCCGGCGGCAGCAGGGCCCGCATCTGCGCGATGCGCAGGCGGGCGGCCACCCGGTCCAGCGCCCGGCAGGCGGCTTCGCCCTCGGCCACCGACCGCGGCTGGTGGGCGCGGAAGAACAGGGCGTCGATGTTGGACCCCAGCTCGCTGTGGCCCTCGGCCGCCAGGGTGACCAGGGCGGCCTCGTCCCAGTCCTCTCCGGCCTCCCGGAACCACGACCGTAGCCACTCGCCGGCGTTGGTGGCCAGCGCCGCGAGGCGCTCGCTGATGAGGTCCCGAACCCGCTCGCCGCCGAGCACGCCCTTCTTGGAGGGGTAGACCGGCATGATGCAGTTCACCCAGTCCGCCGGCGCCAGGGTGGCGTTGCCGAGCTGGTACTGCTCGCGCCAGACCTTCAGCGTGCCCTGGGCGACGTAGGTGGCCCCGGATTCGCGCCACGCCTCCTGGAGGGGGCGGACGTTGCCGAAGGCGACCAGGGTGACGGGGGTGCCCTCGGCATCGAGGCCGGGGGCGGTGATCCGTTTCGGCGGCCCGTCGTGGATGGTGGCCGGGCCGGCCACGGTCACCGAGAGCACCGCGTTGGTGTTGCCTTCCTCCCACGCCGACGCCGGCTGGGCGGTGAGATCGAGATACTTGCGCGGCAGCAGTAGGGCGGCCAGGTCGGCATGGGGCACGCCCATGTGGGTGATCCGCTGTTCGGTCTTCATAGAGAGCCCTCCTGCAGGAAGGTGGCGACCTCCCCGAAACCCCAGAAGCCGGAGATGGGTGCGGTCACCGCCAAGAACCCCAGCAGCAGCACGACCTCCCCGAGCCCGCCGACGGATACCGCCGGCGGCAGCCGGACCCGGTTACCTAGCGGCCAGAACAACGGGATCCCCGACTCGGTCACCGCATCGCCGAGCAGGTGGGCGAGGTAGCCCACGGCGAAGGCCATGACGAGCCCGGCGCCGAGCTGGGGCCACCAGACGATGGCGCTCACCGCCGCCGCCACGGCCAGCAGGGAGTGGGTGATCCCCCGGTGGCCGACGAGCCCGGCCAGGGGCCAGCTGATGAACGGCAGCCGCCGGCCGAGCCAGGAGCGGGGGTGGTCGATGTCCGGGGCGAGGCTGCCGAGAAAGGCCGCCCCCATGGTGGCCGGATCCATGGGCTGGCCGGTGGCGGTGGCCACGGTGCCCCACGAGGCGATGCCCATGAGCATGTGGGAGAAGGCCATCATGCCGGCGGTCCCTCCGGCTCAACCTGGCACTCCCTTAGCCCGGCCTCAATGGCCAGCGTCTGATGGGCCAGGCGCTGGGTACTGGGCAGGTTGGCCGGGTCCGGGAACTCCCGGAGCAGGGCGCGCAGGGCGTCCCGGGAGACGCTGACTTCCTCCACCGACCAGCGGGGCCCGAGCGGGTCCACTTGGTCGTCATCGTGGAGGATGGCGTAACTATCGAGGCCCTCGTCCAGGGCCCGCTGTTTCTGCTCGATGGCGTGGAGCTGACGGAATCGCATCTCGGTCTCCGCGTAATGGGCCTGGCTCTCAGGGTACGGATTTCTGAGCTGGCGCAACCCGGCCGGGATGGCCGGACAAAAAGAGGCCCGGCGCGAGGGAGACCGGGCCAAAAGGGCGCAGGGGAGAACACCAGAAAGTGTCTCGCGGGAGGGTTATGCCTGGGCGGCGGCCGGGGCCGACTCCTGATCGCTATCGTCGGTCTCGGACTCCTCCGCCTCGTCGTCGCTGGTGTCCGCCTCGGACTCGGCGAACCCGGACTGGGCCTCGGCCTCCTGGGTCGCTGTCCGGGACTCTTCGCTGTTCATGCGCTTGCGGGAGGCGTTCGCCGTGTGGCGGAACCGCTCGGCCACCTTGCGGATGCTCCGGCGCCAGTGCTGCATGAGCTGGACGCGGGCATCGTTGCCCACCTCGCCGTGAAGCCAGAGCGCGTCGATGATCTGGAGGACCTCGTCGAGCTCCTGGATGAGCCCGAAGAACTGCCCGGCCTGGGGTGACGTGATCCGCACCTCGAACTCCCGCGGGGCCGAGTAGGAGACGGCCGCAGTGTCGATGCCGGCGTCCTCCAGGGCGGTGATCAGCCGCTCCTTCTCGCCCTTGAGCTTCTCGCCGGCGTCCTTGAGCCAGCCGGCGAACTCCTCCTCCACCGTGGAAGCGATCTCGTGCTCGCCGCGCAGGCGGGCGACGATCCCGATGAAGATGAGGTTGTAGGCGGTGGTCGGGTAGTACCGGGTGAAGATGTCCTGGGCGCCCCGGGAGTAGAGGGTCACCGTCCGATGCAGCGCCGGGACACTGTTCGAGTGCTGCTGCTTGGCCATGATCGGGTCTCCTTGCTGAAGAGTCGTGCTCGATTCTACGGATCTTCAGTGACCCGATTTGCAGCTAACGGGCGCTAAAAATGGGTAGTTAGCGGCATTTCGAGGGGGCGAGGCCGGCCATCTTGCAATATCCGATAAGGGTCGCTAGCCTCGTAGGCAATACAAGGAACGAGCAGCGCATTCTCGGCTCGTCGCCTCCCTGGTGGGGGTCATGCGCACACCTACCTCATCAATCCCCAGCGCGGGAATCGCCATTCCCCGCTGGGGGTGCCCTGTGTCCAGGGTGCGATTCGTTCCTGCCCGTGCTGGGTTTTCCCCTTGTATCGACACCTCAGCAGGAGAGGTGTATCTGGAGGCAATCATGGCAGCACGTGGCGTGAACAAGGTCATCCTCGTCGGCAATCTGGGCGCTGACCCGGAGATCCGCTACACCCAGAACGGCTCTGCCGTCGCCAACCTGCGGCTGGCGACTTCCGAGCAGTGGCGGGACAAGCAGACCGGCGAGAACCAGGAGCGTACCGAGTGGCACCGAGTGGCCATGTTCGGGCGGCTTGGTGAGATCGCCGGGGAGTACCTGAAGAAGGGCTCCAAGGTCTACATCGAGGGCAAGCTGCAGACCCGCAAGTGGCAGGCCCAGGACGGCTCCGACCGCTACAGCACTGAGGTCATCGCCAACGAGATGCAGATGCTCGACGGCCGCAATAGCGGTGGTGAGCAGGGCGGCTTTGGCGGCGGCCAGCGGCAGGGTGGCTTCCAGAGCGGCCAGGGCCAGCAGCAGGGGGGCGGCGCCCCCCAGGGGCAGCCGGCTGCCGCTGCAGCGGGTGGTAGCACCTTCGACGACATGGACGACGATATTCCGTTCTAACTCGAACCGTCGTACAGCGCCTCTCTGACCGAGGGGCGTTCCAATCCACCCCATCGGGGCGTACTCCGCCCCGATGGGGCGTGGTGTGCCTCGATGGATCCCCCAATGCCCTCTCCGGGGCCTCCCACAGCGTCCCGGCCGGGCGTTGCGGGAGGCCCCGGTGCGGGGCGTTTTTCCATCTGGAGGTACACCATGAAGAGCAGCTTCGCTCCCGCACTCGCGGGGATTATCTCGACCCTTATCATCGCGGCGACCGGTGTAGCCGTCGCCAGCGCCTTCCCGGAGCCGGAGCAGATGGGCGCCCACCAGGTCATCCTCGACAACGAGGAGACCTGCGCCTTCGTCAAAGGTTTCCGCGGAGACGAGGGCATGAGCTGCTAGCTCGTGCCCGCACGACACCTCCTGTCGCACCGGTGTGCGACAGGGGGAGGCAAGGAGTCCGTCACGGACTCCTGTCTCCTGGTGGCGGACGGTCATCAGCAGACAGGGGTTCGCCCGTCCGGGCGCCACCGCTGGGCAACGATGAGACCTTCCTGCGCTTGCGAGGAAGGCCGGCCCCAGGCCGTAGCGCACACCATAAACCCGCCCGGGGTGTACCGCACCCCGCCGGGGCCGTGGTGCACCCCCGCAACCCGTGGAGGTTCACCATGGATCGAAAGCATCCCGCGATTTCCCTGCTTGCCGGGGAGATTGACCGGAAAAAGCAGCAGATCGGGCGCATGCGCGAGAGCTGGAAGTATTCGCCGTCCGCGGGCGGCGATGAGGGTCCCCCGGACCTGACCCGCTTCGAGGAGGAGTTGGAGGAGCTGAGACGCTCCCTGGCCTTCTTCCGCGAGCACTATCCGCTGGAGGAGGGCTGGATCGACTGATCCGGCCTTCCTCCTGCCCGCCGTCCATCCTGGACGGTATTTACCCACCTTGGGGTACATCGTGCCCCGGGTGGGGACTGGTGTGCCCCTGGAAAACCCGGAGGTACACCATGGCTGAGAACATCTCGGTCGAAACCGACGACTACGGCAACACCGTGGTCGATATGACCATTCAGTACGACGGCCACCGCCGCGAGGTGGTGGGGCTGTTCATGGCGGGCACGGACCTCTGCGAGGTTCGTGTCTACATTCGCTTCCCCAGTCGCCTCAACGGCCGGGAAGGGGTTTCCCATGGGAAACTCCTCCCCATGCCCGAGTCGGACGAGGATCTGGTGGCGTTCACCGAATCCCGGGCTACCTCGGTAGCCCGGGAGATGGATCGCACCCCGATCCTGGAAGCCGTGCCTCCGCTGGAGGCGTAACCACAACCCCAACGGGGGCGCATTGCCCCCTGGCGGGGGAGGTGCGCCCAAGGAGGAATCATGGCTCAACAGCAACAACAGCAGCTGGCGCCCTACGAGGGTGCCATCGAGGCCGCCCGCGAGCGGTTCCAGGAGCTGGCCAAATCTTCGGGTCTCGATGTCGAGGCCGAAGTAATGTTCGCCTACCAGGCGTTCAGCCAAAACGGGTTCCTGGCCAAGGTGGCCAACCAGAACCCGGCTTCGGCCCAAATGGCCGTCATCAACGTGGCGGCCGTGGGGCTGACGTTGAATCCCGCCCAGGGGTTGGCGTTCCTGGTCCCCCGGGATGGACAGGTCCTCCTGGACATCTCCTATCGAGGGCTCATCAAGCTCGCGATGGATGAGGGGGCCATCACGGCCGCCAAGGCGGAGCTGGTCTACGAGAAGGACCATTTCGCCTACAACGGGCCGTTCCAGGTCCCCGACCACCAGTGCAACCCCTTCTCGGATCAGCGAGGGGCGATGGTCGGGGCCTACTGCTCGGCCAAGCTCCCTGATGGGACGTGGCTCACCGAGACGATGTCCATGGCGGACATTGAGGCGGTGAAGGCCACCTCCCAGTCCGCCCAGAAGGGCAAGGGCCCCTGGGTGGAGTTCTTCGGGGAGATGGTGAAGAAGGCCATCACCAAGCGGGCCAGCAAGTGGTGGCAGAGCGCCAGCCACGAGCGGCTGGCCGAGGCCATCCGGCTCCTGAACGAGGGCAACGGTGAGGGGTTTGCGGCTTCGGCCGGGAGCGCCACCGGTGCCTCGTCCAGGCCGGACGCGGGTAGCGGCCAGACCTTCGAGCAACCGCCCGAAGAGACGGCCTATCCCGAGCAGGCCAGCGACTTCGCCCGGGCCAAAACGGCTCGGGTGATCGAACGGGCGCAGAAAACGGGCCAGTGGGCCGCCGCCGAGGAGTACGTCGGCGATCGGTTCCAGGGCCACGACCTGGTCTATGCCAAGCAGCAGCTGGCCCAGGCCAAGCCCGCCGAGTCCACCGCAGACTCGGAGTAACGTCACCGCCGGCTTCGGCCGGCATTCATCAACCCCACTGGGGGCATATCGCCCCCGGTGGGGGTGGTGTGCCCCCAGTTTTCGTAAGGAGGCACACCATGTCTGTTCTTTCCTACGTCACCACCGCCGCCGGGCGGTGCTACGAGTACCTTCTGCTCTCGGCCCTGGTCCTCACGGTCGCCCTCTTCGGGGCGGCCACCGAGGCCGAGGCCCGGGAAGTCACCGGCGAGTACGTCACCGAGGACTTCCACCTGGAGTGGCACGGGGACGACGGGGTCCGCGAGACCTTCGTCCGCGTGACCATGATCGGGGCTCGGCCCTTCAACCTCCTCCTGGAGGGGAAGCCGACCACCGATCCGGTGGAGGTCCGGGAGCGCGTCGAGGCGAAAATCGGCGGTGCTCTGGATGAACGGCCGCGGCAGGTCCGACTGGACGGCAAGAACGGTGTGGAGGTCACGCTTACCCAGATCGTGGGCTCGGACATCGTCCAGATCGCCGTCCAGCAGGGCCGGCGGAAGGTCTCCGCGGATCTCGATCCGTGGCAGCCCATCCCCTATGCGGTGCAGTCCCGCGTCCGTCGCATGGGCGTGGAGCTGGCCACCCAGGACGGCCAGGTTCTCGTGAAGGGTCGGGCCATGGGCCTGCCCGTGAACGCGAACCATCGGCTGCGTCTGGCGGGGATGCCGCAATGACGGCCGCAACCCAAGCCATGCGTGTCGCCAACGTCCAGCAACGGACACCGGATTGGCACGTCTGGCGGAGGCAAGGGGTGTCGGCCTCGATGGCCCCGGTGCTCACCGGGCGGTCGAAGCAGCGGTCCCCGTGGGACTACAACACCCCCTGGGGGTTGTGGGCCGCGGCCATCGGGCTGCTCCCCGAACCCGATCTCTCCGGGAACCCGAATATCCAGCGCGGCATCAAGCTGGAGCCCCAGGCCCGGGAGACGGTGGAGTGGGAGCTGAAGAACCCCGACAGCTCGATGTTCAGCGATGGGCTCCTCCTGGAGCCGGGGGAGCACGACCTACTCCCGGTCTGCGGGGAGTCCGTCGAGGAGCCCTTCATGCGGGCCAGCCTGGACGGCCTGGTCGGGGACATTCCCTTCGAGCTCAAGTGCCCGTCCCAGAACGTCTGGGACGATGTCGTCTTGAACCGCGAGCGGTCCGAGACGGTGAAGATGTACTGGGCTCAGCTCCAGCACCAGCTCTTCGTCACCGGTGGACTGCAGGGTGTCCTGTGCTTCTACCGGGACGCGATGCAGTACCGGCTGTTCGTGTTCGATCGGGATGACTCGTTCATCCAGAACGAGTTGCTCCCGGCGGCCCGCGACCTGTGGAAGAACATCCAGGACTGCACGGAGCCGGACAAGGATCCGGATCTGGATGTCTGGCACCCCGAGGGGGAGGACCTGTTTCGGTGGGCCGAGGTGTCCAACCGCTACAAGGTTCGCCGCCAACGGGTGAAGGAGCTGGAGCAGGAGCTCAAGGCCCTCAAGTCGTCCATGAAGGACGATGAGCAGGCGCTGGAAGAGCTCATGGGCTCGTGGGCCGCGGCGGAAGCCGATGGTCTGCGTGTCCGCCGCGGATACCGCCGAGGGTCCGTGGACTGGAAGGGGGTCGTCGAGGAGCTCCACCCCGACGGGGTGGAAGAAGAGCTCCAGGAGCGCCACCGCCGGCCTGGATCTCCCCAGGTCACGGTGACCGTTCAGGGCGACAAGACGAGTTCGGCAGCCGCCGGCCCCGCCGCCCCCCAGGTGTCCGGTCAGGACGCCAATGAAGAGCCCGAGGAGTCGTTCGACTTCGAGTGGTTCTTCTGACGGTGAACCCCCGCTGCCCCGGGGAGGTTGAACAGCACCTCCCGGGCAGGGGAGGTGCGTCTAGGAGGAAAAGCATGTTGAACGGTACTTTCTTGCTGGAAGGACTCCGTGACATGGGTAAACTGACCATAGTAGCCAGCTTTATTGGTTACTTCATCGAGGGAGCGAGGTTGGCTGGCTGCATGTTTGCCCTGATCTCTGGGGGTATCATCTGGCTGGTTGGCTGCATGGAGAAGGAGAGCTAGTATGGATACCATGAGCATCATTGATTACATGATCCACAGCGGTCTCTTCGTCGCTTTCGGTATTGGGGTGGCTCTGTATGTCCGCCACCAGGAACGAAAGAAGGGCGATAAGCAGGGATAAGCCGATGGAATGGTTTGAGATCCTGCAAGGTGTCATTTTTCTAGCGGTCGCCATCTGGGGCGGGTGGTACGCCCATCGCCAGAAGAAGCAGCGGCACCAATAATGCCGATGGAATGGTTGCCGATAATTCAAACCGTAATCTTGGTGGTAGTAGCCATCTGGGGCGGATGGTACGCCCATCGCCAGAAGCGGCAGCGGCGTCAGTAGTTCTACCGTGAGCCTCATGGGATACTACCTGCTTCACAACGGGCTTTTCGTTGCTATCGCCGTCATCATGGCGCTGGTGGTGCGAAGCCAGAGGAAGCGGCAGCGGCACCAATAATGCCGATGGAATGGTTGCCGATAATTCACGGTTTAGCTTTGCTGGCGCTCGGTGCCTGGGGCGCATGGTACGCCCATCGCCAGAAGCGGCAGCGGCGTAAGTAGAAGACACCACGACTAAACCCACCAAGGGGCTCTCTCCCTTGGTGGGGGGCGCCCCTGCGTACGCACAGGAGGTGCCCTATGCCTACCTTCACGGTATGGCGATTAGCCCCCGATGATCCCCTCATCGGGGAAGAGCCGGTCAGGCTCAATACGGCGTTGATCGATGGGAGAAGCACCGGCGCTGCCGGCCAGTACCATCGACGCCAGCCCCTGAAACTCCGCAATCCGGCCAACGGCCGTGGCGCCCTCGGCTATGCCATGGGTGGTCGCGTCGGCAGGCAGGACATCCGGATCGGCTACGAAACCCTGAATCAGCTCGCCCTCCAGGAGGGGGAGCCGGTCGAGGTTCGTCCGGCGACCTGGACGGAGATGCTGGGGCATTACCTGCGCCACCCCAAGGGCCACGTCCGTCTGTCCATGCAGCTCGCGCTGCTGGGCGTCGTGCTGGGTCTCATGGGGCTGGTGACCGGGATCCTCTCCCTGGTGGTCTCCTTGCTGTAGGCCGGGGAGGGGAGGGCGGTTGCCGCGGTTCGCCGCGGCGGCCTCCCTACTGCGTCTGCCCACGACGACGGGCGCAGCAGGAAGGCGGCCCGACCTCGGTCGGGCAACCGGGCAACGATGAGACTCTGCCGCGCCTGCGAGTAGAGCCAGCCTTCGGGCTGAGGCGCACATAATCCACCCACCACGGGGATGACCAATCCCCGGGTGGGGGCTGGTGCATCCCCTTCACGAAGGAGGTGCACCATGCTGGCACTGGGCAGCGTCATTTACTGCCGCTTCCCCTTCGATGAAGGGGGAAGCAAGAACCGGTACGGCCTCGTCATCGAGGTTGGGCCGGAGGAGCGGGTTGGCCGGTCGCGCTACGTGCGGGTGGCCTACGCCAGCTCCAAGGAGGTAACCCGTGGCGGTTGCCTCAAGGGTGAGTTTGTCCTGGACCAGCCCGGCGAGCTTCGCAAGGCCGGCCTCGACCGTCCCACCCGTTTCGATCTCGGACGTGTCCGCACCTTGTCCTACGATCAGGTGCTGGAAGTGACCGGGGAAATCAACCTTCGCCATCCGGAGATCATCCGGGCGGCGAAAAGCCTGTAGGAGGTGTCGCGATGGATGCTGTATGGGCAGAGAAACGGTCGCGGATGCTCAAGGCGATAGCCTCTGAGATGAACGTGACCGAGGAGAAGGCGGATTACATGGCCGTGAGCCGCATGCACCGGGACCTGTTCCCGGGAGATGACGGCGATCATGGCGGTACCCAGCCTCACGAGATCCTTGACGAGGATCTCGAATAGATAGCCGGCCTAGAGCCGGCACTTCGGAGGCGTTATGCAGACAGAGCGCGAAGAAGCAAAAAAGGCGATGGATCGAGTCTATCAGTGCCAGAGCTTCGCTGAGGCGAAGGCGCAGATGCTTGAGAACATCGCCTCACACCTGAAGCGGAGTACCGACGAGGCCGAGTACATGGCGGTGAGCCGCCTGCACTCGGATCTGTTCGTGCACCCGTTCCAGGACAACTAAGAGGAAGGCCCGGAGCTGTTGTCCGCTGAGGACGACACTCAGGCCACCTAGCCGGTAACAACCGGTTCATCGAAACCCCACCGGGGGCGCATCACGCCCCGGTGGGGGTGGTGTGCCCCTGGTGGATACCAACCACGCCCTGGCCGGGGCCTCCCAGAGCATCCCCGGGCGGGGTGCTGCGGGAGGTCCCGGTCGGGACGTTTTCCAGCGCAGGAGGTACACCATGCACATGCAGGATGTTTCCAACGAAATCTTCGCGGCGAAGTACGCGAAGGAAGGTGAGACTCGTAGCCAGGTCTTCAGCCGGGTCGTCCAGGGTCTGGCTCGGACCCCGGAGGAGGCCGCCCACTTCCAGTACGCACTGGAGAGCGGCGGGATCCTTGCCGGTCGCGTGATGAGCGCGGCCGGGTCTCAGCTGGAGACCACCCTCATCAACTGCTTCGTGCAGCCGGTGGGGGATTCGGTCACCGACATGGTGGATAGCAAGGCGTCCATCTACCAGGCCGTGGCCGAGGCCGCCGAGACCATGCGTCGTGGCGGTGGGGTCGGCTACGACTTCTCGAAGATCCGGCCGGCCGGGGCCCGGGTGCGGCGCACCCAGTCCCGCGCCAGCGGCCCGCTGTCCTACATGCGGGTCTTCGACCGGTCGTGCGAGACCGTGGAGTCGGCGGGAGCCCGGCGGGGTGCCCAGATGGGTGTCCTGCGAGTGGACCACCCCGACATCTTCGACTTCGTGGACGCGAAGAAGAACGGCGACTTCACCAACTTCAACCTCTCGGTGGGCGTCACGGACGCCTTCATGGAGGCCCTGGAGTGGGGAGAGCGGTTCGAGCTCGTCCACGACGCCGAGCCCTTCCCGGGCGACTTCCCCGAGGCGTACCAGCGGGACGATGGGCTGTGGGTCTACCGCACCATCGACCCGCAGGAGCTCTGGGATCGGATCATGGAGAACACCTACAACGGCGCCGAGCCGGGGGTGCTCTTCATCGACCGGATGAACGAGGAGAACAACCTCCACTACGTGGAGCGAATCGAGGCCACCAATCCGTTGCAACGCGGCCCGCCCTGGTAACAGGGCGCGGACACACCGGCTCTGATCGACGTGGAAGCCCCGGCGGGGGCGACACGGGGCAAGCAGGCGTCCCTCGCGGACGCTGGGCAGCCTGAACGACCAAGTGAGCCGGCCCCGGGACTCCCCGGGTGATGCGATGGTCTGAGCTCCCCCATGACGCGCCCGGCCTGGCCGGGAAGAAAGGGGAGAGGGTCGCGGAGACGCGGCCCCGCCAGGGGAAGGCCCTGGTCACAAGCCGCCAATGAGCGGTGAAGCAACAGCCTGGTGGTGAGCAGCCGCTCCCGGACTACGGGTGCTGCTGCCTGGGCTCGATTAACCTCGCTCGATTCATCCGGGAACCCTTCCAGGGAGGGGATGCGTCGGTGGATTACGACGGTCTGAAGAAGGTCGTCCCCACCATGGTGCGGATGCTCGACCGGGTCTTGGACACCACCTACTGGCCGCTGGAGCAGCAGCGGCAGGAGGCGATGAACAAGCGCCGGATCGGGCTCGGCATCACGGGCCTGGGCGATGCCCTGGCCATGCTGGGGGTGCGGTACGACTCCGATGACGGCCGTGCGCTGGCCGGCTCCATCCAGCGGTACATCACGGTGGAAGCCTACAAGGCGTCCGTCGAGATGGCCCGGGAGTACGGGGCGTTCCCGCTGTTCTCGCAGGAGTACCTGAAGTCGCCGTTCATCCAGCGGCTGCCGAAGGAGGTCCGGGAGGGGATCGCCGAGCACGGGATCCGCAACTCGCACCTCATCTCCATCGCGCCCACGGGCACGATCTCGCTGGCCTTCGGGGACAACGTCTCCAACGGCATCGAGCCGGCCTTCGCCTGGCACTACAACCGCAAGGTGCGCCAGGACGGCGGGTCGTGGGTGGACAACCGGGTCGAGGACTACGCCTTCCGGCTCTACCGGGAGATGTTCGGCGAGCCCGAGCGCCTGCCGGCGTCCTTCGTCTCCGCCCTGGAGATCAGTGCGGAGGACCACAAGGCCATGGTGGAAGCCGTGGCCCCGTGGGTGGACTCGTCGATCTCGAAGACGGTGAACGTGCCGGAAGACTATCCCTACGAGGACTTCAAGGACCTGTACGTCTCGGCGTACCGGGCCGGCCTCAAGGGGATCACCACCTTCCGGCCCAACGCCGTCACGGGATCGGTGCTGTCCACCTCGGACAGTGGGAGTGCGGAGACCAGCCCGGAGGACCTGGACCAGTCGAACCCGGATCGCCGGGTGCAGCTGGATCGGGTGCCGGAGCCGGCCCTGGCTTCCCTGCGGTGGCCCTCGCGGCCGGAAACGCCGGCGGGCAACCCGTCGCAGACCTACCTGGTCGATGACGGGGAAGCCGGGGTGAAGTTCGCGGCCGTGGTCGGCCACATCAAGAACGGGCGCAATCATCCGTTCGAGGTGTGGACCCTCGGCAACGAGCAGCCCCGGGTGCTCTCGGCGGTGGCCAAGCTGCTGTCCATGGACATGCGGTCCTCGGACAACGCCTGGCTGGCGTACAAGCTCGACGCCCTGGAGCGGGTTAATGGGCAGCCGATGCGGCTGGCCATGCCCCCGGAAGGGGAGCGGGTGCCGGTACGCAGTCCGGTGGCGGCGCTGGCCCGGCTCGTTCGCTATCGCTGCGAGGAGCTGGATGCCATGGCCACCGACGACCCCACGCCGGTGATGGACGCCCTGATGTCCCTGAAGGAGCCCAAAGCGGGTCCGGACGGGACGATGAGCTGGACCGTGGACGTGATGAACCCCGCGACCGGGGATGACTTCATCGTGGTCCTGAAGGAGCTGACGATGCCCGATGGGCAGCGTCGGCCCTACTCGGTCTGGGTCAGCGGGGAGTACCCGGCGGCCCTGGATGGCCTCTGCAAGGTCCTCTCCCTCGACATGCGGGTCATCGACCTCGCGTGGGTCGGGGAGAAGCTGCGGCAGCTGCGCGACTACCCGGAGCACCAGGGCGATTTCCTGGCGCGGATCCCCGGGAAGGAGAAGCAGCGGTCGTATCCCTCGACGGTGGCCTACATGGCCGAGCTGATCCTGCATCGGTTCGTCATGCTGGGCCTGCTCGACGAGGACGCCCGGCCGGTTGCCCCGATGGGGGTGGTCGAGTCGGTGTCCGAATCGGACGGCGAGGGCGATCAGGCCGAGGTCCGACAGGGTCAGGGCGGCGGCATTGTGGCCGGGAAGCAGTGCTCGCACTGCGGCCACTACGCCGTCATTCCGCGGGATGGGTGCGACTACTGTACCGCCTGCGGCGCCATCGGCCATTGCGGCTGATGGTTCATGCGGGGCGCTCCGGCGCCCCGGGTGGGAGTTCCTTCGGGACCCCTGCCTCGTGGAGATCCCTGGAAGGGGTATTCAGGAGGGAGGAGTCTTTCGTTTCCCAAGGCATGTCAAGCAATAATCACCGTTGCGATGGATTATGGGAGTTGCAGTTCATCATCCGCCCGGACCGTTCGGGCGAGAAGCCCTAGCTCATCCGCCAAGGCAATCTCCCCTTCCTCCAGCCCAACTGGAACCTCCTTTTTCCCGGCCTGGAGTAGCCATCTTGTTCGGTGGCGTCCATTAGTAAAAGAAATAGCATATCCGTGTGTATCCAGTTCGATGTTTAAATGCGGAACATAGAAGGCGACCCTTTCTTTTTTTGGACGGCTCCGCCGAAACCAAACGCTTTTAGGCTCGCCTTGCCATTGGCGAATGTACAACGCATCCTTCCGCCATAACTGCTCCAGTTTGGCAGAATAAACAAAGTATGGGATTAAATAATCTCGGGTTGCTTCTGCTTCTATCTTCATCGGACTCTGCATCTCCATACAACGAGCATGCTAGGCACTCTGGTTAGGTTTATATGCTATCCTCATTGGGTATCTGGAGAATAAAATTGTCGACGAGCTGGGGAAGTATGGTCTCTCTATATTCCGCGACCAGTCGCTCATAATTCTTGGCGATATCTTTTCTGGTCGTCGCTGAGCCCTCAATAGTTATCTCTCTTTCGGCTGGATAGCTTATGACCTCTTCCCCGTTCTCCATAAGCGACGCGGTGAGTGCAATGTTCATAACGAAAGTTCTTTCGCGGGCAGCCATAAACAAACCAACAAAGGGAAGGTTTTCAGCTTTGCTCTTTTTCCAGAATGCCTCGGCTCGCCGGAGTGTGATGATTATGGATTGGTCTGCGTTTTGGTTTATCGTTACCGTTTGTGCAAAAAGGAGCTCAAGATCAGATTCGACTGTATCACTTAGAGGTCTTTCTGGGTTGATCGGTATTTGCGTCGGGCCAAGGACGCCGTTGTCTCCGTCAGGAGGTGGCGCCCGGTTTATGATTGTGTGAGAAGTTATTTGGGGAGGTTGCTTTGTAACGGATGCAGTGGGTTTATATTCCGATCCCGAAATATCTACTTTAAGGGGCGGGGCGCAGCCAAACAATACAAGGGTAGCAACCCCAACAAGCAGGCCTTTCGCGTAACCAGCATATAACATGTGTGACCTCGGATATTTCCTATCTTCCTTTCACGGTTACCTTCATTTCGACTCTTGAATTGAATGGCTCGTGCTCAGGGTTAAGTGAGTCTATGGTAACTGTCAGTTCGTCGTTGCAAAGCTTGCTAAGCTCTTCAGAGAAGGCAGTTTCGATGTCGGTGAGCGGAATTGATTTGATTGATTCATATGGCTTTGTCGTTCTGAGATCGAAAGAAAAGAAGTCGTCATCGAAATTTGGCGAGTTGTTTTTCCGCGTCTCGCCCTCGGCTTTTCTTGCCTCTTCCTCTTTTGTCTTTTGTTCGTCAAGCTCTTTTTTTGTTTTCTCGATGAGTTCGCAATTTCTTTCAGAGAACTCCTTCACCAAGTCTTGATCTGCATAATGAGTGAGTGTGGATAAGATAGACTCAACGCTAGGGTATAATCGTTTTTGGACCTTTAACATTGCCGGCGTTACCGGCAGGCGGTCATCTTTCGATAGCTCTCTCAGAAGGTTGATTGCTTCGTCTTGTAGAGGATGAATGTCCTTGTTCATTTTTGACCTTATTTTTGACTGTCAGGAGCGATAAAAAGAGTATGGCTGCAAGGAGGGCTGGTCTCAAGAATCAAGTGCAACAGTTTTCGAGAACTGAGCCAGCTCCTCTTCCCAGGCCTCTTGGGGGGTCTGGAAGTCCAGCGCCTTGCGGGGTCGCTGGTTGAGGAGTCGTGCGATGTCATTGAGTTCGGTCTGGCTGGCTTCGCCGATATCGGTGCCCTTGGGCAGGAACTCGCGTAGCAGGCCGTTGGTGTTCTCGTTGCTGCCGTGCTGCCAAGGGGCATACGGGTCCGCGAACCAGATATCGAGCTTCAGGCGGCGCGCCAGCTCCGCATGCCGAGCCATCTCGCTGCCCCGGTCATAGGTCAGGCTCTGGCGCATCTGGGCCGGCACGTGTTTCATCTGGCGGGTGAAGCCCTCCAGGGCCGCCTCCGCCGAGCTGTCGCGCATCCGGCTGAGGACGACATAGCGAGTCTTGCGCTCGACGATGGTGCCCACGGCCGAGCGATTGCCGGCGCCCTTGATGAGGTCCCCCTCCCAGTGGCCGGGCAACAGGCGCGAGTCGATGTCCTCGGGCCGGTAGGCGATGCTCAGCTCCTCCGGCGCGATGGAGCCGCCCTTGGTGGCGCTGCGGCGCCGCCGCCCGCGGGTGGGCTTCTCCTGGCGCAGGGCCTCGGTCAGCGCCTTACGCAGCTCCCCCTTAGGGTGGGCATAGATGGCGGCATAGATGGTCTCGTGGCTCACGTGGCGACTCGGTTGCTCGGGATACCGTCGCCGCAGTCTGCCGGCTATCTGCTCCGGAGACCAATGGAACAAGCAGAGACGGTCCTGAACCCACTGGTGGAGCCAGGTGCCCGGCACCAGCTTGCGAGGCCGGCCAGTGCGACGACGCCCATGCCGGTAGGCCTCCGCAGCCCGGGTGGCACAATAGGAGCCGACCTCTTTCTGACCCCGCGCCAGCTCACGGCTCACCGTCGAGACATGGCGGCCGAGACTTCGGGCAATGGAGCGGGCGCTATGGCCTTCACCGGCCTGGATCATGATAGCGGCGCGTTCCTGATCACTGAGGTGCTGGTAGCTTCGTTCCATCGCAACATCCTACACGCTGGGTGGGGCCGGTGTTGCACTTGAAGATTGAGTCTAAGCTCCCGTGCCTAGGGTAGCGCCGGCATCATCAATCTCTGATAAAGTATTTGATGGCCCCTTCAAATCCGATGAGTCACCTTCTTATTTCGGCAGTTCTCTAGGCCGGGAAAGTTCAACTGCATCAGCTCGCTCGTTCGAACGATATCACGAGAAGAGGCCGGTTTCGGGTTCAGTTATTCCCAGATGGTGCATAGTTACTGACCTTTTCGGGAGGAAATCGGGAGCAAAAATACCGTTTTAGTTGGTCGCTCGTGAAGACTTCTTTTACGATTGACCTGTGGGTTTTCCACCGATTCAGAACCGGAAAGCCTTCCTTTACCGTGACTCTCACCCACTCCGTCTCCGATAGTAGTGAGTCCTCCTCGGTACCTTTTACGTCAACGACCTCAAATATGGGGTCGTATCCCTCAGACAGTAAAAGCGTGAGATAAACATTCAAATCGAAAGTTTTTGTCTTGGGCAAGGGCTTTCTTGCTAGCCGCAAGTGCATGTCTTTTCTTTGTTCGAAATCCCTTGATTGGCCAACATAAAATGGAACGCCATCTCTGGGATCTTGTAGGCGGTAAATGGTGTATTCCATGCGCGTCCTCGATGCCTTAAGAGTTATCTTTCCTAATCATTGCTATTTCGGTGTTCGTTAGAGGGAGACGAACCACGACCGGCATATATGGCGAAGCTTACTACTATCAGAGAAAATCCTGTTAAAACCTCATGTATTGTTAGCATCTGGGGAATCCAGTGAGAGGGTGAGAAATCTCCATAACCTGTTGTGGTTATGGTCGCACCGCTGAAATAAATGGCGTCAAGGATCGTATTGAATGAATCATCGCCAAACCACTCACGAGGTAGGATGAAGTAAATTAGGGCGTAATTTAGCATTAGCTCGATATAACTCAGCAAGGAGAGGCTTATTCTTTTTCGGTAGGTGAGATTGGTCTTGTGGGTGACGCCACCGTCTTCTGGTGAAGTTGTCTTCTCTAGAGCATCCAAAATAAACGCGAATAGTATTTCGTTGCACCGACTAAATGGTACCGCAAAGGCAAACAGATAAAATGCTACGGTGAGGCATATTGGAAACGTTTCGGCTGGATTGTTTTCAAGTAAGTATCCTAGTGAGGCGGTAAAGAATATCGCGCAAGCCAAGTAGAAATAGTTTCTTGCGATAATTCCCTTTGTTCTTGCGCCTCTGGAATCTTTCTTTTTTTCGTTCTCGGCAAGCCACCATGTAGGAGAAAGCAGACGAATGCTTAAGGCGACTACGAAATTAAAGGCGGGAGAGAGGTACTGGCTTGATCGATCGAAGATCAGTTGGTGGCCTGAATCCTCTTTTTTGGTGGCGGAATTTTCGGGTTCCAATGTCACCTCCCAAGTTGGTGTATAGTATAAAATCTTTGCAGGACGGAAGTTTTGGGCTCTGTTGGTTGTGGCTTAGGCAGTAAACTCCGGCCCCCTAAGTCGGATTGCAACGTTGGGTGAATATGCTTGGGAGTTTTGGTGCGGTGAGCCACTTTATGGTTGTCTAGATTATGTTGCTTTCGCGTTGAACTGTAAATTTTTTGGCTCGATTAATTATTACCCGCTGGTCTTGAGGTCCCAAAGGGAGGCGTGTGTAGTCCTTCCCCCAATCACAACGCGTACGTTGGCCGTTTGTTCTGAAATTCCAAAGGTTTCGCTGTGTGCTTTTAAGTATTTTCCGAACTGAGCATTCCAGGAGTCGCGGACTGGAACGCTCCTGTTAGAATGGAATCCTCCCATATATTCATTGATGATCTCGGTGGTCAGAGCTGTTTGCTTCCCCGTTTCGCGCATTCCGTCTAGTACCTGTTGGAGGCGGTCTCTGTTTATTCCGATTTCGTTGTCCATAGCTTAATCCAGAGTTATTGGTTGGGCTGGTGGGGGAGGCGCCTATTTAGAGGTTTCTGAAGGTGTATTGAGTGGTGAATTTTTTCTTTTTAGAAGGCATCTTGGCTGCGATCTTTTTTGGTTGGTGCATGAAGGGCTTGGTTGAGTCTCCGGCGAGAGTCACCGGGTAATGCTAGGGGACGGTATCTGTTTAAATGGGATCTCGCAATGGCTGTTGGACTGCATGTGATAACGGGGCTGGATGACCTATTTGCGTATGGGACGGGTTGTGAAGTCGGCTTCTTGGGGCAAAAAGCCGCGGATAGGTAAGGGTTAACGCGGTCGGGGAACCACGGCCCAATGTGCCCGGCCAGAGCGGGCCGGCGGAGGGGCGGCATCCGGACGGCCTCCATCAATGACGGTCAATCGAGAGCGCCGCGGGAGGCTGTCGTATAAGTCGTCCAGTGCTTGCTGGTTACGGCGGATCGCCTCCTGGACGATCCGGGACTCAATGGTGCGCATGAAGCTCTCCGGTTCGCAGTTCGGGGACAGGGTATCCCGGAACCCGGACAGGGCAAGTGAGCGCCAACGTGACGCCTTAGGGTCATCTTGGCGGAAGGCGCCGGCGGGAGGGCGTTTTTCGGTATGGGCGGGGGTTTACGGCCGCCGGAAGCTGCGCCAAGATTACGGGCAATGTTGAGATCCTGCTGCGCCTGCGAGCAGGGCCGTCCTTCGGGACGCGGCGCCTTTTCTCCAGCCTCTTCCGAGGCAACTACCAACCCACCAGGGGTGTACTTCTCCCCTGGTGGGGCGTGGTGCACCCCTTTTTCATGCGAGGTGCACCATGGCTGATTTCTTCATCCGCGAGACGTTCTCGGTAGACGTTCCCGAGGGGATGACCTTCCCCGGCAACGACACCCCGGGGCTCTACACCCCGGAAGCGGACCCTGGCTACCTGTTCCGAAAGGAGATCCTGAGCGATTTCCTGCTCGGACTCAGGAACCGCGAATCCGTGTACATCGCGGGCCCCACCGGGGCTGGCAAATCTTCCCTCGTTACCGAAACGGCGGCGCGCCTGAACCTCCAGGTTCAGGAGATCACCGCCAACGGGCAAATGGAGTTGGCTGACCTGATTGGGCAGCACGTTCTCCAGGAGGGAAGTCTGGTCTTTCAGGATGGCCCCCTGACCCGCGCCATGCGGGAGGGGCATATCTTCCTGCTCGACGAGATCGACTACCTCGATCCCGGGGTGGTCGCCGGCCTCAATGGCCTGCTCCAGGGGCAACCCCTGGTGCTTGCCGAGAAGGGCGGCGAGGTCGTGCCTCGCCACCCGGACTTCGTCTTCGTCGCCACCGGCAATACCGCCGGTGGCGGTGATGATACCGGGCTCTACCTGGGCACCCAGCGCCAGAATCTGGCGTTCATGGATCGCTTCTTCCTCATGGAGGTGGACTACCCCTCCCGGGATGAAGAGATCCAGCTGGTCACCCAGGCCATTCCCAATCTCCCGATGACCTATGCCGAGAAGCTCGTGGACTTCGCAGTCCACGTGCGACGGCTGTTCACCGGGGAGGAGATGGACGGTCCGCAGATGGACTTCACCATCTCCTCGCGTGTCCTGGTCCGCTGGGCCAAGTACACGCTGTTCTTCAAGGGCGTAAGCAAGCAGGGCAAGAGCCCCATGCACCACGCCTTTGATAGGGCGGTCGGCTTCCGGGCCGATCCGGCCACCCGCACCGCGCTGCATGAGCTTCTGCAGCGGGTCACCGGGGAAGGCGAGACCGTCTAACGGTCCCACCATCCCTTTTCTCCCCACCGGGGCACACATCGCCCCGGTGGGGGAGGTGTGTGCCCCTCCACCATCTGGAGGTACCCATGAGCCACACCTACAGCACCTACGAAGAGGTCCTGCAGGACGTTTCCTGCGTCATGCTCGATTCGGCCATCTGGTCGGGTCGGAAGAAGCTCCGCCCGGAGGATCTGCGGATCTCCGGCGGGGAGCTGCCCCCGGAAGAGGTCGCCAGCCTCGGGTCGAAGAAGACCATCGACCCGTCGCACCTGCGCCCCTTCCACCGCCTGCGCAAGCAGGCGGAGCGCAAGCTCTCGGAGTACGGCACCCGCTTTCTCGGCGGGTACGCCGTGCCCCGGGAGAAGGTCGATCAGCTCGCCGGCGAGCTGGAAGACATCAAGCGGGAGTTCGACGTGGCCAAGCATGACCTCATCGACAACTACGCCCGCCTGGTGGACGAGTGGGTGGCCGAGTATCCCGCATGGGAGCAGGCCATCCGTTCGGCCGTGGCGCCGGTGAGCGAGGTGGAACGCGGCATGTCGTTCCACTTCCGGGTGTTCAACATCCAGCCGGCCAGCGACGACGTGCATGCCACTGATGGCCTTCTGGAGGCCGTGCAGGGGCTCGATGGTGGGCTGCTGCAGGACGTGGCCCGCGAGGCCGATGACTGGTGGGAACGCTCTTTGAGCGGGAAGACCAGCGTCGGGCAGCGGGCTCTTCGGCCTCTGAAGGACATCCGCGAGAAGCTCTCCGGGTGGACCTTCGTGGCCGAGTGGCCGCAGCCGCTGGTGGATCAGATCGACGCGGTCCTGGAGCAGATGCCCAAGACCGGTTCCGTCGAGGATCCCCAGCTCTCCGAGCTCCACGGGCTGGCCCTGCTCTTGTCCCGGGCGGACAAGGCTAAGGCCCACGCCCAGGAGGTCTTGCGGTCCGGTCCGCAGTCCCTCGCCCCGTCCGGGTTCGACTACGGCGCCATGCTGGCGTCCGGATCGGACTTGGCCGACGAGGGTAACCCGGTGCCGGCTTCACAGCCGGACCCGGCTCCGCAGCCGGCCCCGGCCCCGGCCTCGGCGCCTGCGCCGGTGGCAGAGACCGTCGAAGAAGTCGAAGAGCTGGACTGGTTCTTCTGACCCATCATCCCCGCCGTCCCGGGGTGTCTGCTTTACGCAGCCCCGGACGGGGGGGCTGTGTGTCTGGAGGTGCATCATGCGCAGCGTCTTCGACGCCTTCCCCATTGTCGCCGCGGCGATGGGGGAACAACGGGGTGTCCGGATCACCCAGGACCCCGGCGGGGCCTGGACGACCGGGACCACCATCAACGTCCCCCCCATCAAGGACGAGGCCGATCCCGGCCTGGTCCGGAAGGCGTGGGGTTTTCTGGACCACGAGTCCGCCCACGTTTTGTTGACCGACTTTCCGGTCTACCAGCAGTGGGCCCGTAAGGTGGGGGCCTCCCTCATCAACATCGTCGAGGACATCCGGATCGAGGCCGCCCTGATAGGGCGGTATCCGGGGGCTCGACGGAACCTGGACCACCTGTGCCAGTGCAGTGTCGATGACGGCTCCTTCGAGGCGCCGTCGGCTGATCTGCCGGTCTCGTCCCTGGTTCTCGGGCACTGCCTCTACCGGGGGCGTTCCCGGGGGCTAGGGCAGTCCGCGCTCGATGGCTATGCCGCCGAGATCGAGCGGCTGCTCCGGCAGGCTGCCGGGGACGACCTGGTCGATAAGCTCAACGAGCAGATCGACCGGGCCCCGGCCGCGGCCACCACGGATGAAGCCGGTTGGATTGCTTTCGACATCTACCGGCTCCTCCAGGACACGGAAGAGCAGCAGGACCAGCCCTCCGGCGGGGACTCCTCGGACGCCCAGTCCGGCCAGCAGGCCGGGGAGGGTGAGCCCGGGGATGCTTCGTCCGAGTCCGACGAGGAGTCCGATTCGAGTGATGGTGCTGGCGACAGCGCCGGCGGCTCGGAAGAGGGCACCGAGGAGGATGCCCAGGAGGACACCCAAGGGGGGTCCGACGGGAGCTCGGAGGAGGGCAATGGCTCAGCGTCGGCTTCCGGCGACGAGCCCGGCCAGGAAGAGGATGCCGGCAACGGCGCCGCTTCTGGTTCGGGTGCGGACTCGCAGGATGACGACCAGGGCCAGGCCGACTCGTCGGCCGGCAGTGGTTCCGGTGGAGAGGTTTCCCTGGACGGGCTGCTGCAGGCCATCAAGGAGGCCGATCCGGACGCCGTGGACATCACCGCGGCCGTTCGGGAGGCACTCAATGCGGCAAAGGACGGGCACGACAACATGCTGCCCGAAATGGCCGAAGAAGGTCGGTATCTAGCGGTACCGGACTGGCTGAGTGCCGAGCTGAAGGCCGATGCCAAGACGGCCACTCTGGGCCTTCGCAAGCGCCTTCAGGGGCTTCTGGAGGCGCAGGCCCGGACGCGGAAGACCCATTCCCGTTCGGGGCGGCGGCTCGATGCCCGTCGTGTCCACCGGCTGAAGGTGGGTGATACCCGCCTGTTCGAGCGCAAGCGTTCCGAGCAGGGGGTCAACACCGCCATCAGCATCCTGGTGGATGCCTCGGGGTCCATGGCGGACGCGGTCGAAGGCAAGTTCCTGTCGTCCGGTGGTCCCGTGCAGCGGATCAATCTGGCCTGTCAGGGCGCCTGGTCGGTCACTGAGGCCCTCAAGGGGGCCAAGGGGGTCTCCACCGGCGTCATTGCCTTCGGCTCGCAGGCCCAGGAGCTCAAACCGCTGGGTCAGGATGGGAAGTACCGCCATGGACCGTTCGTGCTCCAGGGCGGATCGACCTGGACCGATAGCGGCGTCATGCGGGCCATGCGGCAGCTTCTCCCGGCCCGTGAGGACCGGAAGATCCTGCTCGTGCTCACGGACGGCGATCCGAATGATCCCTGGCAGGCGCGCGACGCATTCCGGCTGGCTCGCCAGTCCGGCGTCGAGACCCTGGTTCTGGGGATCGGCGAGCTGAGGCTCTCTCTGGGGGCCGACGAAGAGGCCATCCTCGATGACATCAGCCAGCTGCCCCAGACCATGCTCCGCATGCTGGAACGCCGGCTGAAGGCCGCTTAACCCAACCCACCGCCCCGGCGGGGATTCATTCCCCGCCGGGGGAGGGATCCCTCCGGGGCCTTAACCCTGGAGGTGACCATGGAGCAGTTGTCGCTGTTCTACGAGGCGGCACCCATGCCGCCGATGGCTCCGGACCCTCCGGAGCTCGATCCCGTCCTCGACATCGCGTCGTGGACGGACGAAGAGGTCGAACGGTTCGCGTGGGGTCTGCTGGAGCGGACCCTGGAGCAGCTGTTCGCACCGCAAGCTGGCCCGGCCACGCGCCGGGACATCCTCGAATGGGTCCAGGAGGAGGGAAGCCATGCGCTTTCCTTCGAGGGGCTCGTGCGGGGCCTGGGGCTCGACCCCGACGCCATGCGCGAGGCCATCTTCGAGGCCATCCATCTCGTCGATGACGGATGGGCGGCCTCGGCCTGACCCGAATCTTTCCACCCCACCGGGGGGAGTACACCTCCCCCGGTGGGGGTGTGCTCCCTCCATCTACCCATGCCCGGTCGGGGCACCCGAAAGCGCCTCGACGGGGCGTTTTCGGGTGTCCCGGCTGGACGAAGGAGGAGAGCACTATGAGCAATCGACCCCTCGACAAGAGCCAGGTCTTTGCAGCGGCTAACGGCCGCTGGGATGAGGTCTTCGCCCAGCTCGCACCCGAGCTGTCGGAGGCCATGGAGCGGGCAGGGCGGCATGTTGCCTGCCCCCACCCGGAACACGGTGGGGCAGATGACTTCCGCCTCTTCACCGACTTCAAGGACACCGGTGGCGGGATCTGCAACTGCGGCGGCGGCCGGGACGGCATTGCCGTTCTGCGCTGGCTCCACGGTTGGAGCTTCCCGGAAGCCATCGAGCAGGTGGGTCTGGCCCTGGGCCTGGAGCGGGAGCAGGGGTACGTGCGGGACGAGCGTGGCCGTTCGCGGCCGCGGTTTGCTCCGCAGGTCTCCACCCCTTCCCCTTCGTCGGTCAGCGACGAGGAGAACCTTCGCCGCCGGCGGAAGCTCAAGGAGGTCTGGCAGGGCGGGATCCCGGTGGACTCGGATGACGCGGAGCCGCTGCTTCGCTACTTCGAGCACCGTGGTCTCGACCCGCTCCAGGCCATCTTTGCGCTCGACCAGGAGGCCCGCTTCCACCCCTCGCTCCCCCTGTGGGAGAAGGGCGAGAAGCCGGGCGAGCCGCCCCAGAAGCTCGGGGACTTCCCCGCGCTCCTGACCCTGGTGCGGGATGCCGAAGGCCGTCCGGTCTCGGTGCATCGCACCTGGTTGGCCGAGGATGGCCAGGGCAAGGCGCCGGTGAGCAAACCCCGCAAGATGATGGCCTTCCCTTCCGACCGCAGTGTCGAGGGTGGCCATATTCGGCTGGGGGCCGTGCCTGAAGATGGGGTCATCGGCGTAGCCGAGGGCCTGGAGACGGCGCTGGCTGCCATGCAGGCCACCGGCATGCCGGTCTGGCCGTGTCTGGCGGAGCGGATCCTCCGGGGCTTCGAGCCTCCGGAGGGGGTCACCGGGGTCGTGGTCTTCTGTGACCGCGACACCAGTGGCATCGGGGCTGAAGCTGGCGAAGAGCTGGTCGGAAAGCTCCGGGAAGCCGGTCTTCAGGCGCGAGCCGTGGTGCCGCCGGCACCGTCCGAAGGGGACAAGGCCGACTGGCTGGACACCCTCAACGAGTACGGCGCGGACGCCTTTCCGAAGCGTCGTGCTCAGCGTCGCAGTGCGGCGTAAGGAGGGTGGCCATGCAGTCTGTCGGCCTGCTCCACCTGGCCCACGTGGACACCCGTCCGGGTGGCCACGGGCCCTTTGCTCCACCGTCTGACTGGTCCGGGGACGAGGCGGCATACCGCGTGCTGATGCGCGAGCGGTACTGCCACCCCGGCCTGAGCCAGCAGATGGTCGTCACTGCCCGGCGCTACCGGGACGAGGCGGCCATGGCGGAGCCCATCCGCTTCGAGGGACCGTGGGCCGACGAGGCCCGTCGGATCCTGGAGGCACTATGACCCACCACCCCCGGGTGCTCACTGCGGTGAGCCTCGGGGGTTTTTTATGCCCGCTTCTCAGAGGCCGCTGGCAAGGATTTCGGCAGGGCGGATGAGGCACTGGTCATCCCTGACCCAGAAATCGGCGGAGAGAGGCGCTGTGGCAGCGAGAGGGTTACTCGGGGCTTGCCTTGCGGCCGGTGATCTCGACCTCCACGACCACTCGGCCGTCCTCCCGGCGCATGTCGCTGTCGAGCATGGTGGTCTCGATCTCGGCGGCCGTCTCGCGAGTGATCTGGGTATCCGTGTCGCGCTCGGAGCCGGACGCCTGGGCCTGCACGGAGGAGACGCCGAGCTCCTCGGCCAGCTTGGCGGTTGCTGTATTGATGGCCGCTGCGCGGGCACGCCGTTCGGCCTTCTTCCAGCCGGGCGTATCCCGGGTCTCCGGCTCGGCAGACCCCCGGCCGGTGGCGGTGACCTCCCAGTCGTCGCCCATGAGGTCCTTCATGGCGAAGGCATCAGAGATGTGCTCGCTGATGGACTCGGAGCTGTCGCGGAGGCGCTGCATGTCGGTCCGGCGCAGGGACGCCTTCACGTAGGCGTCCAGGCCGCCGTCGTCCCGCTCCCGGATGGCCATGTCTCGAAGCTCCATGCTGCGCAGCTTGCCGTAGGCGGTCTGCTGGCTGAGTTCCACGATCCGACGGCGGTGCTCCTGGTCGCCGGCGTCCACCTCGGACTCGCGCAGGGAGGAGCCAAGCCGCACGCCGGCCTGGAGGAGGTACTGGTACTGGGCATCCTCGATGGCCGCGTCCCGGGCTTCGCGCCAGTCGCCGTCAGGGGAGCGGCCGTGGCCGACCACCTGGTAGTAGCCGTCCTCCTGGCCGGTATGGGTCTGGACCCAGCCGGGGGCTCCGGAGTCGGGCGAGGAGGCGCAGCCGGTGAGCAGGGTGCCTGCCAGGGCTGTCGCGGCAAGCAGTGTGCGAAGGCTGGTGGGGGTCATGGCACGCTCCTTCGTGGGCCTGGATCCATGAGACCACATTGCCGGAACGGGGCAAGCCTGTACGGTTCTGAACGGTCTGGTTGCACGAGGATGCACGGATCAAAACTCTTGTGTAACCTATTGATTAAACAGAGTCGGAAAGGGCCTTAAAGGGCCACCGACGGACGGCAAAAAATCGAGACAAATCAAGGCGGAAGGCGCTTCCTTGGGCCATTCTGGGGGTGTGGGGGTCGTAGGTTCAAATCCTGCCGTCCCGACCAGAATTATCAGGAAGTGCATCAAGAGAGCCGCTTTTCGAAGCGGCTTTTTTGATGGGTATCATGAATGCCCCATTGCGCCATGCCTGAGGACTTCTGACTGGAAAGGTGAGCGCGACCCCATCGGGCCTGCCGACGCAGTGTCATCCATCACCGCTTCGGCCGAGGCAGAAAGAGCAAGGGCTGGTTCGAGCCCAGCGTGACCAACATCGAGAACGAGATCATCGAGCGCAACCGCGATTTCGTCCGCTTTCTCCGTACCTTCCAGTCCAGCGACAATTGCCTGGTCGTCAATATAGAGCGCCCGGGGGCGCTAGACTTTGTGGCGGACCATTTGGGATTGAGCCGGCTCGAAATCGGGAATTCCCCCCGCCAGAACTGGCGGGAGAAGGACCTTGCAAAGATCGACCGGGCCTTTCAGGGCCTGGGCATCGGCGATAGCCGCGAAGAACCCCTTGTCATCGACTCCCTCCTGGATGAGGAAGAAAAGGCCTTGTCGCGACGTTTCCTGGAGGCGAACCATGAGCGGATCCGCCTCTGAACGGCGGATAGTCCGGCTCTCGCCAGGGTGTTTTCGGCGGGCGATCGAGAAGGAGCCGCAGCAGCATGGGTGCACCAACGGCAAGGGATGGCAGGAAATAGGACGCGGCAAGGCCGTGGGGACCCGCTCCAACGAGTAAGTGGAGTACGTCGGGTGGGCCATCATCGCCCATCAACTCGTGGAACGTTGGCCGAGCGGGGTGCGGCAGATGGCTGGCCACGCCGGCAGTATCTCGGGCCTCGGCAAATCCGTCGGAGAGCGCCCGTAGGGTCACGGTCAGCCGCCCCCTCCCCGAAAGGAGGGGACTGGCTGATGATGCAGGAGAGGGCGTTAGCCGTCGCCGAGGTGGTCTTTTACGTGCGTAGTGAAGGCCTCGGGCGCCTTGTATCCAGCGATACGGGCAGAGCAGATTTCCTCTCCTTCGGCGTTGAAGAAGGAGATGGAAGGTGGCCCGATAATGTTGAACCGGCTCTGAAGCTCCTTGTCGGCGTCACTCTGCTCGGTGACGTCGGCTTGCAGGAGCACGGCATCCTGGTTGGCCAACGCCTGGTGGACTCCGGGGTCCTCAAAGGTAGTGCGCTCGTAGCGCACACACTCGATACACCAATCGGCGTAGAAATCAAGCATTACCGGGCGTCCTGCCGCAGCGGCTTCGTCCAGGGCGGCCTGTAGCTCGCCTGGACCGTCGACCTTGCGGAAGTCCAGGTGCGTTCCCTCCGCACCCTCTGGGCTGGTAGCCAGCAGGCCGTCCAGGGGATCCAGGGGATCCTCGCCGCCGCTGAAGGCCCCCACGATCTGCAGGCTTCCGATGAGCACCAGGACCAGGCCGAGGCCCTTCCAGAGGCGTTGCCAGCCACCGTGTTCGGAGGACAGGCGGTCAAACGCACCGAGGTAGACGGCACTCACGATCAGCAGCAGGCCCCAGAGGAGAAGCGTGACGGCCCAGGGGACCACGCGCCCGAGCAGGAAGATGGCCATGCCCAGGAGGAGGACACCGAAGACGTACTTGACCGTGTTCATCCAGGCGCCCGCACGCGGCATTACCGAGCCGGCCGTGGTGCCGACCACCAGCAGGGGGATCCCCATGCCGAGGGACATGGCGAACAGGGAAGTACCGCCGAGGAGCATGTCGCCGCTCTGGCCGATATAGAGCAGGGCACCGGCCAGGGGCGGGGCCACACAGGGGCCGACGATAAGGGCGGAGAGCACGCCCATGACCCAGGTTCCAGCCAGACTGCCGCCCTTCATTCGCTGCTGGGACTGCTGCAGGCGGCTCTGCAGGGAGCTGGGAAGCTGCAGTTCGTAGAAGCCGAACATGGACAGGGCGAGGGCCACGAATAGGGCGGCGAAGGCACCGATGACCCAGGGGTTCTGCAGAGCGGCCTGGATGGCGGCCCCGGTGGCTCCGGCGATGACGCCGAGGAGGGCGTAGGTGATGGCGACGCCCAGAACATAGGCCAGGGAGAGGCTGAGGGCACGGGTCCTGCTCATCCCGGGTCCGCCCTCGCCACCGCCGGAGCCGACGATGATGCCGGACAGGATGGGCACCATGGGGAAGATGCACGGGGTAAAGGCGAGGCCGAGGCCGGCGAGGAAGAAGATTCCCAGGGCCAGTAGGCCGCCTGACTCCAGAGCGTCAGCAAACTGGCCCTGCTCGGAGGTGGAGCCGCCAGAGGTGGTGGTGCCCTCGCTGGTTTCACCGGCCGCACCACCGCCGTCACCGCTGCCGGTTCTCGACCCGCCCGCGGTGGTCGCCGGGGCATCGGTCAGGGAGACCGGGAACTCATGGGTCTGCGGTGGGTAGCACACCCCGGCGTCGGCGCAGCCCTGGTAGCGGGCCTCCACCACCACCTCGTCGGCGCCGTCGAGGCCGCTGAATTCGGCGGTGAGGGTGGCCTCGCCACGGAAGACCTCCATTACCTGGTCGAAGGTCTCGTCGTACTTCTCTTTGCCCGCGGGTACCTCAGTGGCGACTACTTCGGCCCCCTCCGGCTCGACCACGGAGAGGTCGAGCCTGTCGCGGTAGAGGTAGGTGTCATCGCCGATGTCCCAGGTGACCCGCACCGTGTCGGGTCCCACCGCCTCAGCGCTGGGCTGGAAGGCCTGCTCGGGCTGCGGGATGTTCTGGGCCTGGACGGGCATGCTGGCCAGAGTTCCCGTGAGCAGCACGAGAAGAAACAGCAGGAGCCCTGGTGAGGCAGGGCGGGGTACGAACTTACGCATCGGGGCAAACTCCTTGGGCGTCGGCGCGCCGGGGTCAGAGGTACTGCTGGAGGTCAGGATCCTCGATGGGCTGCTCCGGCAGTCGCAGGATGTCCGGTAGGGCCTCCAGCGGCGGCATCCCTGCAATACGCTGCACGGAACCATCACCGTCGCGGTAGAACAGGGTGGGGGTGGCCCGGGCACCAAGCTCCTGCATGAGCTGCCGGTTGGTTTCGAGCTGGGAGCGTGCCTCCGGATCGGGGTTGTCCGCGGGTTCGATGCCACCGTCCTCGTAATTGCGCTCGTGTTCGTTGAGCGTCCGGGCGGGGTCGTCGGCCCCCAGGATGGCGGCGGCCTTTCCGGGACTGCTGGGCCGCAGGATCCCCACCAGGATGTGGCGTACCTGTAGCCCTTCCTGGTAGTACGGCCGAGTAGCCTTCCAGAGGTCGTGGCAGTAGGGGCAGTTGGGATCGGAGAAGACGTAGATGATCCGTTCAGGATCCTCCGCGCCGGTGGCGACCCAGTGGGCCTTCTCTTCCAGCAGTGACCAGGTTTCCGGCTTCGCCTGGGCGTTCGCCGTCGCTGCGTAGAGGAGCACCGTCCCTGCCACGGCCAGAGCGGTAAACAGGGAACGCCGGCTGCTGGTCCGCGGTCTACCACGCCACATAGGAATATCCCTCCTGTTGCAGTTGGGCCATTTCCAGGACGCCGGCGGGCACGGGGGAGACACCATCCAGTAGCTCCTCGTCGGTGAGGCCCATGGCGTCCATGGTGTTGCGGCAGGCCCGGAAATCGGCGTCATACACCATCAGGCTGCGGATGCGGTCGCTGAGCTCGCCACTCACCGTTTCCGGCGGATCCTTGAGCAGCATCCGCAGGCCGGGGCCGAAACCCACTGCTACGAGCCGGGCCTGATTGTCCAGCTGGCGCAGTATCTCCCCCATGCTGAAAAGAATCTGGCCGTAATAGTCGGGATCGTCGCGGTTGATCTGGAAGACGATGCGCACCTCCGGATCCTCCCCGGGGAAGCTGGGGCGGTCCTCCGCCGCGCGGACGGTGGGGGTGAGGACAAGCGCGCCAGCGAGACCTCCCGCGCCGGCCAGGAACTGCCGACGGGTGGGGTCGTTCGAATCTTTCGCCATGGTTTCCTCCTGGTTGGATGCTGCGTGCAGTATGGCCGGGAAGGCTTAAGGCCCCATTAAGGCGATGGGGCCGATTCGAGGCATCCCTTAAGGCGCGTTTAAGGCGGCTGTGCCAGGCTCGTGCAAGAGGAGGACAGGGTCATGCGGGTCTTGATCGCCGAAGACGACGCCCTGCTCGGGGATGGCATCCAGGCCGGTCTGCGGGCGAAGGGATTTACCATCGACTGGGTAACGGACGGTGCGGCGGCGGAACATGCCATCCGGAGCGAGCCCTTTGACCTGGCAGTGATGGACTGGCGGTTACCCCAAAGGTCAGGAGTCGAGGTGATTCGGTCTGTCCGCAAGGCTGGTATCACGCTGCCAGTACTGCTGCTGACGGTCCGGGATGCCGTGGACGACCGGATCGAGGGCCTTGATGCCGGGGCCGACGACTATCTGACCAAGCCCTTTGACCTGGAAGAGCTGGCCGCCCGCCTGCGTGCGCTTGCTCGCCGGCGGGCGGCGCCGTTGGAAGAGCGACTGGTAGCGGCCGGGGTGGAGCTGGATCCGAACCGCCTCCAGGTCCGGGTCGACGGGGAGGAAAAGCCCCTGGGGCGACGCGAGGCGGCGGTTCTGGCCATGCTCATGGAGCGTGCGGAAGGCGTGGTACCCCGGGAGCATCTGGAGGACCGGCTGTACGGCTGGGACGAGGCGGTCGCCAGCAACGCCCTGGAGGTGCACATCCACCATTTGCGGCGCAAGCTGGGCAATCACCGTATCAAGACTGTGCGAGGGGTGGGGTATCGGTTTGCTGCGGGATAGGGCGCCTTCTCTGCGCCGGCGATTGTTCTGGATCATCGGGGGGACGCTGGCGCTGGTATGGACGGTGGCAGCTGCCTGGATCTTCGTGTCCCTTCGGGCCGAGGTGAACGAGGTGCTCGATACCAAGCTGGCGGAATCCGCCCACATGGTCCAGAACCTCTGGGAGGAGGGTGCCGCGGCACGGGACAGCCTGGCAGGCATTCTTGGAGCCCGGGAGGGCAAGGGCCTCGCGGGGCGCCGTTCCGAGGAGCTCGCGGAAGGTATGGCGTGCCAGGTCTGGTCCCTCGATGGCGAACTACTGTCGCGCTCGGACGGAGCGCCGGAAAGGCCCCTCGGTCAGTTATCGCGGGGCTTCGCCGACGTTTCAGCTCAGGGGACCGACTGGCGGATCTTTGCCGCTAAGGCAGAAGAGGGGGCGCCGCGTGTGCTGGTCGGAGAGCGGCAGGCCCTTCGAGACCGGCTGGCCAATCGCATCGCCGCAGGCCTGTCGATCCCGTTCCTGCTGGCGTTACCGGCGCTGGCCCTGGCCATCGGTTTTGCCGTGCGGCGGGGCCTGATCCCGTTGCGCGAGGCGACCGAACGGGTGGAATGCCTGGATACGGAGAGCCTGGAGAGCCTGGACGACAGCGGGCCGGCCCCGCGCGAGGTGGCTCCGTTGATGGGTGCCATCGATGGTCTTCTGGTACGGCTTCGCCATACCGTGGCCCGGGAGCGCCGCTTCCTGGCCGATGCCGCCCACCAGCTGCGAACGCCCCTGGCTGCCCTCAGGACCCAGGCGCAGGTGGCCCGGGAGGCGCCCGACAAGGAGACCCGGGAGCGTGCCCTGGATCAGGTGGTGCGTGGTACCGATCGGGCGGACCGGCTGATGCGCCAGCTGCTGACCCTGGCCCGGTTCGACGAGGATGCCGAGCATCCGGACCAGGACGTGGATCTGGGCAGTGTGGTGGCGGATGCGGTGGCTGCGGTGCGTCGGGAAAATGAACCGTTCGCAGGGGGTATCGAGCTCCACCCGCCCGATCATCCTGTCCGGATCCGCGGCGATGGGCCCGCCCTGGAAGAGATGGTGCGGAATCTTCTGGAGAACGCCGTGCAGTACGGCTCTTCGGAGCGGCCGATCTCGGTGCGGTTGGAGGCGAGCCCCCTGCGGGTCACCATCACCGACCACGGCCCCGGCCTTCCGCCGGAGGAGCGGAAGCGGGTCATGGAGCGCTTCTACCGTCCGGAGGGGAGTCCCGGTTCGGGCTCCGGGCTCGGGCTCCCTGTCGCCAACCGGATGGCCGCCCTGCACGGGGGGCGAGTCAGGCTGGAGGTCAATCCCGAGGGCCACGGTCTGATGGTGGTCGTGGATCTGGCCCCGGCGCCGTCCAAGGGCTAGGGGGTGACCACCCGGTCTGCCACCCACCCGGGTTCGCCGGCCGGATCCCGGACGGCAGACGCCCGGAGCAGGGGGTGGTCGGTACAGCCGGCTGGCGGCCAGGAGGGCACCAAAGTAGCATGGGGCCCATCGCAAGAAAGGGGAGCAGCCGATGAGGCGCGGCAAGGAACTGGGGATCCGCTCCATCGAGTGGGTGGAGTACGTCGGTCTGGCCATCATCGCCATCGCGACGGTGGTGGCCATCGGCCAGGAGGTCGAGGTGATGGTCCTGGCGCGCGAGGTGCGCCTGGGTGACCTCCTGCTGCTCTTCATCTACCTCGAGGTCCTCACCATGGTCGGGCTCTACGTGAAGTCCGGCCAGCTCCCCGTGCGCCTGCCCATGTACATCGCCATGGTGGCCCTGGCGCGCTATCTCATCCTGGACATGAAGGATCTGGAGAGCTGGCGGATGCTGGCGGTGGCGGCAGCGATCCTGTTTCTGGCCATCGCCGTGCTGGTGATCCGCTACGGCCACGTGCGCTACCCCTACGACGAACAGCTGGACGGGACGCCCCGCACCAGGGAACAGGAGGGGACCCATGGTCAACGGTGACGAGGAGGCGATGAGCCATCTCACCACGGCGCGGGACTGGATCCGCTGGGGGGCCAGCCGCTTCCGCGAGGCGGGGCTGCACTTCGGCCACGGGACCGCAGATGCGGTGGACGAGGCGGCCCAGCTGGTCCTCCACGGTCTGAACCTGGCGCCGGATACCCCCGATTTCTACCTCGCCGGCACGCTGACCCCGGCGGAGCGCGAGGTGGTCCACGAGCTGCTGGTCTCCCGGATCACCACCCGGCGGCCGGCCGCCTACCTCACCCACCAGGCCTGGTTCGCCGGCCTGGAGTTCTATACCGACGAGCGGGTGCTGGTGCCGCGCTCGCCCATCGCCGAACTCATCGAGGCGCGCTTCGAGCCCTGGCTGGATCCGGACGGCGTGGAGCGGGTGCTGGACCTGGGCACCGGGGGCGGCTGCATCGCCATCGCCTGTGCCTACGCCTTCCCCCAGGCGCTGGTGGACGCCAGCGACATCGATGCCGGCGCCCTGGAGGTGGCGGAGGAGAACATCCGCCGCCACGAGCTGGAGGGGCAGGTCCGGACCGTCCGGGCCGATGTCTTCCACGGCCTGGAGGGGGCGACCTACGACCTTATCGTCTCCAACCCGCCCTACGTGGATGCCGATGCCATGGCCGCGCTGCCCGAGGAGTTCCGCCACGAGCCGGAACACGCCCTGGCCGCCGGCCATGATGGCCTGGAGATCGTCGCCTGGATACTGGACGAGGCGGTGGAACACCTGAATCCCGGTGGCCTGCTGGTGGTGGAGGTCGGCGCCAGTGCCCCCGCCGTCGCCCGCCGCTGGCCCCATCTGCCGCTGACCTGGCTGGCCTTCGAGCGGGGCGGCGAGGGCGTCTTCGCCGTTACGCGGGAGGAGCTGGAGGCAGCGTAGTCGGCCCGCCTTGATCCGGGTCAGGGAAGACCGCCGGCCGGCGCGTCAGACTGCGCCCACATTCGCAGGAGGTTGCCATGACCGACGCCCTGTTCAACGAGGAGCTCATCCGCCGCTACGACACCTCCGGGCCGCGGTATACCTCCTATCCCACCGCGGTGCAGTTCCACGAGGGCTTCGGCGAGGCGGAGTATCGCGCCGCCGCCCGGGCGACCAACGCCGGCGGGGCGCCGCTCTCCCTCTACGTCCACATCCCCTTCTGCGACACCGTCTGCTTCTACTGCGCCTGCAACAAGGTGGTCACCAAGGACCGCAGCCGCGCCGGCGCCTACCTGGATCGGGTGGAGCGGGAGCTGGCCCTGCAGGGGGGACTCTTCGACGGCCAGCGGCCGGTGGACCAGATGCACTGGGGCGGCGGTACGCCGACCTTCCTCTCCCACGGCGAGATGGAGCGGCTCATCGAGGCCACCGCCCGCCACTTCCGCCTGCGCGATGACGACACCGGGGAGTACGCCCTGGAGATCGACCCGCGCGAGGTGGGGAAGGACACCCTCCACCTCCTGCGCCAGCTCGGCTTCAACCGGCTGAGCATCGGGATCCAGGACCTGGATCCCGAGGTCCAGAGAGCGGTGAACCGGGTCCAGCCCGATGCCGATACCTTCGGCGCCCTGGATACCGCCCGGGCCGAGGGCTTCCGCTCGGTGAGCGTGGACCTGATGTACGGCCTGCCCTTCCAGGACCGGCAGCGCTTCGCCCGGACGCTGGACCGGATCATCGAGGCGGCGCCGGACCGGATCGCCGTCTTCAACTACGCCCACATGCCGCACTACTTCAAGCCGCAGCGGCGGATCCGGGAGGAGGACCTGCCCAGCCCGCAGGAGAAGCTGGCCATCCTCCACGAGACCATCGACCGGCTCACCGGCGCCGGCTACGTCTACATCGGCATGGACCACTTCGCCCGGCCCGACGACGAACTGGCCCGCGCCCAGGCTGATGGGACTCTGCACCGCAACTTCCAGGGCTACTCCACCCATGCCACCTGCGATCTGGTCGCCATCGGCGCCACCGGCATCGGCCAGGTGGGGAATACCTACAGCCAGAACGTCCGCGAGCTGGACGACTACTACGCCGCCCTGGACGCCGGGCGCCTGCCGGTCTTCCGCGGCCTGGAGCTCACCTTCGACGACCGTCTGCG
Organism: Thiohalospira halophila DSM 15071; assembly: GCF_900112605.1. Classification (NCBI taxonomy): domain Bacteria; kingdom Pseudomonadati; phylum Pseudomonadota; class Gammaproteobacteria; order Thiohalospirales; family Thiohalospiraceae; genus Thiohalospira; species Thiohalospira halophila. The sequence continues at coordinate 115,561 of NZ_FOMJ01000001.1, forward strand.
CCGGGCAGTGATCACCGACCTCATCTGCCACTTCCAGCTGGATACCGCCCGGGTCTCGGCCCAGTGGGGGATCGACTTCGACGACTACTTCGCCGCCGAGCGGGCGGCCCTGGAGCCCATGGCCGCCGACGGGCTGGTGGAGCGGGAGGGGGCGATCCTGCGGGTCCGCGAACCCGGCAAGCTCCTCATCCGCAACATCTGCATGGTCTTCGATGCCTACCTGGAGCGGGCCGAGGGGCGCCACTCCAGGGTGATCTGAGCGCTACGCGCTCCATGTTGCCGCCGCCCGGGCGGCGACGGCATCCCGCAGTTCCCGGGCCGCCTCGCGGCTGTCCGCCTCCACGTAGATTCGTAGCACCCGGGCATTGCCGGAGGCGCGCAGATGGACCACCGAGCCGTCCCCCAGTGTCGCCCGGATCCCGTCGTAGGTATCGATGGCGGTGACGGGGGCGGGCAGATCCAGGGCGGCCCCGAGCTGCTGGCGCGCCTCAGCGCTCCCCGACTTGAAGTCCTCGGCCAGCTCGGCCACCCACTCCCGGGTGAAGCCGGTGAGCTTGGTGCTGTCGGTATGGCGGTCCGGAAGCTCCCGGTCCAGGGCGGCCAGGGAACAGCCTCGCCTGGCGGCGGCCTGGAGCGCCAGCAGGGCGGGAAGAACGCCGTCGCGGCTGGGGAGCGGGGGGAGGGTGCGCCCCTCCATCGCCAGGGGGCTGGCCGTGAGCAGGCCGCCGTGGGCGGCGAAGCCCACCACGGCGTCGTCTCCCCGACCCGCCCGGGCCGCCTCCTGATGGAGCGCGGCCCCCAGTTCCGGGGAGGGCACCCGGGTACGGTGGACGACCTCGAACCACTCGCTGGCCTCGATGGCCGCGGTGCTGGTTACCGGGGTAACCACCGTGGATGCCCCGAGCTCCCGGGCCGCCAGGGCACCGATCCGGTCCCCGCGCAGCCAGGTTCCCTCGGCGGTGGCCAGCAGGGGGCGATCGCCGTCCGCGTCGGCGGAGATCAGCGCATCCAGGCCGTGCTTGCGGACCCACAGGGGCCCGGCCTCTTCCCAGGCCGAGGGCAGGTCCTCGGTATCCAGCGCAAGGAAGGTCTCGCGTCGCCCCAGGCGAGTGACCCCGGTGCCAAGGGCCTCGAGTAGCGCCACCAGCGGCTCCCGGGCGGTGGTGCTCTGTTCCACCACGCCGACCTTCCAGCCCGTCAGGCCCTCCGGGCGCAGGAAGGTCTTCAGCCGCTCGCGCCAGCCACTCTCGATGGTGCGGTCGGTCTCACCCAGCGGCACGCCCCCGTGCATGCGAGCCTGCTGGTCAAAGCGGTGCGAGGGGAGGACCACCGGCTGTCGGCGCAGGGCCGTCTCGTCGGCGCGGCCCGCATCCCCATCGGGGCGGAAGAACTTGAGCCCGTTACTCTCGCCGGACATGTGGCTACCGGTGACCAGTACGGCGGGCACGTGGTGGTGCAGGGCGTACCAGGCCAGTGCCGGGGCGGGCAGGCGGCCGGCATTCACGGGGAAGAGCCCGGAATCCGCGATGGCCGCCGCGGCTGCCCGCATGATGGCGGTGGAGGAGGGGCGGAGATCGCCCCCCACCGGGACCTGGCGGACCCGGTCCAGGTGGCCGGCCTGGCGGAGGTGGTCGAGAAAGGCGTGGGTGAAGGCGTAGACCACCGCGTCGCCGAGTTCCGTCGCCGGGGCCCGGATCCCGCCGTTGCCGAAGCCGACGCCGGTCCGGTGCATGAGGTCGGCGATGCTATGGGGCATGCGTTCTCTCCACCGGGTGGCGAAGGCCGTCGCTCAGAGGGCCATGTCCCGGAGATAGGCGCGGAAATCGTCGCCCAGTTCCGGGTGCTTCAGGGCGTAGCGCACCGTCGCCTCCAGGTAGCCGAGCTTGCTGCCGCAGTCGTAGCGGGTGCCGGCGAAGCGGTAGGAGAGGACCTGCTCCTCGCGCATGAGGGCGGCGATGGCGTCGGTGAGCTGGATCTCGCCGCCGGCGCCGGCGGGGGTCTGCTCCAGGCGGTCGAAGATCCGCGAGGAGAGGATGTAGCGCCCCACCACGCCGAGGTTGGTGGGGGCCTCCGCCGGGGCCGGTTTCTCGATGATGTCGTGGACCCGGCCCACGCGGTCGTCCACGGGGCTGGAGCTGACGATGCCGTACTTGTGGGTCTCCTCGGGCGGGACCTCCTCCACGCCCAGGACGCTGCCGCCGTGGTAGCGGTAGATATCGCTCATCTGCTTGAGGGTGGACTCGTTGCCCTCGGGGTCGATGAGGTCGTCGGCGAGGATGACGGCGAACGGGTTGTCGCCCACCAGCGGCTTGGCACAGAGGACGGCGTGGCCCAGGCCCAGTGCCTCCGGCTGGCGGACATAGACCGACGCGACCCCCTTGGGGACCATGCCCCGTACCATCTCCAGCAGCTCCGTCTTGCCCTTCTTCTCCAGCTCCGACTCCAGCTCGTGGTTCTTGTCGAAGTGGTCCTCGATGGCGCGCTTGGCGCTGGAGGTGACGAAGATGAGTTCCGTGATGCCGGCGGCCAGGGCCTCCTCCACGGCGTACTGGATGAGCGGCTTGTCCACTACCGGCAGCATCTCCTTGGGGTTGGCCTTGGTAGCGGGCAGAAAGCGCGTCCCCAGCCCGGCGACGGGGAAGACGGCCTTGGTCAGTCGACGTTGGTTCGGCATGGATCTCCAGTCCTTCGATGCGGGGTCCCGGGAACCATTATGGTGGTGCCGGGCAGCGGCTTAAAGTAACCGGGGCGGGTGGGCGGCGTGTGCCCGGGTTGACCGCGCTCAAGAACCAGTGGGGCGTTCGGGGCGACGCGCCCCGTACTGATGATCTAGAATGAGTACAAACCCCGGAAGGGGTTCGGGGGGTGGAAAGGTAACGACGCCACACCGGGCCAGAACAGCAAGGCCTTCGAGGCCGATAGCGGCCCACTGTCATGCAAACGGGAGAACCAACCATGTCCAACAACAGCAGCGATTTTTCGCGTCGTAAGTTCCTCAAGGCCGGCGCCGCCGCCGTGGCTGCTGCCCCGGTGGCTGCCCTGGTTGGCGGTGGTACCGCCTTCGCCGCCGAGCGGCTGACCAAGGACGACCCCCAGGCCAAGGCCATGAAGTACGTCCACGACGCCGCCAACTCCGACCAGGCCGGTGACGGCGAGAACTGCGCCAACTGCGCCCTCTATACCGGGGACCGCAGTGCCGACTGGGGCGGCTGCTCCATCTTCGGCGGCCGTGAGGTCAACACCAAGGGCTGGTGCACCGCCTGGGCTTCCGCCGGCTAACGACTGCGCGGTTCAGGTCGGTACAAGGGGCTGGGCCAGCAGGTCCAGCCCCTTTTTTGTGTGCCGGACCGGCCGCGGGGTAATGCGCCGTCAGGTGTGTCGATGTTCAGCCCTGTTTCAGGTGGCGCCGGTAGGGTGTTGTAAGACCCTGAAACCGGAAGGAGCCTGCCATGGTTGGTACAAGTAAGCACGCCGAATCGCAGACGCGAGTCTGGGACCCCTGGGTCCGGATCTCCCACTGGACCCTGGCAGCAGCCTTCTTCGGCGCCTACTTTATCGTGGAAGAACCGCTGGCCGTTCATGTCTGGCTGGGCTACCTGGTGGGAGCACTGCTCCTGATCCGAGTCATTTGGGGTGTGATCGGGCCGCGCCACGCCCGTTTCAGCCATTTTATCCCTTCGCCGCGAATTTTTCTGGACTATTCCGGCAAGCTGCTGCGGGGCCGGGCACCGCGCTATCTTGGCCACAACCCCGCCGGTGGAGCCATGATCGCCGCCCTGTTGCTGGCGCTGACGGGGACCGTGACTACCGGGCTCATGGTCTACGGGGCCAAGGAGAAGGCGGGGCCGCTGGCCGGCTGGTACGCTGCTGCCGAGCCGGGGCCCTCCCTGATCGCCCGGGCCGATGATGGTAGCGAGGCGGAGGATGGTGAGCATGAGGAGGCCGAGGTGCTGGAAGAACTGCACGAATTCTTTGCCAACCTGACCCTGATCCTGGTGGGCCTGCACGTCCTGGGCATCCTTGTTTCCAGCATCGCCCACCGAGAGAACCTGGTCCGGGCCATGGTCACCGGCCGCAAGCGGGCCAAGGGACCGGGGGACCGCTCATGAGCCGCAGGCAGGCCTTTTTCCTGGCCTGGGTCGCCCTGCTCCTCCTCTCCCTGGGGATCGTGCTTGGGGCCAACCAGGCCCGGGCCGGGGAGGGGCTGGAGGAGCTGCGCGAGCTCCACCAGGAGGGGGCGATCCAGTCCCTGGAGGTGGTTCTGGAACGGGCCCGGGAGCGGGTGCCCGGGGGGCGTCTGGTGGAGGCGGAACTCCACCGAGAGGGGGACCAGCTCCTGTACGAGGTGGAGTTCATCGATCAACAGGGCGTGTTGCGGGAGCTGTTCTTCGATGCCCGGGATGGCACCTATATCCCCGGCGAGCCGGTCCGGGAAGAGCAGGAGGACCACTGATGCGAGTCCTGGTGGTGGAAGATGACTCCGAGCTGGGCGCTCACCTCCGGGATGCCCTGCGCGAGGCCGGCTATGCCGCCGATATCACCACCGACGGTGAAGAGGCGGCCTACCTCGGGCGCGAGGAGCCCTACGATGCGGTGGTGCTGGATCTGGGCCTGCCGGGCCGCTCCGGGCTGCAGGTGCTCGAGGAGTGGCGGCAGGGCGGGGTGGAGCTGCCGGTGCTCATCCTCACCGCCCGCGATGCCTGGTACGAGCGGGTGGAGGGGTTCGAGGCCGGAGCCGATGATTACCTCGGCAAGCCGTTCCACACGGAAGAGCTGCTCGCCCGGTTGGCCGCCCTGCTTCGGCGCCATCACGGCCGGGCCGGGGGCCCCCTGGCGGTGGCCGGCCTGCGCCTGGACGAATCCCGTCAGGTGGTGGTGACCTCCGACGGTGCCGAGCACGAGCTGACCGGGACGGAGTTCCGGCTGCTGCGCTATCTCATGCTCAACCCCGGCCGCGTCCTGTCCAAGACCGCGCTTACCGAGCATGTCTACGAGTACGACGCCGAGCGCGACAGCAATGTGGTGGAGGTCTACATCCGCCGTCTGCGCTGCAAGGTGGGCAGTGATCGCATCCGTACCCGCCGCGGCCAGGGCTACGAACTGGTAGTGGACTAATGCTTTTCCCGTCCCTCTCCCTCAAGGTCCGCCTCTCCCTGGCCTTGTCCGTCAGCCTGCTCCTGCTGCTGGGGACGCAGTACTGGGTGGTCAGTGGGGCCATCCGCGCTACCGCCGAGGACTACGTGGCCAGCCGCCTGCGCCACGATACCGAGGGCCTGCTAGCCGCTCTGCAGTGGGAGGCTGACGGTCCGTTGTTGCGCGACATCGGCGATTCCATCTACCGTCGACCCTACTCGGGCCACTACTATCGCGTCCGGACCGACGGGCAGGACCTGCGCTCGCGCTCCCTGTGGGATGCCGAGCTGCCGCTGCCCGAGGTCTCGGTGGGCGAAACCCGCCGGCTCCATCGGGCGGGGCCCCAGGACCAGCCCCTGCTGGTGCGGGTGGCGGCCTTCCGCAAGGAAGGGCGCGCTGTTCGCATGGCGGTCGCCGAGGACCTTTCCCCGCTGCAGGCGGACCTGCGGACCTTCCAGTGGCACTACGGCCTGGTCTCCCTGGGAATAGGCCTGGGGCTGCTGGCCCTGCAATGGGGGGTGGTGGCCCTGGGGATGCGCCCGCTCCGGCGCCTGGGCACCCAGATCCAGCGACTGGAGGCGGGGGAGCAGGAGTCCCTTTCCGGGGACGTGCCCGGCGAGGTACGGCCCCTGGTGGGCGAGGTTAACCGGCTGATCGGGGTGCTCGGCGGCCGCCTTGAGCGCTCCCGCAATGCCCTGGGCAACCTGGCTCATGCCCTGAAGACTCCCCTGACCCAGTTGTTCCAGGCAGCCGAGGATCCGGGGACCGTCCCGGATCCCGAGCGGCGCCAGCGGATCCTGGAGCCCGCCGAGAACATACGGGGGCGTATCGAGCGGGAGTTGAAACGGGCCCGCCTGGCGGCTGGCGCTCCCGGCCAGCGCTTCCTGCCAGACCGGGAGATCCCCGCCCTGATCCGGGTCCTGAAGCGCACCCATGCCGACCGCGACCTGGACTTTACCTATGCCGGGCCGGCGGATGAGCGCCCCTTCGGTGACCGCGAGGACCTCCTGGAGCTGACCGGCAATCTCCTGGATAACGCCGCCAAATGGGCCCGCTCACGGGTCCGGGTCGGTGTCGACCAGGCGGCGGGCCTCGCCCTGACCGTGGAGGATGATGGCCCCGGCGTCCCCGCCGAACGGGCCGGGGAACTGACCCGCCGGGGAGCGCGGCTCGACGAGGAGCGGGAGGGTCATGGCCTGGGCCTGGCCATCGTCCGCGATATCGTCGATGCCTACGGTGGCGATCTCCACTTCGGCTCTTCCGAGCCCCTGGGTGGCCTGGCCGTTACCGTCTCGCTGCCCCAGCAGGAGGGGGATCCGAACCGGGTTGCCTCCCTGTAATACCCCTGGCAACCCGAACGCCCCGCCTTTTCAGCTTCGCTTCAGGGTCCTCCTTTAGGCTTCTCTCCATGCCTATTTCGGAGGGTTCCATGTCCCCGTTTCCTGTCACATCCCGACCCCGCCAACGGCCCCTTGCCGTCACCCTGGTGGCCCTCTGCCTCGCCTCCGGGCCGGTTTCTGCCGCTTCCTCCAACGGTGCGGGCGATGCCCGCTTCGACCCGCTCGCCAGCGATGCCGGCCTGAGCCTGGGCCAGGTGGTCCGGTGGGCGGCCGATCGTCATCCGGAGAAGGAGCAGTCCCGGGCTGGCCAGCGGGCGGCGTCCGCCCTGCGCGGGCGCGCCGACGCCTGGCTCTCCGGCAATCCGGCGGGCGTCCTGTCCCACTACAACGACGCGGGGGCTACCGCTGCCGGTAACCGCGAATGGGAAGCCGGGGTTGAACTCCCATTGTGGCACCTCGGCCAGCGCGCCGCTCGCCGGTCCCTGGCCGAGGCGGCGGAGGAGCAGGCCCGCTCGATCCCAGAGGCGGTGCGGCTCCAGGCCGCCGGCCGGGTGCGCGAGACCCTGTGGGCCATCGCCCTCCAGCGCAACCGGGTGGCCCTGGCGGAGACGGAGCGGGCCCATGCCCGTGCCCTGGCGGACAAGGTCCAACGGCGGCTGGAGCTCGGGGATCTGGCCCGGACCGCTCGGCTGCTGGCCCGGGAGCGGGTGGTGGAGAAAGAGACCGCGCTGGAGAGTGCGCGCTCCCGCCTCCGGGTCCTGCGCGCCGACTATCGCCGTATCACGGGCCTGGATCGGACGCCGTCGCAGTGGCGCGAAGACCGGGCCCGGACCCTGTCGGACCAGACCATTCCGGTGAAGGACCATCCCTTCCTGCGTCGGGCCGCCCTGAAAGTGGAGCAGCTGCGGGCGCGGCGCCGCCTGGCCGGTATCCAGGCCGCGGAACCGCCCTCCCTGGTCCTGGGGACCCGGCAGGAGCGGGCCGCCGATGGGTCCGCGGTGAACAGCCTGCACGCCTCCCTCCGTATCCCCTTCGGTATGGCGGAACAACGCGAGGGTAGGCGGGCCGCGGTGGGAGTGGAACTCGCGGCGGCCCGGAGTCGGCTGGACCGACAGCGTCGGGAGGTGCTCACCGCCCTGGATGAGGCCCGGCAAGGGATCGCCGTTGCCCGCCGTACCCTGCGCCAGGCCCGGCATCGCGAGGAGTTCGCGACGCAGAGCCGGACCCTGGCGCGCAAGGCCTTCGATGCCGGCGAGTACGGCCTCATGGACCTGATCCGGGTCCAGGACAAGTACGCCGCCGCCCGCCGCGATCGTGCCCAGCGTGAACTGAAGCTGGAGCGTGCCGTCGCTCGATTCAACCAAGCAGCCGGAGTAATCCCGTGGCCCCGTTCCGAATCCTCGCAATAGCCTGCCTGACGGCCTGGACGGTCTCCGCCCAGGCCGCCCACGAGATCACCTTCAGCCCCGCCCAGATGGAGCGCCTGGGGGTATCCACCGCAGAGGTCGCCCCCGGCAAGGAGGTCCAGACCGAGACCCTGCCGGCCCGGGTGGTCATTCCCCCCGAGCAGGAGCGGGTGGTGAGCGCTCCCCAGGGCGGCCTGGTCACCGCCCTGCACGCGGCCAGGGAGGAACCGGTCCGGGAGGGCGCGGTCCTGGCCGAGATCCGCAGCCCGGAACTGGTGAAGAACCAGCAGGAATTCCTGGGCGCCCGCTCGGCCAGGGATCTGGCAGCGGCGAGCCTGGAGCGGGACCGGCAGCTGTCCGACGACGGGGTCATCCCCCAGCGCCGGTACCAGGAAACCCGCAGCCGCTTCAAGCAGGCCCGGGCGGCCCTGGAGGCACGGCGTCAGGCCCTGGTGCTCGCCGGCATGAGCGAGGCCGGTGTGGAGCGCCTGGCGGAGACGGGTGAGCTGTCTGGCCGGCTCCGGGTACGGTCGCCCATGGACGGGGTGGTTCTGGAGAAGATGGTCCGCTCCGGGCAGCGCCTGCAACAGGCGACACCCTTGTACCGAATGGCCCGGCTCGATCCCCTGTGGCTGGAGATCCGGCTGCCCCTGGACCGCCTGCAGGGGGTGGCCGCGGGTGTCCCGGTGAGCGTGCCCTGCGCCGGCCTGGAGGCCACCGTCTCGCGGGTGGGGCGCACCGCCGAGGCCGAGAGCCAGACGGTGCTGGTCCGGGCCGAGGTGGCGGGCGGTGAGCCCTGCCTGCGGCCGGGGCAATACGTGGAGACCCGCCTGGAGGTGGGCGCCGGTGAGGGCCGCTTCCGGGTCCCGGAAGGGGCCGTGGTCCGCAACCAGGGCAAGCCGTGGGTGTTTGTGCGCCAGGCCAGCGGGTTCATGCCGGTGGCCGTCAGTGTGCACGGGCACCGGGAAGGGGACACCGCCGTGATCAGCGGCCCGCTCCAGGCCGGGCAATCCGTGGCGGTCAGCGGCCTGGCAGCCATCAAGGGCGCCTGGTCCGGCTACGGCGGGGGTGAATGATGCTCGGTCGATTGATCCAGTTTGCCCTGACCCAGCGGGTCTTCATGCTCCTGGCAGTGGTGGTGCTCGTGGGGGCGGGGGTGTCGGCCTTCCGCGGCCTGCCCATCGACGCCTTCCCGGACGTCTCTACCACCCAGGTGAAGGTCATCATCAAGGCCCCGGGCATGACCCCGGAGCAGGTGGACCAGCGCATCACGGCCCCGGTAAGCGTGGAGATGCGCGGTATCCCCCACCAGGAGGTCCTGCGCTCCGTGGCCAAGTACGGGGTCACCGTGATCACCGTGGACTTTGCCGAGGGCACGGACCTCTACTGGGCCCGCCAGCAGGTCTCGGAGCGGCTGTCCGGGCTGTGGGGGGACCTGCCGCCGGATGCCAGCGGGGGCATGGCGCCGGCCACCACCCCCCTGGGCGAGATGTTCATGTTCACCGTGGAAGGCGGCGACCTCTCCCTCGCGGAGCGGCGTACCCTGCTGGACTGGACCATCCGCCCGGCCCTGCGCTCGGTGGAGGGCGTGGCCGAGGTCAATGCCCTGGGGGGCAAGGTGGCCACCTACGAGGTGAGCCCGGACAACGCCCGCCTGAATGCCCGCGGCCTCTCCCTGGCCGAGCTGCGCCGGGCACTGATGACCAATAACCGCAACGACGGCGCCGGCCGCCTGGTGAGCGGCGAGGAGACCCTGCTGGTTCGAACCCGGGGCCAGGTAACCGGCCTGGCGGATCTGGGCAATATCGTGGTCCGCGAGACCGACGGCGTGACCGTGCGCGTGAAGGACGTGGCGGAGGTACGCACCGGGCACCTGACCCGGTACGGCGCCGTGACCGCCGACGGTCGGGGCGAGGCCGTGGAGGGCCTGATCCTGGGTCTGCGCGGGGCCAATGCCCGCAAGGTGGTCGAGGGAGTGAAGGCCAGGCTGGCAGCGATCCAGCCTACGCTCCCCGAGGGCGTCCACGTGGACGTATTCTACGACCGCAGCCACCTGGTGGACCGGGCGGTGGAGACCGTCTCCGGTGCCCTCATGGAGGCGGTGATCCTGGTGCTGGTGATGCTGGTTCTCATGCTGGGCAACCTGCGCGCCGCCCTCACGGTGGCCCTGGTCCTGCCCCTGGCGGCCCTGATGACCTTCCTGCTCATGGGCTGGTTCGCCCTGTCCGCCAATCTGATGAGCCTGGGTGGCCTGGCCATTGCCATCGGCATGCTGGTGGACGCGGCCGTGGTGGTGGTGGAGAACGTGGTCGCCCATCTGGAGGACCCGGGGTCCGGACGCCGGCGGCTGCCCCGTCTCCACCTGATCTATCGCGCCGTGCGCGAGGTGGCGGTGCCCGTGACCTCCGGAATCCTCATCATCGTCATCGTCTTCCTGCCCCTGCTCACCCTGCAGGGCCTGGAGGGCAAGCTGTTCATCCCGGTGGCGCTGACCATCGTCTTCGCCCTGACCGGCTCCCTGCTGCTCTCCCTGACCGTGATCCCGGTGCTGGCCAGCTTCCTTATCGGCAAGGTCAGCCACCAGGACCCCTGGCTGGTGCGCCAGCTCCATCGCCTCTACCAGCCCAGCCTCGACTGGAGCCTGCGCCACGGCGGCTGGGTGGCCGGGGGCGCGCTGGTGCTGCTGGCGGCCACGGTGGCGGTGTCCCCCTTCGTGGGCAAGACCTTCATGCCCACCATGCAGGAGGGGACGGTGGTGGTGCAGCTGGCCAAGCTGCCCTCCATCTCCCTGGAGGAATCCCTGGCCATCGACCGTCGCGTGGAACGGGCCCTCATCGAGGAGATCCCCGAGGTGACCGGGGCCGTGGCCCGCACTGGCTCGGACGAGCTGCGCATGGATCCCATGGGCCTGAACGAGACCGACATGTTCCTGGAGACCCGTCCCCGCTCCGAATGGGAGGTGGCGACCAAGGCGGCCCTGCTGGACAGGCTGCGCGCGGTCCTGAACGGCTTCCCGGGGGTAGCCTACGCCTTCACCCAGCCCATCGAGATGCGCGTCTCGGAGATGCTCACCGGCGTGCGCGGCGATGTAGCGGTGAAGCTATTTGGTCCGGAGCTTTCGGTCCTGAACGCGAAGTCGGCGGCCATCGCCGAGACCCTGAAGGGGATCCGCGGCAGCCAGGATGTCTACTACACCGACAACAGCGGCCTGCAGTACCTGGAGGTGGAGGTGGACCGCCAGGCCGCCGGCCGCTTCGGCCTCTCCGTGGCCGAACTGTCGGCCCGGCTCCGGGCCCAGCTGGAAGGGGCCGAGGTGGGTACGGTGTACGAGGGCCGGCGGCGGATCCCGCTGACGATCCGCGGCGGACCGGAGGTGCGCCGCTCACCGGCGGCGATCGGGAACCTGCGCCTCACCCTGTCGAGCGGCAAGCAGGTGCCCGTCTCCGCCTTGGCCGATGTGCGACGCACCGAGGGGCCGGTGAAGGTCAACCGGGAGGGCGGCTCACGCCTGTCCGTGGTCCGCTCCAACGTCTCCGGGCGGGATCTGGTCAGCTTCGTCCAGGAGGCTCGCCTGACCGTGTCCGAGCAGGTGGATCTGCCCCAGGGCTACCGCGTGGCCTGGGGCGGCGAGTTCGAGAACCAGCAGCGGGCGGCCCAGCGCCTGTCCATCGTGGTCCCGGTGGCCATCGGCCTGATCTTCGTGCTGCTGTTCACCACCTTCCGCTCGGTGCGCCAGGCGGTGCTGGTGCTGCTCAATGTCCCCTTCGCCCTCATCGGCGGCGTGTTCGCCCTTGGGGTGACGGGGGCCTACCTGTCGGTGCCGGCCTCGGTGGGCTTCATCGCCCTGCTGGGCATTGCCGTGCTCAACGGGGTAGTCATGGTGACCTACTTCAACCAGCTCCATGCCCTCGGCCTGCCCATGGCCCGCGTGGTGGAAGAGGGCGCCCGGCGCCGGCTGCGGCCGGTGATGATGACCGCCAGCATCGCCGCCCTCGGCCTGGTGCCCCTGCTGTTCGCCTCGGGGCCGGGGTCGTCGGTGCAGAAGCCGCTGGCCATCGTGGTCATCGGCGGGCTGGTAACCTCCACCCTGCTGACCCTGTTCCTGCTTCCCGTGCTCTACCGTCGCTATGGTCAGCCCAAGGAGGCCCGTCTTGTCGGATAATCAAATTCTCACCATCCTGATACCACCCGAGGTCCGGGAAGACCTGACCGATTGGCTGCTGGGCATCGACCCGGAGCTGACCTTCACCACACAAGTGGTGGAGTATCATGGGGCTGAACCCTCGGCCCTGAAGACCGCTGAGCAGGTCACGGGCCGTCAAGGCCGCTTGCGGGTCGAGGTCCAGGCTGGTAGTGAGCGGTTGAGTGCCATGCTGGAAAAACTGCGGGGGGATTTCCCGGCGTCTGGATGGCCCTACTGGATCCAGGACATTGCCGATCGGGGTCGACTGTAGAGCCGGCCAATCCACCACGAATAGTCACGGACACCCGACCCAACAAGAGGGCCTCTGCTTGCGCGACAGCCTCAAGACCGGACTGAACTTCGGCATGACCTCGGGCGTGATCACCACCCTGGGGCTGATGGTCGGCCTGAACTCGGGGACACACTCCGTGGCGGCCGTCATCAGCGGCATTCTCACCATCGCCGTCTCCGACTCCCTTTCCGATGCCATGGGCGTCCACGTCTCCAAGGAGGCCGAGGGAGGGCACAGCGATAGCTACCTCTGGCTGGTCATGGCCGCGACTTTTGTTACCAAGCTGGTGGTCGCATCAACGTTTGTGGTACCCGTCCTGCTGCTGGACCTGGGGTCCGCCATGGTCGCCGCCGTGGCCTGGGGTGCCGTTCTGATCACCGTCATGAGCTGGCGCATCGCCCGGGCGCAGGGCTCCGACCCCGGGAAGGCGATCCTGGAACACCTGTTCGTGGGCGGGGTGGTGGTGGTGGCCACCCACTACTCCGGGCAATGGATTGGCGGGTATTTCGGGGGCGGGGCCATCGCCTAGATACCCCTGGTGAGCCCCAAACGAAAAAGGCCACCCCGGGGAGGGGTGGCCTTTATGCTTTCGCTTCCCTCGCCCGATGGGACGAGATTGTGACTCGGGCCAGGGAGCGAGGAGGGGGCCGTTCGTAACCCCCTGATTGTTTGGCTCCCCGGGCCGGACTCGAACCAGCGACAAGGTGATTAACAGTCACCCGCTCTACCAACTGAGCTACCGGGGAATTGTTCTACAGCGGCGCATGATACCGGCAGCCCCCCGGGGGGTCAAATCCCCTCGGCCGGGGCCAGACGGGCGGTGCCAGCGGCGGGTTCGGCGGCCGGGCGGGTGGCGACGGGGACGCCCAGGGCCCGCTCCCGGATCCGGCTCCAGGCCGGATTCCGGGCCCCGCCGCCCAGGGTCATTACTCGCCGCGGGGTCGGCGCACCCAGCTCCCGCAGGCGGGTGTAGCCGGCGGCCTCGATGGCGGCCATGCCCTCCAGCAGCCCCTGGAGGAAGCGGGCATCGTCGTCCGGCCGGGGCGCCATGCGCGGCTCCTGTTCCGGGTCGTTGACCGGGAAGCGTTCGCCCCGGGCCGGCAGCGGGTAGTAGTCCAGGCCGGTGGGCATCTCCGGATCCAGGGACGGGGTCAGGGCGGCCAGCCGGTCGTCGTCGAAGAAGGCCCGGAGGGTCGAGCCGCCGCTGTTGGAGGCGCCGCCGGCCAGCCAGTACCGGCCGAAGGGCTGGCTGTAGACGCCGGTCTCGGCATCGGCCACCGGCTCGGCGCACACCACCTTGAGGACCAGGGTGGAGCCGAGCACGGTCACCGCGTCCCCCGGCTCGCTGGCGCCGGCGGCGAGGACGGCGGCGGTGCTGTCGGTGGTCCCGGCCCCCACGCGGGCGGTGGCCGGCAGGCCGAGATCGGCGGCTACCGCCGGGTCCAGCGGCCCGAGGTCGGCGCCGGCCGGGTGGACCGCCGGCAGCCGTTGCGCGTCCATTCCGGCCCGGGCCAGCCAGGCCGGCCATTCTCCGGCCACCGGGTCCCAACCCGTTTTCAGGGCATTGTTGGGATCGCTGTGGCCGAAGCGACCGGTGAGCCGGCCGGCGATCCAGTCGGCCTGGTGGAGCAGGTGGGCGGCCTCCGGGTGCCGGGCCAGCAGCCACAGCGCCCGGGCCAGGCCGCTGCCGGCGCCCCGGGCAGGGCTGTCCGGCGGCGCGACGGCGTCGATGGCCGCCCCCTCGGCGGTGGCGCGGGCGTCGTTGTAGAGCAGGGCGGGGGCCAGCGGTTCCCCTTCTGCATCGGTGACCAGTACCGTACCGGAGGTGCCGTCCACGGCGAGGCCGGTGATCGCCGCCGCGTCGATGCGGCCGGTGAGGCCGCGCACGGCGGCGCGGACCCCCTCCCACCAGCGGGCCGGGTCCTGTTCCACGGCGGCGCTGTCCCGGCGCGGCTCGGCTATGGCTACCCGCTCGCTGTCCACCGTCTCGCCGGCGGCGTCGATGGCGGCGGCGCGGCAGCCGGAGGTGCCGATGTCGATGCCCAGCCGCAGGCCCATGGCTACTCCCGGGGCGGCAGCTGCACCGGTGCCGCCGGCTGCCAGCCCTCGGCGCGGTGCTCGGTGGTGACGTCGGTGTAGATCCCGCCGCGGACGTTGAAGCGGCCGGTCACCCGCAGGAAGCGGGGAACGATGGCGGTGACGAGATCATCGGTGATCCGGTTGGTCACCGCCTCGTGGAAGGCGCCCTCGTCGCGGAAGCTCCACATGTAGAGCTTCAAGGACTTCAGTTCCACGCAGGTAGTCCCCGGGATGTAGTCGATGTAGAAGGTCGCGAAGTCCGGCTGACCGGTCTTGGGGCAGAGGCAGGTGAACTCCGGGATGACGAAGCGGACGGTGTAATCGCGCTCCGGCGTGGGGTTGGGGAAGGTCTCCAGATCCCGGCTGGGCTGGGTGGTCATGAACCGCTCTCCGGTTGGCTTGGAATGGGCCGCATTTTAACGCAAAATCGACCGATTCCGGGGATCCCGGCAGGCCCCTCACGGTACGGCAACGGCAGGCAGGCGCATGCGGCTGAGCAGGATCAAGCTGGCCGGGTTCAAGTCCTTCGTGGACCCCACGACCATCCCGCTCCCCGGCAACCGGGTGGGCGTGGTCGGCCCCAACGGCTGCGGCAAGTCCAACGTCATCGACGCCGTGCGCTGGGTTATGGGCGAGTCCTCCGCGCGCCACCTGCGCGGCGAGGCCATGTCGGACGTCATCTTCAACGGCTCCTCCTCGCGCAAGCCGGTGGGGCAGGCCTCCATCGAGATGGTCTTCGACAACAGCGAGGGCGGCCTCACCGGGCAGTACGCCCACTACAACGAGCTCGCCGTCCGCCGCACCGTCACCCGTGAGGGCCAGTCCACCTACTACCTCAACGGCACTCGCTGCCGCCGCCGGGACATCACCGACATCTTCCTCGGCACCGGTCTGGGGCCGCGCTCCTACGCCATCATCCAGCAGAACACCGTCTCCCGTCTCATCGAGGCGCGCCCCGACGAGATGCGGACCTACCTGGAGGAGGCCGCCGGGATCTCCAAGTACAAGGAGCGCCGGCGGGAGACCGAGAACCGGATCCGCCACACCCGGGAGAACCTGGAGCGGCTGGAGGACCTGCGCGAGGAGCTGGACCGCCACCTGGAGCACCTGGAGAAGCAGGCCCGCACCGCCGAGCGCTACAAGGAGTTGCGCGCCGAGGAGCACACCCTGCGCGGCCAGCTCCAGGCCCTGCGCTGGCGGATCCTGGATGCCGAGTGCGCCGCCCACGACCGCGCCGTCTCCGAGAAGGAGACCGCGCTGGAGGCGGAGATCGCCGGCCAGCGCCGCATCGAGGCGGAGATGGAGGAGCGCCGTTCCGAGCAGGCCGAGGCCTCGGATGCCTTCAGCGAGGTCCAGGAGCGCTACTACGCCGTGGGCGCCGACATCGCCCGGCTGGAGGAGGCCATCGAGCAGGCCCGGGCGCGTCGGCAGCAGCGCGAGGAGGAGCGCGAGCAGCTCGATACCGCCCTCGCCGAGACCGACCAGCGACTGGAGACCGATCGCGCCCGGCTGGCGGAGCTGGATGGCGCCCTGGCCGAGGGCGAGCCGGAGCTGGAGCGGCTGGAGGCCGCCGATACCGAGGCCGGTGAGGCCCTGGCCGCGGCCGAGGAGGCCCGGCGCCAGTGGCAGCAGGAGTGGGAGCGCCTGAACCAGGCCCTGGCCGACCCCACCCGGGAGGCGGAGGTCGCCCGGAACAACCTCACCAACCTCGAGCGGCGTGCCGACGATGCCGTCCGCCGCCGGGAGCGGCTGGAGCGCGAGCGCGCCGAGCTGGATCCCGACGCCGCCACCCGCGCCGCCGAGGAGGCGGAGACCGCCCTGGCCACTGCCGACGCGGATCGCCAGCACCGGGAGGCGGCCCTGGCTGAGCGCCAGCAGACCCTGGAGACCCAGCGCCAGGCGACCCGGACCGCCGCCGAGCGCCGGGATGCCGCCCGGGACGAACTCCAGCAGGCCCGCGGCCGCCATGCCTCCCTGGAGGCGCTGCAGCAGGCCGCCCTGGGCAAGGACGACGATAGCCGCAGCCAGTGGCTGGAGCGCCAGGGCCTGGCGGACGCCCACCGGCTGGCGGAGCTCATCGAGGCGGAGCCCGAATGGGCCCCGGCCGTGGAGGCCGTCCTGGGCGAGGCGCTTGAGGCGGTCCGGACCGACCGCCTCGACGACCCGGCGGCAGCGCTGGCCGACCTGGCCGGCGCCGACCTCACGCTTCTGGAGGCGCGGGCCGGCGGTTCGCCGGCGGCCGATTCCCTGGCCGCCCGGGTCCGCGCACCGGTGGACCTGGCCCCGCTACTGGCCGGCGTCTTCACCGCCCCGGATCGGACCACCGCCCTGGCGCGGCGCACGGAGCTGGGGCCCGGCGAATCCTGGGTCACCCCCGATGGGATCCAGGTCGGCACCAACTGGCTGCGCGTGCGCCGGGGCGACGACCAGGGGGAAGGCGCTGGCGTCCTGGCGCGCGAGGAGGAGATGCGGACCCTCGCCGAGCGCATTGCCGAGCTGGAGTCGGCGGCCGCCGAGGCGGAGGCCGAGGTCGAGACCGGCCGCAGCCGGGAGGCCGAGCTGGAGACCGAGCGCGAGGCCGATCAGCAGGCGGTGGCCGAGCTGCAGCAGCGCTGCACCGAGCTGGCCGGCGAGCGCGACCGCCAGCGCGCCCGGAGTGAGGAACTGGCCGGCCGACGCGAGGAGCTCTCCGAGCAGATCGCCGAGCTGGAAGAGGAGAGCGAGGCGGTGGCCGAGGAGCAGGAGACCGAGCGCGAGCGGCTGGCCGAGGCCCTGGAGCGCTCCGAGAGCCTGGCCGCCGAGCGCGATGACCACGCCACCCATCGCCAGGAGCGCGACGAGGCGGTGGAGGCCGCCCGCCAGGCCCAGCGCGAGGCGACCCGGGCCGTTCAGGACCACCGGCTGGCCCTGGAGCGCCAGCGTACCGAGCGCGCCTCCCTGCAGCAGGCCCTGGAGCGGCTGGAGCAGCAGCACGCCCAGTATGTCGAACGGCGCGACGCCCTGGCCGGGGAGCTGGCGGCCGAGGAGGATCCGGTGGCGACCCGTCAGGCCGAGCTGGAAGAGCGCCTGAACGAGCGGCGCGAGGTGGAGGCTGCCCTCGCCGCCGCGCGGGAGCGCTCCGAGGCGGTGGAGGCCGCCCTGCGCGAGCTGGATGGCCAGCGCGCCGAGGCCCGGACCAATGCCGAGCGCCTGCGCGAGGAGGCCGAGCGCGCCCGGGGCGATGCCCGGGAGCTGCGGGTCCGCCGGGAGACCCTGCGCGAGCAGATGGACGAGGCCGGCCACGACCGCGAGGCCCTGCTGGCCGAGCTGCCCGAGGAGGCCTCCGAGGAGGCCTGGCAGAAGCGGCTGGAAGAGGTGGAGGCGGCCATCAAGCGGCTGGGCGCCATCAACCTCGCCGCCATCGATGAGTACCAGCAGCAGTCCGAGCGCAAGGAGCACCTGGATCAGCAGCGCGAGGACCTGCTGGGCGCCCTGGAGACGCTGGAGGAGGCCATCGACCGTATCGACCGGGAGACCCGCAACCGCTTCCGGGAGACCTTCGACGCCGTCAACGCCGGTCTGGGAGAGCTCTTCCCGCGCCTGTTCAACGGCGGCCACTCCTACCTGCAGCTGGTGGGGGACGACCCCCTGGATGCCGGGATCGGCGTCATGGCGCGCCCCCCGGGCAAGCAGAACAGCTCCATCCACCTGCTCTCGGGGGGCGAGAAGGCGCTCACGGCCGTGGCCCTGGTCTTCGCCTTCTTCCAGCTCAACCCCTCGCCCTTCTGCCTGCTGGACGAGGTGGATGCCCCGCTGGACGACGCCAACGTCGGCCGCTTCTGCGAGCTGGTGCGGGAGATGTCGGAGAAGACCCAGTTTATTATCATTACCCACAACAAGGTGACCATGGAGATGGCCGACCAGTTGAACGGGATCACCATGAACGAGCCGGGCGTCTCCCGGCTGGTGACCGTCGACGTGGACGAGGCCGCCTCCCTGGCACGGACCGCGTGAGGGACGATGGACGCACTGCGCTGGATACTGCTCGCCCTTGGCATTGCCCTGCTGGCCGGGATCGCCTGGTGGGGCTATCGCCGTCGCCAGCAGGGGGATCTGGATGACCTGCTGGACGATACCGACTGGATGGAAGAGATCGCCCGCCAGACCCGGGCTCGCCGTGGTGAGGCCTCCGGCGAGCAGAGGGAGCCGGCGCCCGAGGAGCTCCAGGAGGCCTTCGAGGAGGCGCTGCATCGGGATGCCCCCCAGGAGCCGCCGCGGGTGGAGCCGGTAGCGCCCCCGGTGTCGGAGTCTCCCGAAGAGGATCTTACCGGGGCAGTGGCCGGCGAGGGCGCGTCCGAGCCCGCTCGCGGGGCCCGGCCCGAACCCGAACCACAGCCCGAACCGGCTCCCGAGCCGGCTCCGACCATAGAGACGGAACCCCTCTTCCCCGAGGAGCCCGAACCGGAGCCGGAACCAGAGCCCGCACCGGAACCGGAACCCGAACGTGCTCCGGAGCCCGAGCCGTCCCCGCGGCCGGAAGTGCGCACGGAGCCGCCGGGCCGGCCCGGGCCGGAGGGGGAGGACGAGACCCCCACCGGGATCCGTACCGAGCCCGTGGCCCCGCATCGACGGTCAGCGGCGCCCGAGCCGGAACCCGAATCAGAGCCCGAGCCCGAGCCGGAGGGCGAGCGCCCGCCCCGACCGCCGGGCGAGGATGACCTGATCCTGGCCCTGTTCGTCACTGCGCCGGAGGGGTCTGCCTTCCCCGGGTCGGCGCTGGCCACCGCGCTGGGCGAAGCGGGCCTGCGCTTCGGCTCCATGGAGATCTTCCACTGGTACCACGCCGGCGGTGGCGCCGGGGAGGAGCCGGTCTTCAGCGTGGCGAGCATGGTGGAACCCGGGACCCTGGAGAAGCTGGACGAGACGTTCGCGACACCGGGACTGGCCTTCTTCTGCCAGCTGCCGGGCCCGCGCCCGGGCATGGAATCCCTCGAGGCCATGCTCGCTGCCGCCCGCCGGGTCGCCTACGATCTCGGCGGCGAGCTGCTGGATGAGCGCCGCTCGACCCTGACCGATCAGACCGTCGGCCATCTCCGCGACCGGGTACGGGAGCACGAACTCCACCTGCGCACTGCGCGGGGTGGACAGTAGGGGGGAACCCCGAGAACAGACCCGTAGCCCCGGGAAGCCACGGAACCGAGCACACGAGGAGCCTGCCCAACGATGCCGCCGGAATCGACGCCATCCCACCGGGACGATCCGGCCGCGCGCGTTCGCGAACTCCGCGAGGCCATCGATTACCACAACTACCGCTACTACGTCCTCGACGATCCGGAGATTCCGGATGCCGAGTACGACCGGCTCCTGCGCGAGCTCCAGGAGCTGGAGGCGGCCCACCCGGAGCTGGTGACCGCCGACTCCCCCACCCAGCGGGTGGGGGCGGCGCCGGTCTCCGAACTGGGCGAGGTGGCCCACGAGATCCCCATGCTCTCCCTGGCCAACGCCTTCTCCGAGGAGGAGCTGGCCGCCTTCGACGAGCGCCTCCGCCGGGAGCTGGGGGTGGAGACCATCACCTACGCGGCCGAGCCCAAGCTCGACGGCCTGGCGGTGAGCCTGCTCTACGTCGACGGCGAGCTGGTGCGCGGTGCCACCCGGGGTGACGGCACCACCGGCGAGGATGTGACCCACAACGTCCGCACCATCGGCGCCATCCCCCTGCGCCTGCGGGGCGAGGACTGGCCGCGCCGCCTGGAGGTCCGCGGCGAGGTCTACATGTCCCACGCCGGCTTCCAGCAGCTCAACGAGGACCGCCGCGCCGCCGGCGAGGAGCCCTTCGTCAATCCGCGCAACGCCGCCGCCGGCAGCCTGCGCCAGCTCGATCCGCGGATCACTGCACGCCGGCCGCTGGCCTTCTACGCCTACGGCACCGGAGTGAGCGAGGGCGGGGAGATCGCCGACTCCCACCATGAGTCCCTCCAGCGCCTGCGCGACTGGGGCCTGCCGGTCTCCGACGAGGTGCAGCGGGCGGAGGGGATGGCCGCCTGTATCGACTATTTCCGCCGGATGGGTGAGCGGCGTGCGAGCCTGGCCTTCGACGTCGACGGCGTGGTCTTCAAGGTGGACGACCGCGCCCGGCGGGAGCGGCTGGGCTTCGTGGCCCGCTCGCCGCGCTGGGCCATCGCTGCCAAGTTCCCCCCCGAGGAGGAGCTGACCACCCTCAGGGCCGTGGAGTGGCAGGTGGGCCGCACCGGGGCACTGACCCCCGTCGCGCGGCTGGATCCCGTCTTCGTCGGTGGTGCAACCGTGACCAACGCCACCCTCCACAATGAGGACGAGATCCGGCGCAAGGATGTCCGCATCGGCGATACCGTTACCGTGCGTCGCGCAGGCGATGTGATCCCCGAGGTGGTGGGCGTGGTGGAATCGCGCCGGCCGGAGGGGGCGGAGGCGCCGCAGCGCCCGGACCACTGCCCCGTCTGCGGCTCCGAGGTGGTGCGCCTGGAGGGGGAGGCGGTGGCCCGCTGCACCGGCGGCCTCTACTGCCCGGCCCAGCGCCGCGCCGCCCTGGAGCACTTCGCGTCCCGCCGGGCCATGGACATCGACGGCCTGGGGGAGAAGGTCATCCAGCAGCTGGTGGAGCGCGAGCTGGTCCGTGACGTGGCCGACCTCTACCACCTGGATGCGGCGACCCTGGAGGGTCTGGACCGCATGGCGGAGAAGTCCGCCGCCAACCTCGTCGCTGCCCTGGAGGCCTCCCGGGAGACCACCCTGCCGCGCTTCCTCTTCGCCCTGGGGATCCGGGAGGTGGGCGAGGCCACCGCCGCCGGCCTGGCTCGCCACTTCGGCACCCTGGAGCGGCTCATGGCCGCCGACGAGGAGGAACTGCAGCAGGTGCCCGACGTCGGCCCCGTGGTGGCGGAGAGCGTGGCCACCTTCTTCCGCCAGCCTCACAACCGCGAGGTGATCCAGCACCTCATCGACGCCGGTGTTCACTGGCAGGAGGCGGAGCCGGATACCGGGCCGAAGCCGCTGGAAGGGCTCACGGTGGTCCTCACCGGCACCCTGGCCGAGCGCACCCGGGACGAGGCCGGGGCGGCGCTGGAGGCACTGGGGGCCAAGGTCACCAGTTCGGTGTCGAAGAAGACCGACTACGTGGTCGCCGGCGAGGCCGCCGGCTCCAAGCGGGAGAAGGCCGAGGAGCTGGGGATCACCATCCTCGACGACGCCGGCCTGGAACAGCTTCTGGCCGGTGAACGGCCCTGAAGGCCCGTAAAACGAGGGCGTCATTCCGGATGGCGCGCTAGCGCCAGTCCGGAACCTCGAGAACAGGCCGCGCTGCTCGGTTACGAAGTGGCCCCGTTCTCTGTTTCCCAAGCAAACCGGCAGGGAGCCGGTCTCCATCCGCCAGGGAGGGTCCATCCCGAACCGGGAGAGCCCGCATGGAGATCGCCGACCTCCTCGCCTTCGCCGTCCGCAACAACGCCTCGGACCTCCACCTCTCCGCCGGCCTGCCGCCCATGCTGCGCATCGACGGCGAGGTTCGCCGTACCAATCAGCCGGAGCTGGACGCCGAGACCGTTCAGGAGCTGGTCCAGGCGACCATGACCGAGGACCAGCGTCGGGAGTTCGAGGAGCGCTGGGAGATCGACTTCTCCTTCGAGCTGCCGGAGGTGGCGCGCTTCCGCGCCAACGTCTTCCAGCAGGGGCGGGGGCCCGGGGCGGCCTACCGCGTCATTCCCGCCGAGGTGAGCACCCTGGAGGAGCTCAAGGCGCCGGAGGTCCTTTCGCGGGTGTCGGGCTATCCGCGCGGCCTGGTGCTGGTCACCGGTCCCACCGGCTCCGGCAAGTCCACCACCCTGGCGGCCATGGTGGACCACAAGAACCGCTCCGAGCGCGGCCACATCCTCACCATCGAGGACCCGGTGGAGTTCGTCCACCAGCCCCAGCGCTGCCTGGTGAACCAGCGCGAGGTCCATCGCGACACCCACGGCTTCAGCGAGGCACTGCGCTCGGCCCTGCGTGAGGACCCGGACACCATCCTGGTGGGGGAGCTGCGCGACCTGGAGACCATCCGCCTGGCGCTCACCGCCGCCGAGACCGGCCACCTGGTCTTCGGCACCCTGCACACTAGCTCCGCGGCCAAGACCATCGACCGGATCATCGACGTCTTCCCGGCGGGGGAGAAGGGCATGGTCCGCTCCATGCTGGCCGAATCCCTGCAGGCCGTGGTGGCCCAGACCCTGCTGCCGCGGGTCGTTGGGGGCCGGGTGGCGGCCCACGAGATCCTCACCGGGACCTCGGCGGTGCGCAACCTCATCCGCGAGGACAAGGTCGCCCAGCTCTACTCCACCATCCAGACCGGCCAGGCCCAGGGCATGCAGACCCTCGACCAGGCGCTGCAGCAGCTGGTCCAGCAGGGCGTGGTGGAGCGGGAGACGGCCCGTACCGTGGCGGCGGAGCCGGCGGCCTTCTAGTAGTGCGGGCGGAGCGATCGTTTCAGTCGCTGGGACCCAGGCAGCAGGGAGTGGGGTCGTCGAGGCCGCCGGCGGTGGCCGTGATGGTAAAGAAGAACTCGGTATCCGGGCGCTTGCAGCCCGGGCGACTGTTGGCGGGGAAGGCGACGTCGAAGCGTTCCGGATCGTACTCGGGCAGTAGTCGGGCCAGGGCGCCGTCGGGGCCGTCCAGGTCGCTGCAGTAGTTGAAATCGAGTTCGGTACAGTCGCCGCCGGCGGGATTGAGGCGGCAGTTGGCCACATTGACGGCGCTGGCGGCGCGGATGGCGCCGGCCTGGGTACGCGCGGCGGCGAGTTCGGCGGTTTCACCGGTTCCGGCCAGTTGTGGCACGGCTACGGCGGCCAGTATCCCCAGGATGACCAGGACAAGGACCAGCTCGACCAGTGTGAAACCGGGGCTCCTGCCCAAGGTGACCTCCGTGTGGGCCAGACTCCCTAGCCGCGAGAGAACAACTTGTGATTCTGCCACGCCACCCCGGTTTCGGGTGTTCTAGCTGCTCCAATTGGCTGCCATTTGAACAGCCGGATGTCTTTTTCCTAAATATCGAAGACCTGACCCCTTATCACCCCTTATCAAGGCGCGTGGGGAGGGGGCTTGGGCGCGACTGTTCGAAATTCGAACGGAGGGCTCGGTCAACGACTTATCAGCCAGCGGTTTCCGGGCGCTGTAACAAACTTGCAAGACTCGCCCCCTGTTCTCGACCCCTGTTGGTCGTACACCGCCCTCACAATTATGCGGAGGATCAATAAACAGCTTCAACTTACACTGCAGGGCTGTGCATGCGCTGAAGCTGTCTTTCCCGGAAAACCTAAATTCAAATGGTTGGGTTGGGCTTTCTAGTTCCGAGTGAGGCAGCACGTGGAAGTAGTGTATGGGTCTCCGCTTGTATCGGTGATTTCGAAGGTGCCACCACTGTTATCATCGCAAGCGCCATCGGCTACTCCCCAAGTGGTCGTGTCAAAATTGTCCATTAACGAGTTGACCTTTTCTGCATCACACGAGCTGAGGCCAGTCACACAATCAGTTTCGGAGAGTCGGCAATTCGCTACGTTCACTGAATTAGCCGAGGTGATCGCATTGGCTTGGGCGCGAACCGAGGTACTTTCCGCTTCCTCTCCAAGGTCACTGAATTGTGGTACAGCCACGGAGGCCAGGACGCCCAGGATGACCAGGACGATGACCAGTTCGATGAGGGTGAATCCGGAAGTGCGCTGCATGGTTTCTCCTGACGGGATGCTTGGGCCGCTTCCTGCGACAAGGGTGTTTAAGTGCCTCCTAATCTATGGGCTGCGTACCGGGCTGTAAAGCGCGGGATGTAAAACCTTCGTTACGATTCTTGTCCCCGGTCAGGGCGGCGCCAGGGGCCGACGGGGCGCAGCTGGAGCCGTCGCCCCTCGGGGGCCACAAGCCGCAGCTGCAGGTGGGGAACGGCCTCGGCCGGCGGTTCATCGACCGGGCGTAACAGTTCCGGATCCTTGGGGCGGTGGATCAGGACTCCCCGGGACGGATCGTAGTACCAGCTCCCCGGTGGCACCTCGGCGGGCTCCAGGCCGGGCTGTTCGCCGCGGTAGCCGGCGGGGGGCCGGTCGAGGAGGGCGACGGGGTTGTCGCCGGGGCCGACATCCGCCCGGTTACCCAGGGCCGTGGTGGCGGTGGCGGTCTGCAGCGCCGCCAGGGTCTCGTCCAGGCGGTAGCCCTCCAGGCGGGAGAGCAGGCGGTTGCCCTCCACCAGGTAGAGGCCGACGACGCTGGCCGCAATCAGGGCGACCAGGGCGAGTTCCAGGCGGTGGCGCGGGGTGGCGGGGCTGCGCGCCATGGGACCTCCTAGAGGGCCGCTCCGCCCATCTGCCACATGGGCAGGAAGATGGCCAGGGCGAGGATGAGGACCAGGAGGCCGATGGCGGTGATGACCACCGGCTCGATGTAGGAGGAGAGGCGCTTGAGGTCGGCCTCCACCTCGCGCTCGTAGAAGTCGGCCACCTCTTCCATCATCTCGTCCACCCGGCCGGTCTCCTCGCCCACCGAGAGCATCTGCAGCACCAGCGGGGTGAAGAGTTCGGTATTGGTCGCCGCTCGCAGCAGGCCCTCGCCCCGCTCCACGCCGGTGCGCATCTCCCGGATCCGGGCGGCGACGAAGGCGTTGTCGGTGGCGCCGGCCACCGCCTCCAGGGCGGTGAGCACCGGGACGCCGGCGCGCAGGGAGATGGCCAGGGTCCGGGCGAAGCGGGCCAGCAGGGCGCGGCGGACGATGGAGCCGATCCCGGGGATGGCCAGCTTCCAGCGGTCGAAGCGCAGGCGGCCGGCCTCGGTGCGCAGCCAGGCGAGGAAGGCGGCGGTTCCCGCCGCCGCCAGGGCCAGCAGCGCCGGCCACCAGTTCAGGAAGAGGGCGGAGGTGGTCAGCAGGATCCGGGTGGGCAGCGGCAGCTGCTGATCCATCCCCGCGAAGAGGTCGGCGAAGGCGGGGATGACGAAGATGTTGATGACCACGATGGCGATGACGATGGCCACCATGACGAAGCTGGGGTAGCGCAGGGCCCCCTTCACCTGCTCCCGGGTCTCGCGCTCCGATTCCAGGCTGCTGGCGATCCGCAGGAAGGACTCGTCCAACCGGCCGGCGTTCTCGCCCACCCGCAGCATGCTCACGAAGAGGTTGGGGAAGACCCCCTGGGCGCCGAAGGCGTCGGCCACGCCGCGCCCGCCCTCCAGCGCCTCGGCCACGTTGCGGATGGCCCGGGCCAGGCGGCGGTTGCGGGTGTTCTGGGCCAGGCCGGTGAGGGCGCGGATGATGGGGACGCCGGCCCGGGTCAGGGAGTACATCTGCCGGGAGAAGACGGCCAGGTCTCCCAGCTGGACGCGGGGCTCCAGCCAGCGCGCGATCCCCGTGGCGCTCCCCTCGTTACCGGTCTCGCGAGCCGGGGCCGCCTCGATGCGGGTGGGGGTGATCCCGTCGGCCTGGAGGCTGCGGGCCAGCGCCTCCCGGGAGGAGGCATCCATCTCGCCCTGGAGGGCGCGGCCGGTGCGATCCCGTCCCCGGTAACGGAAGGTCGGCATGGCCTAGTCGTCCTCCAGGGCGAGAGGGGGTGCGCCGCCCCCCCGGTCGCTGTGGCCGGTCCCATCGGGACCGCCGCCGTGCTCCAGGGTGTAGCCGCTACTGGCCGTCGCCACGGGGGGCGCCTCCTCGACTTCGGAAGTGCCCTCGACCTCCGCCTCTTCCTCCACTTCCCCGAGGACGCGGAAGACCTCCTCCAGGCTGGTGACCCCGTCCCGGGCGTAGTCCAGGGCGACCAGGCTCATGGGGCGGTAGTGGGGGTCGCGGCGGCAGGCGGCGGCGAAGTCGGACTGGTCGCCGCGCCGCAGGGCATCGGCCATCTCGGCGTTGATCTCCAGCAGCTCGAAGACGCCCATGCGGCCGCGGTAGCCGGTGTTGTTGCAGCGGTGGCAGCCGCGGCCCTGGTAGAAGGTGATCTCGTCCGCCCGTTCGCCCAGGGTGCCGCGCAGCCAGACACTTTCCTGGTCGTCGGGCTGGTAGGGCGTCTTGCAGTTGTCGCAGACCCGGCGCAGCAGGCGCTGGGCGAGGATCCCGCGCAGGGCGGCGGAGAGCATGTAGGACTCGGCGCCCATGTCCAGCAGCCGGATGGCGGTGGCCACGGCGTCGTTGGTGTGCAGCGTGGAGAAGACCAGGTGGCCGGTAACCGCCGCCCGCAGACCGATCATGGCGGTCTCCTCGTCGCGCATCTCGCCCACCATGAGGATGTCGGGGTCCTGGCGCAGGGCCGAGCGCAGCACCCGGGCGAAGGTGAAGCCGATGTCCTCGCGCACCTGGACCTGGTTCACCCGGGCCAGGCGGTACTCCACCGGGTCCTCGGCGGTAATGATCTTCACCTCCGCCTTGTTGATCTCCGAGAGGGCGCCGTAGAGGGTCGTGGTCTTGCCGGAGCCGGTGGGGCCGGTGACCAGGACCAGGCCGTGGGGCTGGTGGATGCGGCGGCGGAAGCGGCGCAGGACCTCCTCCGGCATGCCCAGGCTGTCCAGGGAGAGGATCCCCTGGGATTGATCGAGCAGGCGCATGACCACCGATTCGCCGTGCTGCATGGGCAGTGTGGACAGGCGCACGTCGATGCTGCGCCCGCGCACCCGGACCTGGAAGCGGCCATCCTGGGGCATGCGCCGCTCGGAGATGTTGAGTCCGCACATGATCTTCAGCCGGGAGATGAGGGCGGCGGCGACGTTCTTCTGCTGCATGATGTGCTCCTGCAGCACGCCGTCCACCCGCTGGCGGATGCGCAGGCCGCGCTCGTCCGGCTCGATATGGACGTCGGAGGCGCCCACCTGCACGGCATCCTCCATGATGGACTGCAGCAGCCGGACCACCGGGGCGTTGGCCTCGCCCTGATCATCGGCGAGGGTGGCCAGGTCGATGTCGTCCTCGCTGCCCACCTCCTCGCCGAGCTCCTCGGCGAGGTTGGCGATCTCGTCGGTGCGCCGGTAGGAGGTGTCGATGCCGTTGAGCAGGTCGTCCTCGCTGACCACCGCCAGGCGCACCGGCTTCTTGAGGACGCGGGAGAGCTCGTCGTAGGCGAAGATGTCGGTGGGATCGGCCAGGCCCACCAGGTAGTCCTCGCCGGTATCCTCCAGGACGATGGCGCGAAAGCGGCGGGCGTGGGTCTCCGGCAGCTTCTGGACGGTCTCGGGATCCAGGCGGTAGTGGCGCAGGTCCACCCGCGGGATCTTCAGCTGCTCGGAGAGGAGGTCGAGCATGTCCCCCTCGCTGACGAAGCCCATCTCGATGAGCTGGCGCCCGAGCTTGCGGCCGGTCTTCTTCTGTTCCGCCAGGGCCGACTTGAGCTGCTCGTCGGTGATCCGGCCCTTCTCTACCAGGAGATCGCCGATGCGGATGCGCTGCTGGGTCATGGGGTCTCCGGGACGGGGTGCTCGTTGGCGGTCAGCCGCCGCAGGTCGCTGGTGAGGCGCTGCCGCTGCCAGTAGTCGCGGGAGAGGCGCCGGGCGAGTTCCTCGGGGCCCCGCCGCCGGAGGGCGGCCACCGCTGCGGCCGGCCAGCGGGGCAGGGCGGCGAGCCGGCGCCGTAGCAGTCGACGGGCCGCTTCGGGGGCCTCCAGGGCGGCCAGGGCGCGGGCGTAGCGGCGCGCCGCGTGGGGCGCCATCTCGGTGTGGGTGCCGGCCCGCAGCAGACGGCGGGCGGCCCCGGGCCGGCCGGCGCGCTGCTCCAGGCGGGCCGCCGCCAGGCGCAGGCCGACGTGGCCGGGGTGCGCTTCCAGCCCCTCGTGCAGCAGCTCCAGGGCCCGCTGTGGCTGCTGGGGAGCCAGCCGCTGGGCCTGGTTGAGGGTGCGCTGGGCGGCCTGTTCGCCGTCGGAGCGCTGCCGCCAGTCGGGCCCGGCCTGGACGACGGCGGTGCTCAGTGCCAGTAGCAGGGTCACGGCCACGCGCACCGCTACCGCTCCCGCAGTTCCCCGGCCGCCCCCGAGAAGTCCTCCAGGGAGTCGCGCCAGGTGTCGGCGCCGACCACGTGGGGCTGGATGAGGATGACCAGCTCGCTCTTGGTGGTGGTGGTCTCCTGGTGGCGGAATAGACCGCCGATGAGCGGCAGGCTGCCGAGGACCGGGACCCGGGAGGTGGTGTCCTCCTCCCGGTCCTGGATGAGGCCGCCGATGACCACCATCTCGCCATCCCGGGCGCGGACGATGCTGTCCGAGCGCCGGGTGCTCGAGCGGGCGATGGGGATGGAGATCTCCTGGTCCTGGCCCAGGGAGAAGGAGCGTACCTCACCGGAGACCTCGCTCACCGAGGGCTGGACGTGGAGGGTGATGGTGCCCTCGGCATCGATGGAGGGCGTCACGTCCAGGGCGATCCCGGAGAAGAAGGGGGAGAGCTCGATGTCGCTGATCCGGGTATTGCTGGCGGTGGTACCGGTCGTGGTGTCCCGCTCGGTGGAGAAGTCGGTGACGTAGAAGCTGTCCGTGCCCACCTTGATGATGGCCTTCTGGTTGTTGACCGTGGAGACCCGGGGGCTGGACAGCACCTGGACGTCGCCCTGGGTGGAGAGGGCCTCGATGAAGGCGGAGAAGTCGCCGGCCTGGAAGCCGGCGGCGAACATCCCGCCCAGGCCGGTGGTCTCCAGGGTCCCCTGGGCGACGTCGCCGAGGGTGACGGTCTCACCCTCCAGCCCGCTGCCGTCGGTCTGCCCGACCTGGAACTCCCGCCCGCTGCTGGAGCCCACGGCGGACCAGTTGACCCCGGTCTGCTGCCCTTTGCTCAGCTCCACCTCCAGGATCCGCGCCTCCAGGATGACCTGCCGGTTGAGGCTGTTGCGCAGGCGCTGGAAAAAGGCCTCCACCTCGCGCAGGACCCGGCTGTGGGCGCGGACCACGACGGTCCCGGACTGGGGGCTGAAGGTGGCGGAGGCATCCTCGTCGGCGGCGATGAGGTTGTCGACTGCCGCCTCCACCTCCGCCCAGAGGTCGGAGGTGGATTCCGTCGAGACGCGGTTACCGCTGGCCGAGCCACCCTCTTCCTCGTCCCCTTCGCTCTCACTCCCCTCGCTGCGGCCGGAACTCACCCGGGTGGAGGAGGATCCGGTTCGGGTTATGTTGAGGTAGTTCAGGTGGAAGATCCGGGCATCCTCCCCCGGCGGGCGGACGGTGAAGCCCACCGGCGACTCCTCGAACTCGTAGCCGTAGACCTCGCGCACCGCCTCCAGGGTCCCGGGGACGGTGACGTCCTCGAGATTCAGGGAGAGGGTCCCGGTGACGTCGGGGTGGACGATGATGTTGTAGGGGGTGTCCTCCACCAGGCCGTGGAAGAAGTCCCGGGCGGGGACCTCCTCCACGGCGATATTGAAGCGCGGTTCGGGCTCGCCGGCGGGGCTCAGCGGGGGCAGGACCACCTCCGGTTCGTCCGGGCGGTCGTCCGCCTCCGGCCGGGATTCCGCCGGGGGCTCCTCCACGGTCATGGCCGCCTCCAGGCGCTGATCGCGCTCGGCGCTGCGCTCCTCCACGGTGCTGCAGCCGGCGGCGGTGACCAGCGCCAGGGCGATGACAGGAACGGGGGTGCGGGTCATGGGTGCTCCTTGTCGTCGACGGGCCGCTTGATGGCGGTCCGCCCTTGCAGGCTGAGTTCCCGGCGCTCGCCATCGTCGCGGACGATGACGCGGCGGCGCTCGATGCGGATCACGCGCAGTCCGGCGTGCTCCTCCCCGGCGCGCAGCCAGACGCCGTTGATGCGGGCCCGGGACGTCTCTCCGTGGAGGATGGACGAGACCCGGGGTGCGCCGGAGGAGGTGCCCGGCGACTCGCCGGCGCTAGCCCCCTCCTGTCCCGCCGGCGGCCGAGTGGGGTCACCCAGGGCGAAAGCGGGACCGGAAGCGGCCAGCAGCAGGCCGGCGATGAGCCAGGGGATCGTGGGGCTAGACACCGAGCCAGTCCTCGTGGCCGCTCAGGGTAAACAGGCGCAGAGTGACCCGCGCCCGGGGGTGGTCGATCACCTCGTACTCCAGCCGCTGCCAGCCGAAGCGCCAGGGGAGGTCCTCCACGCGCTCCAGCCACGCAGTAGTGGCGCCGTAATCGGCCTCGAAGACCAGCTCCACGCCGTGGCGGTAGATCCCCGGTCCCCGCTCGTCGGGCTCCAGTATGGTCTGGGTGGGCCGGGTGCGCAGGGCGATGAGTCGGGTCCCGGCATCAGTCCTCAGCAGGCGGCGCAGGACCTGCTTCATCCGGTCCGGCGGGATGAGATCGGCGGTGAGGTCGCGCAGTTCGGCGGTGAGTTCGTCGATGCGGGCGCGGATCTCGCGGATCTCGGTGCGTACGGCCTCGTCCGGATCCTGCTCCAGCCGGGTGGCCAGTTCGTTTACCTCCTCGGCTACCTGCGCCTGTGCCTCGCGGGCATCGGCGATCCGGACCTCGGCGGCCGCGGTGCGGTCGACCCAGGCGCTGCCCAGCATCAGCCACCAGATCCCGCCGGTGGCGGCCACCAGGGCCAGGAGGCCCAGGAGGCGCTCGCGCCGGCCACGACCCTCTACCCAGCCGGCGGCGCGCTCGCCCAGTGCGCGCAGGCGTTCCCTCACGGCGCGCCCTCCCCGTCGGCGTCCCGCTCGGCTTCCGTGAGCAGACTGCGGCTGACCAGGTGGAAGTCGAGGTAGTCGCCGTCCTCGCGCCGCTGGAGGTCCATCCGGGCGAAGCGGCTGGCGGTGAAGGCGCCGCTGGCCGCCAGCCCCTCCACGAAGGCGGGGACCTGTTCGGCGGCGGTGGCGCTGCCTTCGAAACGGGCAGCCCCCTCACCGGCGAGTACGAAGCGGCGCAGCCAGAGCCCTCGGGGCGGGGCATCTGCGAGCCCCGTCAGGAGCGGGGAGAAGCCGCCGTGGCCCATGCCCTCCAGATCGTCGAGGGCCTCGCGGAAGCGCTTCTGGCCGGCCAGCTCGGTGCGGGCCCGCTCCAGCTCCGCCTCCAGCTCGGGGTCCACCTCGCGCGCCTCCAGTCGCTGGTTCAGTTCATCCCTGCGCTCGCGGAGTGCGTTCAACTCCGCCTCCACGGCGACCGCCTGCGCCTCGGCCCGATGGGCCTGCCAGCCCAGGGTCCCGGAGAGGCCCGTCAGGACTATCAGCCAGAGGAGGAGGGCAGCGGCCAGCGCCCGGGGCGCGAGGTAGTCGCGCTGCTGGCGATGGCCGGTGTGGAGGTCGATGGTTTCACCGGTCTCTGCCCGGAGGGCGCCGCCGGCGGCCAGAGTGGCGCGGGAGAGGGTCTCGGCCTCCGCCTCGCACTCGATGTTGAGGACGTGGGAGAGTTCCAGGGCGCTGGCGGCGATGTTCAGGTTGGTGTTGATGTAGTCGATGAGCGGCCCCCGGTCCATGGGGGTGGGGGCGATGAGGGCGCGGGCCGCCGGGGCCGAGGCGAGCTGGCGTTCGTAGTAGTCCAGGGAGCGCTGCAGCTCCAGGGCGATCCCCTCCATCTCCAGGGTGCTGCCCTCGGCGAGGCGGCCGGTACCCGCCTCCAGCCGCCGGGCCAGGTAGAGCCCCTGGTCGTGGGTCAGCAGGATGACGCCGTCTTCCCGGCAGAGATGAAGGGTGGCGGTGCCGCCGGCCTCGTCGGGGATCCGGGCGGTGAGGTTACGCAGGGCCGATTCGCGCACCTCCACCGCCTCGGGCTGCAGTCCGGCCGATGCAATGGTGTCGATAACCCGCTGCACCACCGGCCGATGCACGACGAAGGCGAAGACCATGCGGCTGGCGCCCCGGTCGGAGTGCTGGGGCAGGGTGGCGATGACCGCCTCTTCCGGCGGGAAGTCGACGAGATCGCCCAGGCGCCAGCGCAGGGCGTCGGCCATCTCCTCGGGGGGGACCTCGGGCGCCTCCAGGTGGAGGAGCTGGTAGGCGCCGTCATCCAGGACCGCTACCGCCGGGCTGCCGCCCAGTCCCAGGCGCTCGACCTCGCGACCCAGCGCCGCGGACGGGGATTCCTCGGCGAAGTCCCCGGCGGCGCAGGCCACCAGGTTCTCGCCGGTCTCATCCACCGCGGCCAGGCTGAAGGTATCCTCTCCCAGAAAGACGCCCGTGCGCCCCTCATGGCGGGGTTGACGGTGCAGACGACGTTTCAGGGCCTCGAGGAAGCGAAGACGCGACATGGACGGGAACCTTTCCTTGGGGCCCCCATGTTACGGGGCCGGAGGTGGGCGAGGGAAGAACACGGTGCGAGGCGGGGATCAAGGTTAACAGGTGTTAAAGATCATCCAGATGGTGACCGTCGTCTCCGCCGGGTTCACAATCCCGGTCATGGGACGCGGATTCACGCTACTGGAACTGGTGCTGGTGCTGGTCATCCTCGGGGTGCTGGCCGCCGTTGCCGTGCCCCGGCTGAGCCTTAATACGGGCCTGGAGGCGCGCTCGGCGGCCACCGACCTGGTGGTGGCCCTGCGCGGGGCCCAGCTGCACGCCATGAACGGGGTGCCGGGGGTAGTGATGGGAGTGGACGGCGCCGGCTGGTCGGCCACTTCCGAAGGCGATGAGCTCCGTCTGCCCGGCGGTCTCGGCCAGGGCGAGTGGCCGGGCAGTGTTGCAGTGACCCTGGGGGGGTGCGCTCCCGGGCGATTGGGCTTTGATGGCCTGGGTCGGCCCGAGTGCGACGATACCTCCCTGTCGGACCCGGTCCGGATCCGGCTCCAGGCCGGCGGTTCGGGGCAGACCGTCTGTCTCCATCCCGAGACCGGCTACACCGAGCGCCGGCCGGGCGATGCGAGCTGCGGGGCGTGAGAATGCGGAAGCAGCGCGGCTTTACCCTCATCGAGATGGTCGTCTTCATCGTCGTCCTGGGGGTGGGGATCACCGGCACCCTGGCGGCCATCGTCCACGCCACCCGGGATGCCGCCGACCCCCTGATCCAACTGCGCGCCGCCGAACTGGGCAAGAGTTATCTCGACGAGGTGATGGCCGTGCCCTATGCGAAGAAAGGTGAGCCCTGTGATAACCCCGATGTTCGCGCCGATTTCGAGCACCTTGAGTGTTACAACGGCCTGAGTGATCAGCCGCCGCAACCCGCAACCGGAGACGAAGAGACCATGGATGAGGTCTATCGCGGTTGGACCGTGGAGGTGGCCGTTGACAACGAGGATAAGTGGGAAGGAGCGGACGGGCGCCGGGTCATCGTCACGGTGACACCGCCGGGCAATGGGGCTGGCCCCATCGAACTGTCCGCCTTTCGGGGCAAGGAGAATTGAGCGTGATCCGGCAGTCCGGCTTCACCCTGATCGAGGCAGTCCTGGTCCTGGTCCTGCTCGGCGTCCTGAGCATCGGCCTGGCCGCCTTTATCGACAACGCCACCGACCACTACGCCGATACCGCCGAGCGCACCCGGCTGCTGGGCGAGGCGCGGCTGGCCCTCACCCGGATGGGGCGGGAGATCGAGAGGGCGCTGCCCTACTCCCTGCGTACCGATTCCGACGGGGATGCCCGATGTCTGGAGTTCCTCCCGACCCGGGACGGGGGGCGCTATCAGGCCGAGGGTGGCCCGTATCCGGGAGGTGCGGAACGGGAGCCGCTGCCTGTCGGGGAAACGGCGACTTCCTTCCACGTCCTGGGCTTCGAGGGAGTGAGTGGGGATGGGGATCTGACCCACCTTCGACAGGCCGGGGTCGAGTACATTGCAGTCTATCCCGCTCCGCCGGCCGATACCCATATCTACGGGGAAGGAGCTGACCCGGCCGCGGGCGATGATGTGGCCCTGCGCCGTTTTGCCAGTGCGGCTGCGACGAGTATCGGGGGTGTCGTGCAGGTGAACCTGGCGAATGATACGCGCTTCCCGCGCCACGCTCCGCAGCCGCATCGCTTCTTCCTTGTCGGCTCACCGGTGAGCTTCTGTGTGGAGGGTGGCGACCTGCTCCGCTACGAAGGCTATGGCTTGCAGGTCGATCAGCCCCTGCCGCCTGGCGGGACCGGCCGCCCGCTGGCGCGGGGATTGGGCGCCGGTTCGACCTTCGAACTGGAGCCGGCGGGCCTGGAGCGGCGCGGCCTGGTCCGCGCCCGCCTGGAACTGGAGCCGCAGAGCGACGGCGGCGGACCTCTAACGGTGGAACATGCCTTCAGTACCCGCAACCATCCGTGAGCAGACGGGCCTGGGGCTGCCCCTGGCCATCTCCGTCCTACTGCTGCTGGCGGTGGTGGCCGCCGGCGTGACCCAATGGATGGGCGCCGCCCATGAGGAGGTGGCCGCCGAGGTCACCTCCCTGCGTGCCGAAGCCGCCGCTCGGAGCGGGCTGGAGTGGGCCCGGTACCGGATCGTAACGGACGACAGTTGCCCGAACAGCACGACCCTGGATCTGGACAGGGGTTCGGGATGTACCGTCGAGCTGGAAGACGAGGGTTGCCAGGAGGTCTCCGTTGGAGGGGACTCGATCTACGCCGTGGAGATGGTAGGCCGGTGCCCCCTCTGGGGTGACCTGGAGAGCAAACGGACCCTGCGGATGCGAGTGAGACCGTGAAGATGAGAGCGAAAAGAGGTCGTTTTACCAGCAGTTTCGCGGTCGTTCTCTGCTGGTTTTTTGGGGTTTTTCTCTTCGCTTTACCGGCGGTAGCCAGCGCCGAATGCTCAGATCGTAGGGGGGAGGCAACAATCAATGAGGTGAGCCACTCCGGGAGCGAGTATTTTATTGAGGTTAAGATTCTCGATTCCAACTTGGAAGAAAGTACCTACGAGAATTGGGAGGTTGTGTTTGAAGGCGGTAAAAATAAATGCGGGGAAGCAGCCAAGGTAGGCCTTTCTGAGTTTGATGATACAGGCGCCCCTTGGCTGGTTCACAAACCCTTGAGCAAAAGTGAACAGGACTGTGTCGAGTTCAAAAGTAGTCAGGGAGGGATGGATATAAGGCTCTCGGATGGGGAAGGGCGGACCATTGATTATCTTTCTGTAGCCGGTCGTGAGGGTGTCGGGGCGGGGCAGGGATGTAGTGCACCAGGAGATTTCCCCCACGATACGGAAATGAGTGGCACAAATAGCCATTCGATCATGCGTATTCCCGATGGGACCGGAGATTGGTCGGATGCCGATGCGCCTGGGAACAGTGGCGACACGACGCCCGGTGGAAGCAATGATGGAAGTGGCGACGGTGGGGATGAAACTGGAGCGCAGGCAATCGAGGTAAGCAGCCCGCAGTACAAGGGCGACGGAGTGGCGCTCTATACCCGGGTGGTCGACCAGGCCTTCGGGGTGACCGTGCGGTTCGATGCCGATGACTCGGAAATCGATAAGGTGGGACTGGATCTGGTTCGTAGTGATGGGGGTGACTGTGGTGAGGTTCTTCAGGAAGATTGGGGCAGTGCCAATGCTGAAGAATTCGAAGAGACTGATGATGGGTACGAGGTAACGCTGACTGATCTGGATTATGGCGAGGCGGTGGCTCGGGCGCGTCTGCGGGCACGTCTTGTGGTGGACGGCACTAGCCAGTGGTGTGAATGGTTCCCCTTCCTGCCTTGGTGTGGTGGCGGGGGGCAGGTAGAAAACGAGGGGTGCAGCAGCGATGCGTTCACCATCCGCCCGGCCAAACTCTCGCTGAGTGCCACGACCAATCCTGCCGAGGAAGATCTTACCGAGGAAGATCTGACTCGCTCTGACTGGTCCAATTACACCCCCAAGACGTGTAACAATGAGGTATGCCAGGCAGCCGGGGATAATTTCAACCTGGGAATCGAGGCGCTGCCCACGGGGCAGGGGTTCGATGCCGAAATCCTGTTGCAGCCCAGCGATCACCCCCAGGCGCCGGCGTGGATGGCGCTGGGTACTCTCTCACTGCCCACCTCCCTTTCCTTCGAACGGGACGCCAATAAGGTAACGACGGATCAGGCCGCTTATACCGAGGCCGGGCTGGTGGCCGTCGATGCCCACGACGACGGGGCTTTTGCCGCCGTCGACCGTGATAAGGGCCACTGCGTAACCGGGGCGGCCGACAATACCGTCAATGCGGACGGCCTTGTGGGCTGCCGCACGGCCTTGCCGGAACCGGAGCCCCTGGGCCGTTTCATCCCGGACCACTTCGCGGTGGTCGATACCGACGACATCGATCCCGACTACATCACGAATCGCTCAGCGCTCAGTTGCGATGGAGAGGAGCGCGATGAGTTTACCTACCTTGGCGAGACTCTGGCCGCCGATGTGACCCTGGAGGCGCGGAATGTTGCCGAGGCGGCTACCGAGAACTACCGGGGTGAATACGCGCCCCTGTCGGCCCTGGACTGGAGCGTGGTCGCACCGGAGGCGGAGGATGGCCATCTCGATGACCGTCTGGAACTCGTCCGCGACACCTCCGGATGGGAGCAGGGGCAGGCCAGCTTCACCCCCGAGGTGACGGTTGCTCGGGCCGATGAGCCGGATGGCCCCTTCACGGCCGATGTCGCCTTCGTGGCTACCGATGCCGACGGCGTGGCCCTGCGCGAGGCAACCCTCGATGTCGACAGGGACGGGGATGAGGACAATGACCATCGCTTGGCCGGTGAGACGATCCTGCGTTACGGCCGCCTGGCCATCGAACGGCTGACGGCGGCGACCTTCAGCGAGGTGGATCTCCCGCTCCGGGCGGAGTACTGGGACGGGGACCGCTTCGTAGAGAACGAACTCGATGATTGCACGCCGGTGGAGCTACGCTATCGGAGCCTGGCCCGGGGCGGCGATCCCGAAGCAGCGGAATGGGAGGGCCAGCCAGCGTTGGGGGATCTCGCGCTTCGGGAGCCGCTCCCGCCCCGCCTGGAAGAGGGTGAAGTGGTGGTCCCTTTCGAGGCACCGGAAGAGCGAGGCGAGGTCGCCGTGTGCGCCGATCTGGAGAATCACGCCTACCTCCATCGAGGAGCGAATGAGGATCTCCCCGATGTATGCCAGGGCAGCCCTCGCGGTTCCGTCTGGTACGGGATCTCCTCAGGCAATGAGAACGTCCTCTATACTCGCGAGGTCTTCGATTAACTAGCGCCCGTATCGACGCGGCTCGCCGTACCCTGTCGACGCGTCCCGGCCGGTGTGGAGGTCTTTCGCGTGTTCCAGCTCCTGAGGAAGGCGGGTCTGCTGTTCGGCCTCTGGCTCCTGCTCACCGATGCCGAACCGGACGGGCTCCCCTTTGGCGCGGTGGCCGCCGTGGCCGGGGCGCTGGCGGTGCCCGGTGGCGGCGCCTGGCCCATCTCGCCCGCCGGCTGGTTGCGCTTCGTGCCCTGGTTCGTGGGGCGCTCCGTGGCCGGCGGGGTCGATGTCCTCCGCCGTGCCGTGAGCCCCGGCCGGCCTCTGGACCCTGACTGGGTCACCTTCGAGACCACCCTGAATACCCCGCCGGCGCGCCATCTGCTGGCGGCGACGGTGAGCCTGCTGCCCGGCACCCTGGTAGCCAGGCTGGACGGTCAGCGGCTGACCATCCATGTCCTCGATCGCAAGCTCCCCATCCGGAGGGACCTGCATGCCCTGGAGGCGCGTATCGCCGGGCTCTACGCCGGGGAGGGGCAATGATGGAGACCCTCTTCATGGCCATTGCGATTGCCATCCTGCTCAGCCTGATTCTGGGTCTGGTGCGGGTGGTGGGTGGTGACGAGCCGGTGGACCGGATGATGGCCGCCCAGCTCCTGGGCACGGCCGGCGTTGGCATTCTGGTGGCCCTGGCCGCGGCCACCGGCGAGGCGGTGCTGGTGGATGTGGCCCTGGTCTTCGCCGCCCTGGCGGCGGTGGCGGTGGTCGCCTTCGTCCACCGGATCGGGCGGGCCGGGGAGGGGCCCCGGGATGACTGAGGTCGTGGACGGTCTGGCCGCCCTGCTCGCCGTCGCCGGGGCGGTCTTCTTCCTCGGCGGCAGTCTGGGGCTGCTGCGCTTCCCCGATGTCTACACCCGCCTGCACGCCCTGACCAAGGCGGACAATGTCGGCCTGGGTTTGCTGGCCCTGGGGGTTGCGCTCCATCTGGGCGATCCCTGGCTCGCCGGCCGTCTGGCCCTGGTCTGGGTGCTGGTCATGGCCGCCGGGACGGTGAGCTGCCACCTCCTGGCGCGCGAGGCGCATCGGGAGGGGAGGGCGCCGTGGCGGCGCTGACGGCGGCCCTGGACGGCCTGCTTGCCCTGGCTCTGGCAGGCGTGGCGGTGGCCGCCCTGGGCGGAAAGCGGCGCTTCCGGTCAGTGATCCTCTTCGTGGTCTTCGGCCTCTTTCTGGCGCTGGCCTGGGCGCGGCTGGGGGCGGTGGATCTGGCCCTGGCGGAGGCGGCCATCGGCGCCGGGGTTACCGGGGCTCTGCTCATGGCGGCTCTGGATCGACTGCGCCGGACGGAGGTCGGGGCCGAGCCGCCGCCGCGCCCGCGGCTGTGGCCGGCGGTGGTCGTGAGCCTGCCGGTGGCCGCGGCCGGGACCTGGACGCTTCTCTCCATGGAGCCGGCCGTGCGGCCACCCGTGGCCGCTCACCTGGAAGCCAGCGGTGTCGACCATCCGGTGACCGCGGTACTCCTCGCCTTCCGCGCCTGGGATACCCTGCTGGAGGTGGCGGTGCTGGTGGCCGCCGGCCTGGCAGTGCGGGCAGCCGGGCCGGTGCCACGGCCCCCCACCACCGAGGCCGGTCCCCTGCAGCGCGGACTGCTGCGGCTGGTGGTCCCGGTGATGGTGGTCCTGGCGGTCTACCTCCTCTGGCGCGGCAGCCACGCCCCCGGCGGCGCCTTCCAGGCGGGGGCGCTACTGGCCGCTGCCGGGGTGCTCATTCAGCTTACCCATTTCCCCGGGCCGCTGGACCGCACCCGGGCCTGGCAACGTCCGGCCGGGATGGTGGGGCTGGCGGTCTTTACCGCGGCTGCCCTGGGCACCCTGGCCCTGACCGCGCCGCTGGCCTGGCCCGCCGCTTGGGCCAAGGTCTGGATCCTGACCATCGAGGCCGCGGCGGCGCTCTCCATCGGGGTGCTCCTGACCCGGCTCTTTACCGGTGGCGCGCCGGTGGCCGCATCCGGGGAGGAGCGGTCATGATGGCGGCGATCTTCGTCTTCCTGGGGATCTTCCTGGCGGTGCTGGGCGGGGTCGCCGCCTTCCTCCACCGCGATGGTATCCACCGGATCATCGCCCTGAACATTGCCGGCAGCGGCGTCTTCCTCCTGCTCGTGGCCGTCCCGGATGGCGAGAGCGGTGTCGACCCGGTGGCCCAGGCCCTGGTCCTCACCGGGATCGTGGTGGCGGTGGCCATTACCGGCGTTGCGCTGGTCCTCCTGGCCCGACTGGCGGAACTCGGAGGGCGGCCGTGAGCCCGCTACTGCCCGGCCTGCTGGCGGTGCTGCTGCCCCTGGCCGGGGCGGTGGTCGCCTGGCTCGCGCCCGCGGCGAGCCGAATCGTCGCCATGGTTACGGCGGCCGCGGTGCTGGCGGTGGTTCTGATGGCCGTCAACGGGGTGGCCATCGGGGGCCCGGCCGCCATGACCCTGGGCGGCTGGCCGGGGACGCTGGGGATCGGTATCGCGGTGGACGGCGTGGCGGTGCTCTTCCTGCTGGCCAGCGCCGCGGTGGGGCTGGCGGCCACGGCCCACGGCTACGGCTACTTCCCCGCGCACCACCCCTTCTGGGCGCTTTGGCTGCTGCTCTGGGCGGCGATCAACGCCGTCTTCATTACTGCCGATATCTTCAATGCCTACGTCGCCCTGGAACTGGTGGGGCTTACTGCTGCCATACTGGTGACCCTGAGCGGGGAGCGGGATGCGCTGGCCGCCGGGCTGCGCTATCTGCTCGTCTCCCTGGTGGGGGCGACCCTCTATCTGGCCGGTGTGGCGTTGGTCTACACCGCCACCGGGACCCTCTCCCTCGCCGCCCTGGCATCGGGGCCAGTGCCCGCGGTGGCCGGCGTCCTGGCGCTGGCGGGGCTGGCGCTCAAGGCAGCCCTCTTTCCCCTGCACGGCTGGCTGCCGCCGGCCCACGCCCGCGCCCCGGGGCCGGTGAGCGCCATCCTCTCGGCGCTGGTGGTCAAGGCGGCCCTCTATCTCGCCTGGCGCTGGCTGGAGGTGGCGCCGGCGGCATCCGGGGCGTTCGCCCTGCTGGGGGTGGGTGCCGTGGTCTGGGGCTCCGTGCAGGCGCTACGGGTGGGCCGGCTCAAAGCCATCATCGCCTGGTCGACGGTGGCCCAGATGGGGTATCTCGCGGTCGGTGTATCCCTGGCGGTGGAAGGGGCGGCGGGGGCCGCGATGGGCGTGGCCTGGCTGGCCCTGACCCATGCCCTGGCCAAGGGGGCCGCCTTCCTGGGGGCGGCCAGCGTGGTCCGCGCCGCCGGTCACGACCGCTGGCCCTCGGCCGCCGCCCACCTGCGCGGACGGCCGGTGCTCGTGCTCGCCTTCGGCCTGGCGGCGGCGAGCCTGGCGGGGCTGCCACCGTCCGGCGGTTTCGTCGCCAAGTGGTATCTGCTGCAGGCGGCGGCGGGGGCGGGGCAATGGCTGCTGATGGCGCTCATCGCCGGCGGTGGCCTGCTGGCGGCCGCCTACCTCTACCGGATCCTCCACCCGGCCCTGGATCCACGCCCGGGGGCTGAGCCGACCCGTCCCGTTCCGCCGGTGCTGGAGTGGTCGGCCCTGGGGCTGGCGCTGCTGGTGACCACCTTCGGTGTGGTGGTGCCCTGGGCCCATGCCCTCGTCATCGGGGGGGCGGCATGAGCGTGTCGTTGCTACCGCTGGTAGCGGTGCTCATTCCGCTGCTGGCGGGCCTGATCATCTTTCACGTTCCCGAGGAGCGCCACGGCCTGCGGACCGCCATCAATCTGGGGGCGGCCCTGGCCAAGATCGCCCTGGTAGTGGTCATGCTTCGCGGGGTGGCCGGTGGGGCGACCTACGAAGCCGCTCTGGCCTGGCTGCCGGGCCGCGACCTGGTCCTGCGAGTGGACGCCCTGGCGCTGCTCTTCCTGACGCTGTCATCACTGCTGTGGCTGCTGACCACCGTCTACGCCATCGCCTACCTGGAGGGTGGGCACCACCGCAGCCGCTTCTTCGGCTTCTTCAGCCTCTGCGTGGCGGCGACTGCCGGGATCGCCCTGGCGGGGAACCTGCTCACCTTCCTCTTCTTCTACGAGCTGCTGACCCTGGCCACCTGGCCGCTGGTCATCCACCGGGGCACCGCCGAGGCGCGCCGGGCCGGGGCGGTCTATCTGCGTTATACCCTGTCCGGCGGCGTGGTTCTGCTGGTGGGGATCGTCCTGCTGGAGTCGGTGACCGGGCCGGTGGACTTTGCTGTCGGGGCCGGGCTGCCGGCGGAGGCGGGGCCGGTGGTGGTGGCCGCCTTCGCCCTGATGCTGGCGGGGCTGGGGGTGAAGGCGGCGCTGGTGCCGCTGCACGGCTGGCTGCCGCGGGCCATGGTTGCCCCGGCGCCGGTGAGTGCACTGCTCCACGCCGTGGCGGTGGTCAAGGCCGGGGCCTTCGGGATCATCCGTCTGGTCCACGATGTGTTCCACCCCGGCTACCTGGCGGCCTTCGGGGGGCTGCAGGTGCTCATGGTGTTCGCCGTGGCCACCATCCTGTGGGGCTCCTGGCGGGCGCTGGCCCAGGACGATCTCAAGCGCCGGCTGGCCTACTCCACGGTGAGCCAGGTGGCCTATATCACCCTGGGGCTGGCGATGGCGGGGCCGGTGGCGCTGGTAGGCGGGCTGGTCCACCTGGTCCACCAGGGGCTGATGAAGATCACCCTCTTCTTCGCCGCCGGCAACCTGGCCGAGACCCTGGAGATCCACCGGATCTCCCGGATGGACGGGGTGGGGCGGCGCATGCCGTTGACCATGGGTGCCTTCACCATCGGGGCCCTGGGAATGATCGGGATCCCCCCGGTGGCCGGCTTCGTGAGCAAGTGGTATCTGGGCGCCGGGGCGCTGGCGGTGGATCGACCGGAGGTCATCGGGGTCCTGGTACTCAGCAGCCTGCTGAATGCCGCCTATTTCCTGCCTATCCT
This sequence comes from Thiohalospira halophila DSM 15071, assembly GCF_900112605.1. Classification (NCBI taxonomy): domain Bacteria; kingdom Pseudomonadati; phylum Pseudomonadota; class Gammaproteobacteria; order Thiohalospirales; family Thiohalospiraceae; genus Thiohalospira; species Thiohalospira halophila. The sequence goes on from NZ_FOMJ01000001.1 coordinate 157,888, forward strand.
CCAGCGCGCCTGGTTCCGTCCGGCGCGGGCGGGGCAGTGGCACGACCACGGGCGGGCGGGGCGACTGGAGACCCACTGGATGCTGTTGCTGCCGCCGGTGATGACCGCCGGCGCCGCCGTGGGCGCGGGCCTGCTCGCCGGCAGCGAAATGAGCCCATTGGCCTGGGCCGAGCGGGTCGCCGGGATCCTCGGGGGGCAGGATGGCTGAAGAGCTCCTCTTCGTCCTGATTCCGGCCCTGCCTCTGGCCTGGGGGCTCCTGGCCCTGTGGCCGCCGGTCCGCCGCCTGGTGGCCGCTGGCGGGGCGCTGCCCGCCTTCCCCGCCCTGGTGGCCGCCGCGGTCCTGCCGGCCGGTGCGGGGGCGGAGAGTCCCTGGCTGCTGCTGGGCACCGAATGGGGGCTGGAGCCGGGCATGCGTGCCCTCCTCGCCGTCTCGGCGCTGGTCTGGGCGGCAGCGGGGCTTTACGCCCGGGGGTATCTGGTGGGGCAGCCCGGGCGCTGGCGCTTCGATGCCTTCTTCCACCTCGCCATGGCGGGGAACCTCGGCCTCATCGTCGCCACCGATCCGGCCGCCTTCTATACCCTCTTCGCCCTCATGAGCCTGGCCAGTTACGGCCTGGTGGTCCATACCCGGACCGGGGCGGCGCGCCGGGCCGGTCGGATCTATCTGGTCATGGCCATGGTGGGGGAGGTGGCGCTACTGGCGGGGCTGGTGGGCGTGGCGACCAACCATCAAGGGCTCTGGCCGGCGCTGGCCCTGGGGCTGGCCATCAAGGCGGGAGTGATACCGCTGCACGTCTGGCTGCCCCTGGCCCATCCGGTGGCGCCGGTGCCGGCGAGCGCGGTCCTCAGTGCCGCCATGATCAAGGCGGGGCTGGTGGGGTGGCTGCGGTTCCCGCCGCCGGCCGATGAGACGGTCTTATGGGGAATGGTCCTCCTCACCCTGGGCATCGTCGGCGCCCTGGTGGCGGCCGCGGTCGGTCTGACCCAGCGCCGGCCCAAGGAGGTCCTGGCCTACTCCTCGGTGAGCCAGATGGGGGTGATGGTCGCCGCCCTGGGGACGGCGTGGGCCCATCCGGCGCTGGCCGGGCCGCTGCAGGCGGCGGTGATCGCCTATGCCGTCCACCATGCCCTGACCAAGGGCACGCTCTTCCTCGCTGTGGGCTGGCTGGACCGCGGTGGTGGCGGCGCGGCCCGGATCGCCCTGGCGGTCGCTGCCCTGGCCATGGCCGGGCTCCCGGCCACCGGCGGGGCGGCGGCCAAGGCGCTGCTCAAGGAGCCGCTGAAGGCCCTTCCGGAGGCGGCGGGGCTGGGGGCGACCCTGCTGGCCCTCAGCGCCCTGGCCACTGCGACGCTGATGGTCCGCCTCTGGGTGGTGACACGCCCCATGGCCGGCTCGGAGGTCGGTCCGGCACCGCGCCCGATGGCCGTGGCCACGACGGCGGTGGCCGCCGCGATGCTCGCCGTGCCCCTCTTGTGGGGGCCGTTGGCCGCGGGGCTGGCAGCCTCGGTGAACAAGGGCCTCTTCCAGACGCTCGCCCCCCTGTTGCTGGCGGGGGTCCTCGGGGCCTGGCTGCTCCGTTGGCGCGGCGATGCCCCCTGGGGCCCGGCGATTCCGGCGGGGGACCTGCTGGCGCTGGGGTCGCGCTGGCGGAGACGGGCCGGCCCCCGCCGGCACCGAGTCGGGCGAGGTGTAGAACCTCGACCCTGGTTGCCGCACGGGCTCGGGGCGGTCTCCAGCGGGCTTCGACGCGCCGAGGGGGGGCTGGCCGCGTGGGGTGGTCTGGGGCTCGCCCTGGGCGTCGTGCTCGGCCTGCTAGCGGTTACCCTTCTGGGTGGCTGAGGACGCCCGGAAACGGGGTCAGGGCAGGACGTGGAGGAAGGGTTCGATCTCCACCCGGTCATAGACGCCGGCGGCTACGTAGGGGTCGGCGTCCGCCCAGGCGCGGGCCGCCTCCAGGGAGTCGAACTCCGCCACCACCAGGCTGCCGGTGAAACCGGCCGGACCCGGGTCGGGGCTGTCGATGGCTGGCAGGGGACCGGCCAGGACCAGGCGGCCCTCCTCCTTGAGCGCCTCCAGGCGGGCTAGGTGGTCGGTCCGGGCCGCCTTGCGCCCCTCCAGGCTGTCCTCGTTGTCGATGCCGCGGATGGCGTAGAGCATGGTCTCTCCCTCAGCGGTCGGTGGCATCGCCGGCAGTGGCGTGGGCCTGGAGGTCCTGCATCCGGACCACCTCCAGGGCGATGTCCTCAGTGGCCTCCAGGACCACCGGCGGTGCCACACCGGCCTCCAGCGCCTCCTGCCAGCGCGCCGCGCAGAGGCACCAGCGATCCCCCGCCGCCAGGCCGGGGAAGGCGAGCTGCGGCACCGGTGCCCGCAGCTCGTTGCCGCGGGAGGCGCTGAAGCGCAGGAATTCGTCGGTCATCTCTGCGCAGACGGAGTGGTTGCCGGGATCGCCATCCCGGGTCTCGCAGCGGCCGGTGCGGTAGAAGCCGGCCGACAGCGCCGGGTTGCACGGCTCCAGCGGCGTTCCCAGGACGTTGCGGAAGGGGTTCTCGGACATGGGGGCTCCCCTTTTCGAATGGGTCGGGGTTCAGGCGCTGTCCGGGCGGACTTCGCCAGTCATGTCGCGGATGATACCGCCGAAGGCGTGGGTGGTATACCGCCACAGTCTTGTCTCCGTCAGGGGATAGTCCGACGGCAGGCCGGCCTTGCGCCGCAGCTCGGTCAGGAAGGTCCGCGGCTCCGGTAGGCTCTCCCATACCGCCGGCAGGAAGGTGCCCCGATGGCGGGCCCCTGCCTCCAGGATGAGGCCGTCCACCCCGGGCTGCAGTCGGTTCAGGAGGTCGGCCTCGTCGGTGAAGGGGAAGGGTTCCGGCGCCGTGAGAACCGAGACCTCCACGTGCAGCCCCGGCAGCTCGGGCGACTGCAGCGGCGGGAAGCGCGGATCGCGGAAGGCGGCCGCCCGGGCGTTGGCGATGACATCCTCGCCCAGGGGGTGATGGGCCTCCAGGGAGCCGATGCAGCCCCGGAGCTGCCCCTCGCGCTGCAGGGTGACGAAGGCCGCCCCGGGTGCGGTCAGGGCTGGCGGTTCCGAGGGCGCGGTCGGGAGCGCTTCACCGGCAGTGGCGGCGGCCAGCGTCCGGCCGGCCAGCTCCACCAGGGCCTGGCCGGTGGCGGCGTCGATGGTCTCTTCAGCCATGGGCAGGCTCCGGTTCGTGGAAGGCGAAGGCGCCGTAGCCGACGACCTGGTCGCGCGGTCCAGCGGTGTCGCCGGAGTTGCGCCGGTCCAGGACCTCGCCGGTGAGGCCGTGGTTCCGGGCACTGGTGAGCAGGCCGCGCACCGGGTGGAAGCCGCAGGCCCCCTCGTGGTCCACCCGCTCCGGGTGGAGGGTGGCGATGGCCTGCGCCGTGGCCTCGTCGATGCGGTTGGCGGTGGCGTAGTCGTGGAAGTGGGAGAGGTCGGAGCTGATGACGATGAGCGTCTCCGGCCCGCCCCACAGCCGCTCCAGGACGGCGGCTACCGTGTCGGGGTCGGCATCACCCACCACCAGCGGCACGATCCGGAAGTCCCCCAGAACCTCCTGCAGGAAGGGGAGCTGGACCTCCAGGCTGTGCTCGGCGGCGTGGGCGGCGTCCAGCATGCCGACATCGGGCAGCTCGGCGATCTCGGCCAGGGCGTCGGTATCCACCGGGATGTCGCCCAGCGGGGTGCGCAATTGTTCGGCATCCGGCGCCGCCAGGCCGCGGAAGGGGACGCGGTGGGACGGCCCCAGCAGGACCACCCGACGGACGGTCTCCTTGAGGGGCGCCACCGTGCGATAGGCGGTGGCGGCTACCGGCCCGGAGTAGGGGAGCCCGGCATGGGGGGCGATGATCGCCTTGGGGGGCTCGCCGGTGGGCGCTGAAGCCTCGGCCAGGTAGTCCCGGACCATCGAGCGCAGCGCGTCGGCATCGTCGGGGTAGAACATGCCGGCGACGGCCGGTTGCCGGATCCGGGGTTCCGTACCCTTGTCCATCATGGGTTGATCCTCCATATGTTCGGTAGCGGCGATCGAAGCGTCGATCGCGATACCGGAAATATGGGATCGCCGACCGGCCCGGCCAAGGGGATCCCCGGAACCCGAGGAGAAAATCATGACCGACGTGGGACTGGAAGGCGAGGAGACGGTACCGACCAAGTACTGGCATACCCTGGACGACGGCCGGGTGCAGTGCGATCTCTGCCCCCGTTTCTGCAAGCTGCACGAGGGCCAGCGCGGGCTGTGCTTCGTGCGCGCCAATCAGGGCGGCGAGGTGGTGCTGACCACCTACGGCCGCTCCAGCGGCTTCTGCATCGATCCCATCGAGAAGAAGCCGCTCAACCACTTCCTGCCGGGGACCTCGGTGCTCTCCTTCGGCACCGCTGGCTGCAACCTGGCCTGCAAGTACTGCCAGAACTGGGACATCAGCAAGTCCCGGGAGATCGACACCCTGGCCGATCGCGCCGATCCGGAGACGGTGGCGCGCACGGCCGAGGCCTACGGCTGCCGCAGTATCGCCTACACGTACAACGACCCCATCATCTTCCACGAGTACGCCATCGACATCGCCGCCGCCTGCGCCGAGCGGGGGATCAAGTCGGTGGCCGTGACCTCGGGCTATGTCTCGCCCGAGCCGCGGGCGGAGTTCTACCGCTACATGGATGCGGCCAACGTGGACCTGAAGTCCTTCTCCGAGGACTTCTACCGCAAGCTAACCGGCGGCCATCTGGAGCCGGTGCTCGACACCCTGCGCTATCTCTACCACGAGACCGATGTCTGGCTGGAGCTGACCACCCTGGTCATCCCGGGCCACAACGACAGTGACGAGGAGATCGTGGCGATGTCGAACTGGATCCGGGATGAGCTGGGACCGGAGGTGCCCCTGCATCTCACGGCCTTCCACCCCGACTGGAAGATGAGCGATGTCCCGCCAACGCCGCCGGAGACCCTGCGCCATGCCCGGCAGCTTGCACGGGATGCAGGCCTGCAGTACGTCTACATCGGCAATGTGATCGATGACGAGGGGGGCACCACCTGGTGTCCCGGCTGCGGGGCGGCGCTTATCGGCCGCCACGGCTACACCATCACCGCCTGGAACCTGGACGAGCACGGCCACTGCGCCCAGTGCGGCACTTCCATCCCCGGCGTCTTCGAGGCCGAGCCGGGCCACTGGGGCTCCCGCCGCCAGCCGGTGCGGCTGCAGCGGATGGCCGTCTAGCGGGGGTCAGTCGCCCTGGGCGCTGAAGGCCTGGCCGGTCTGGCCGCGGCTGTCGGGGCCCAGGAGGTAGAGGTGGGCCGGGGTGATGTCCGCCGGCTGCAGGAGTTCGGTGGGGTCCTCGCCGGGATAGGCGCGCTGGCGCAGGCCGGTGTTCACCGGGCCCGGGTCCAGGCTGTTGCAGCGGATCCCCTCGCCCTCCAGCTCCTCGGCGAAGATCTCCATGAGCCGTTCGGTACCGGCCAGGCTGACGGCGAATGGTCCCCAGTAGGCCTTGCCCTTGCGGGCGACATCGGCGGTGGTGAAGACCACGGAGGGGTCCTCGCTGGCCTGGAGCAGGGGCAGGCAGGCGCGGGTGAGCAGGTAGGGGGCGTTGAGGTTCACCTGCATCACCTTGGGCCACATCTCCATGCTGTAGAGGTGCAGCGGCGTCAGCGAGCCGAGGTTGGCGGCGTTGTGGAGCAGGCCATCCAGCCGGCCGAAGGCCTCGTCCACCTTGGTGGCGAGTTCGTCGTAGTCCTTGGCGGCGGCCCCCTCCAGGTTCATGGGGAAGATGGCGGGTTGCGGCCCGCCGGCCTGCTCGATCCGGTCGTAGACCTCTTCCAGCTTGCGGATGGTGCGGCCCAGCAGGACCACGGTGGCGCCGTGGGCAGCCAGGGTCTCTGCGGCGGCGGCGCCGATGCCGTCACCGGCGCCGGTGACCAGGATTACGCGGTCCCGGAGCAGGTCGGGAGCGGCCTGATAGTCGAGCATGGAAGGGTTCCTCCTGAAATGGGGTTAGGCCGGAGCGGCCAGCAGGTTCCGGGCGCATTCTACGCCACTGCGAACCGCCCCTTCGAGGGTAGCCGGCAGACCGGTACTGGTGTAATCGCCGGCCAGCCACAGACCGGGGGGGCCGGCATCCACGGCGGGGCGGTGATCGTCCACACCCGGAGCCGGATGGAAGGTGGCGCGACGCTCACGGATCACCCGGCTCTCCAGCGCCGGCGGCCAGTCCGGGCGCAGGGCGGCCAGGGTAGTGGCGGCCTCCCGCGCGCAGGCGGCCCGGTTTCGCCCGGAATCGTCGGCGCTGGTCACCACGGCCATCCAGCCCGGCTCACCGGCGGTGCGGCGATCCACGATCCAGGGGCTCGGTGTCTCGGCACTGGCCCACAGCGGTGGGTCCAGGTGGACGTGGCGCGGGTAGCGCAGATAGACGGTGGTGATGGCGCCGTGGCCGAGGCCGCGTAGCCGGTCGGCCAGCTCGTGGCCCCCGGGCACGGGCTCCAGCAGCCTGGCGGCGTGCCAGGGCGCGGTGGCCAGGAGGACGGGCCCGGTCCGCCGTTCCCCCCGGGTCGCGATGCCGGTGACGGCCCCCTCGCTTGTCGTCAGGGCGCGGACGCGCTCGCCGGTGTGGACCTCGCCACCCCGGTCGCGGATGAAGGCGGCCGCCGGCTCCGGGAGGAGGGCGCCCAGGCCGGTCCGCGGGAACCAGAGCTCGGCGTTCCGGCGGCCTCCGCCGAAGGCGTCGGCGAGGACCCGCAGGAAGAGCCGGGCCGAGGCGTGCTCGGGGCGGGCATTGAGGGTGGCCAGGCACAGCGGCGTCCAGAGCCGGCGCAGGGCGGTGGCCCCCTGCCGGTGGCGGGCGAGGAGTTCGGCCACGGTCCGGTCCCGGCGCAGGCGGAAGCCGCGCATCGCCATGGCCGCAGCGAAGGCCAGCGCCCGACGGCGCCCCCCCGGTCCCAGGCCGCGGGCTCCGGCCAGGGCGCCCACGGCGTGGAGCGGGCCCGGCAGGCGGCTCCCGGTCAGCGCCAGGGCCTCGTCGCCGTCGGCGACATGGAGGGCCAGGGGCTCGCGGTGGAAGGCGGTGTCGATGTCCACGCCGATCCGTCCGAGGAGCCGTTCCACCCCGGTGTAGGCCCCGATGAGCAGGTGCTGGCCGTTGTCGCGCCCCTCGGCCAGGCTCCGCGCACGGCCGCCGGGGCGGGGGGCCGCCTCCAGAACAACGGGGGCGCGGCCGGCGGCGGCCAGCTCCACGCCGGCGGCGAGCCCGGCCCAGCCGGCCCCGACGATAAGCGGTGCGGTCATTGCCCCGCCTTGCGCGCCCGCTTCGCCTCCCGCCGGGCCGTGCGCCAGGCCACCCAGAGCTTGCGCCAGGCCGGGAGGCGGTAGCGCCGGGTCATGGCGTGGTAGCCATCGGCGTCCATGCGGTCGAGGAGCCGTTGGTAGATGGCCGCCATGATGACCCCGCTGCGCTGGGCGTAGCGGTCCTCCTCGGGCAGCCCCTCCAGGGCGCGGCGGTAGTAGTCCCGGGCGCGGTCGGCCTCGAAGGCGAAGAGTGAACGCATATCCTCGGTCTCCCGCCCCATGAGCAGGTCCTGGCGGCTGACGCCATGGGCCTCGCGATCCTCGGCGGGGAGGTAGATCCGTCCGCGCTGGGCATCTTCGTGCACGTCCCGGAGGATGTTGGTGAGCTGGAAGGCCATGCCCAGGTCGTTGGCGTACTGCCGGGTCTGGCGGCTCTGATAGCCGAAGATCTCGGCGGCCATGAGGCCCACCACCGACGCCACGCGATAGCAGTAGAGGGAGAGGGTCCGGAAATCCGGGTAGTCGTGGATGTCCAGATCCATCTCCATGCCATCGATGACCTCATGGAAATGCTCGCGGGGGAGGTCGAAGCGCTCCAGCCACGGCGCCAGGGCCTGGGCCACCGGGTGCTGCGGCTGGCCGTCGAAGAGCCGCTCCACCTCCTGGCGCCACCACTCCAGCTTCATCCGGGCAACGCTGGGCTCACTGCACTCGTCCACGACGTCGTCCACCTCGCGGCAGAAGGCGTACAGCGCGGTGATGGCCCGGCGCCGGTCGGGATCGAGGAAGAGGAAGCTGTAGTAGAAGGAGGAGCCGCTGGCGGCCGTCTTCTCCTGGCAGTACTCGTCGGGGGTCATGGATCCCTCAACTGGGGGTGGGAGCATGGGATTGTGCCGTGTAAACACTTATCATACCAATGAACGAAAAAGCGGATTGTCACTTCGCGGTAACCGGATTGTCATAGAGTGCGGAGGCCTTGCGAGGGTCGGAAGGGGGTTCATGAATCCACCCAATATTCTTGCCGGTGTCGACCCGGCCCGCCTGGTAGCGCTGTCCAGGGCGGTGGCCGAGGCGCTACTGGTGGTGGCCATCGCAGCGGCCGCGGCGGATATTGCCTGGCGCCTGATGCCCGCTGCCGGTCAAGGGCCGGCCCCGGCTGCCGCACCGCAGGCCGCCAGCGTGAGCGACGAACGCGGGCCCGATGTCGCCCGCCACGCCCTCTTCGGGGAACCGGACGAGACGGCCGACGGCGAGGCCGGGATCACCGAGGCACCGGAGACCACCCTGCAGCTGGTCCTGCGCGGCGTTATCGCCACCGGCGATCCGGCGACCTCCCGGGCCATCATCGCCGGCCGGGAGGGGGAAGAGGGGTACAGCCCCGGTGACAACCTCCCGGGCGGCGCGGTACTCGAGCGGGTCTTCGAGAACCGCGTGTTGCTGCGGCGTGACGGGCGTTTCGAGGAACTCCGCATGCCGCGCACCGACCTGGCCCGGCCGGCGCAGCGGGAGGATGATCTGGTCTCCACCGGCGATATTGAACCCGACCTCTCGGAGTCCGAGGTGCGGGACTTCCGGGACCGGTTGCGCAACGACCCCGGCAGCCTGGCGGGGATCTTCCGCGCCAGCCCCGTCCGGGAGAACGGCGAGGTCCGCGGTTATCGCGTGCGTCCCGGCAGCGAGGGGGAGCTCTTCCGCCGTTTCGGCTTCGAGGCGGGGGACATCATCACCGAGGTCAACGGTACTCCTCTGGACAGCCCGCGGCGCGGGATGGAACTGATGAACCAACTGGGCGAGGCCGATACGCTGTCCGTAGTAGTGGAGCGGGATGGTCAGCGCCGGCGGATCGAGATGAGACTGCAATGAGGAGCACGGGATGAGTCAGTCGAGGGGAAGGATTCGCCGGAGCCTGCTGGGGCTGGCCCTGTGGACGCTCCTCCCCGGCGGGGCCGCGGCGGAGCCGGTGACCCTGAATTTCCAGGAAGCCGATCTGCGGGCGGTGGTGGAAACCGTCTCCGAGGCGACAGGCAGGAACTTCGTCGTGGACCCCCGGGTGAAGGGGCAGGTGACCCTGGTCTCCTCTCAGCCACTGGAGGGGGAAGCGGTCTACGAGGCCTTCCTCTCCGTCCTCGACGTCCACGGCTTCACCGCCGTCCCCGACGGCGACACCACCCAGATCGTCCCCGCCTCCCGGGCCAAGCAGGGGGCCATCCCCACGAACGGCGCGGGGGCCGGGGGCGAATTCGTCACCCGGGTGGTCACCGTGGAACACGTCCCGGCTGCCCAGCTGGTGCCCATCCTGCGCCCCCTGGTGGCCCAGGAGGGTCACATGGCCGCCTACCAGCCCACCAATACCCTTATTCTCTCCGACCGCGCCCGCAATGCGGACCGTCTCGTCGGCATCGTGGACAGCCTGGATCGCCCGGATCAGGGCCGCTCCAAGGTCATCGAACTGGAGCAGGCGGCGGCCGAGGAGGTCGTCCGCATCGTGGAGCAGATGGAGCAGGCCGGCCAGGAGAATGACCAGGGCGCGCGCATCGTGGCGGACTCCCGCACCAACAGCGTCATTCTCCGCGGCGACCCGGCGGATCGCATGCGGATGGAGGCGCTGGTCCACCATCTGGATACGCCGGTCTCCACCGACGAGGGCAACACCCACGTCATCTACCTGCGCTATGCCCGGGCGGAGGAGATCATCAAGGTCCTTCAGGGGCTGCCCGAGGGCGAGACCGGTGATGACAATGAGGGCGAGGCCCGCGTTCGAAGCCCCTTTTCCGGCGTGCGGATGCAGGCCGACGAGGGGACGAACGCCCTGGTCATCACCGCGCCGCCGAACCGCATGCGTGCCATCCGCTCGGTGATCAACCGGCTGGACATCCGCCGCGCCCAGGTCATGGTGGAGGCCATCATCGCCGAGGTCTCCGCCGATACCAGCCGGGAGTTCGGGATCCAGTGGCTGGTGGACGGGACCAACGGCGGCGGCGTCAGCCCTGCCGGGGCGGTGAACTTCTCCACCGGCAACAGCGGCATCGTCCCCCTGGCCTCCAGCATCGCCCAGGGCGGGGGTGCCAACCTCGGTGACGGCATGTCCGCCGCCTTCGGGCAGATCGGGGCAGCGGAAACGGACTTCGCCGGCCTGGTTCGGGCGCTCTCCTCGGACAGCAACGTCAACGTCCTCTCCACGCCCAGCCTCGTCACCCTGGACAACGAGGAGGCGGAGATCGTGGTGGGGCAGAATCAGCCCTTCGTGACGGGCCAGTACACCAGCACCGGTAGCGGTAGCACGCCGAACAACCCCTTCCAGACCATCCAGCGCGAGGATGTCGGTCTGACCCTGAAGGTCTCGCCGCAGATCAACGAGGGCAGTGCCGTGCGCCTGGCCATCGAGCAGGAGGTCTCCAGTGTGCTGGAGAACACCGACACCGGGCCGGTGACCAACAAGCGCGAGATCAAGACCAACGTCATCGTCGACGATGGTCGGATCCTGGTGCTCGGCGGCCTCATCGACGAGGAGGAGCAGGTCAACGAGCAGCGCGTGCCGCTGCTCGGCGACATCCCGGTCCTCGGCTGGCTGTTTCGCTACAACAAGACCAGTACCGTCAAGCGCAACCTCATGATCTTCCTGCGGCCCACCATCCTCCGGGACGGCCAGGATGCCCAGCGGGTCTCCAGCGCCAAGTACTCGGCCCTGCGCCAGCGCCAGCTGGACACGCGGGACAGCCTCCGCCGCCTGGGAGACAGCGATGCCAGCCCGGTGATGGAGGACCTGGATGAGTTCCTGGAGCTGCCCGCGCCCTATCCGGGGAACCGCCCCGGCGATGACGGGAACGGGGCGGACGAGGTGTCGACGGAGGAGGTCCCTCGTTCGACCGGGGAGCCCCGAGCCCGCAATCCCGACATCGATCCGGCGCCGGTCGCGCCGCCGCCGTCCGCTGCCCGGAGCGCCGGGAGGTTGCCGCGGTGAGCATCGCGGAGTTCGAGGCCGCCGCGGAGGCGGCCCCGGCCCCGCTGGTGGACGCCGAGGCGTCCATCCACCAGGTGCCCTTTGCCTGGGCGCGGCGCCACGGCCTTCTGGTACGCGGGGTGGAGGAGGACGGCCGCGTGCGCCTGGCCTGTCGGCGCGGCGCCGATGCCGGGGCGCTGGCCGAGCTGCGCCGCTGGATGGGTCGCCCCCTCGTTCCCGAGATGGTGGAGGCCGAGGCCTTCGAGCAGGAGCTCCAGGCGGCCTACGAGGGCAGCAGTGCCGACGCCATGCAGGAGATGGGGGCGCTGGGGGAGGACCTGGACCTGGCCAGCGTCGCCGAGGAGCTGGCCGAGCCCCAGGACCTGCTGGACAGCGAGGATGATGCCCCCATCATCCGGCTGATCAACGCCCTGTTCACCGAGGCGGTGAAGATCGGCGCCTCGGATATCCACATCGAGCCCTACGAGGCGCGGCTGCGGGTGCGCTTCCGCGTGGATGGCGTCCTGCGCGAGGTCCTCCAGCCCAATCGCGCCCTGGCGCCGCTACTGGTCTCGCGTATCAAGGTCATGGCGCAGATGGATATCGCCGAGAAGCGGGTCCCGCAAGATGGCCGGATCTCCCTGCGTATCGCCGGCCGGGCGGTGGACGTCCGCGTCTCCACGCTCCCCGGCGGCGCCGGGGAGCGGGTGGTCATGCGCCTGCTGGACAAGCAGGCCGGCAAGCTCGACCTGGAGCACCTGGGCATGCCGGAGGATACCCGGGACCGGGTGGATCGCCTCATCCACCACCCCCACGGGATCCTGCTGGTCACCGGCCCCACCGGCTCCGGCAAGACCACCACCCTCTACGCCGCGCTGACCCGGCTCAACGAGTCCAGCCGTAATATCCTCACGGTGGAGGACCCCATCGAGTACTACCTGGACGGCATCGGCCAGACCCAGGTGAACGCCAAGGTGGAGATGACCTTCGCCCGGGGGCTGCGCGCCATCCTCCGGCAGGACCCGGATGTCGTCATGGTCGGCGAGGTCCGGGACCTGGAGACGGCGCAGATCGCCGTGCAGGCGTCGCTCACCGGCCACATGGTGCTCTCCACCCTGCATACCAATACCGCCGTGGGGGCGGTGACCCGGTTGCGGGACATGGGAGTGGAGCGCTTCCTGCTCGCCTCCAGCCTCATCGGGGTGCTGGCCCAGCGCCTGGTGCGCCGCCTCTGCCACGAGTGCCGCCGGCCCTATACCGCCGATGAGGCCGAGTGCCGGGCGCTGGGGCTGGACCCCGCCGACCCGCCCACCCTCTATCACCCCGGCGGCTGCGAGGCGTGCAACGGCCAGGGGTACAACGGCCGCAAGGGGCTCTACGAGCTGGTGACCATCGATGACGCCATGCTCGGCCTCATCCACGAGGGCGCCGGCGAGCAGGCCCTGGAGGCCGAAGCCCGGCGGAACTCCCGCAGTATCCGGCAGGAGGGGATCCACGCCGTCCTGGCCGGGGAGACCAGCATGGAAGAGGTCATTCGCGTGACCCAGGAGGACTAGGTCGTGGCGGCCTTCGAGTACACCGCCCTGGACCCCCGCGGTCGCGAGAAGAAGGGCGTTCTGGAGGGGGATACCGCCCGCCAGATCCGGGGTCGTCTGCGGGATCAGGGCTGGTCGCCGGTGACCGTGGAGGCCGTCGAGGAGAGCCGGAGCAGCTCGAGCCGCCGGCCGCGTCTGCAGTTCCAGCGCGGCTTGAGCGGCAACGACCTGGCGGTGATTACCCGGCAGCTGGCCACCCTGGTCTCTTCCGGCATGCCGGTGGAGTCGGCCCTGGCCACGGTGGGCGAGCAGAGCGAACGCATGCGGGTACGCCGGGTGGTGCTGGGGGTCCGTTCGCGGATCCTGGAGGGATACGGGCTGGCCGAGGCGTTGGCCGCCTTCCCCCGGGTCTTCCCCGACCTCTACCGCGCCACCGTGGCCGCCGGCGAGCATGCCGGCCACCTGGACGCCATCCTGGAGCGGCTGGCCGACTACACCGAGAACAGCCAGGCCGTGGGCCAGAAGCTCATGGTGGCCCTCATCTACCCGGTGCTGGTCTCCCTGGTCGCCGTGGGAGTGGTCGTGGTGCTGCTGGCCTACGTGGTGCCGGAGGTGGTCCGCGTCTTCGAGGGCATGGACCAGCAGCTGCCGCTTCTGACCCGGCTGCTCATCGGCCTCTCCGACGGGGTGCGCGCCTGGGGGCCGCTGGCCGGCCTGCTGCTGGCCGTGGGCGCCGCTGGCGCCGCCTGGGCCCTGCGCCGGGAGGGGCCGCGCATGCGCTTCGACCGGAGCCTCCTGCGGCTGCCGCTGGCCGGTCGGATCATCCGTGCGCTCAATGCCGCCCGTTTCGCCCGGACCCTGGCCATCCTCGCCGGGGCCGGCGTGCCGGTGCTGGACGGCCTGCGCATCGCCGCCGAGGTGGTGCGCAACCGGGCCATGCGCGCCGCCGTCGAGGAGGCGGCGCGCCGGGTGCGGGAGGGGAGCGCCATCAACAAGGCCCTGGCGGCCAGCGGCTTCTTCCCGCCGCTGACCATCCACCTGGTGGCCAGCGGCGAGGCCAGTGGCCGGCTGGAAGCCATGCTCGAGCGCGCCGCCGATGCCCAGGAGAAGGAGCTGGAGGGCTTCACGGCGGCGCTCATGGGGCTCCTGGAGCCCATCCTCATCCTGGTGATGGGCGGGGTGGTGCTGGTCATCGTCCTCGCCATCCTGCTGCCCATCTTCGACATGAACCAGCTGGTGGGATAGCCCCATCGGCCCTTTGCAACGAGGCGACGACGACATGCAGCGAATCAACCGCACTAACCGCCGGCAGGGCGGCTTCACCCTCATCGAGGTCATGGTGGTGGTGGTGATCCTCGGGATCCTCGCCGCCTTCGTGGTCCCCAACATCATGGGTGAGCCGGACAAGGCCCGGATCCTCAAGGCCAAGAGCGATATCCGCTCCCTCGAGAACGCCCTGGACATGTACCGGCTGGACAACCACCGCTATCCCACCACCGACCAGGGGCTGGAGGCGCTGGCGGAGCGCCCGGATACCGGGCCGGAACCGGCGGACTACAAGCAGGGGGGCTACATGGACCGGATCCCCGAGGACCCGTGGGGCAACGAGTATCGCTACCTCCAGCCCGGCGAGCACGGCGAGGTGGATATCTGGACCCTGGGAGCCGACGGCGAATCCGGCGGCGAGGACGTGAATGCCGACATCGGCAACTGGAACCTGGAGAACTAGCGGGGGCTTCACCCTGATCGAACTGCTCGTGGTCATGGCGATCATGGGCATCGTTCTGGGCATGAGCACCCTCTCCATCGACCTGGCCGGGGCGGACCGCCACGCCCGGGAAGAGGCCCAGCGGCTGGTGGTCCTGGGCCGGCTGGCACGCCAGGAGGCGATCCTGGACAGCGCCAGCCGGCGCCTGTTGCCGGCCGAGGACGGCTACCGCTTCGAGGCCCGGGGGCCGGGTCGATGGAATGCCCTGGAGGGCCCCTTCCGTCCCCGGGAACTCCCGGGCGGCCTCCGGCTGGAGCTGGCCCGGCTGGACCAGGGTCTTTCCGGGACTTCGGCCGAGCGAGAGGCGGATCGTGAGGAGGCGGGCCCGACGGCGATCCACTTCCTGGCCAGCGGGGAGGTCACCCCCTTCGAGCTGCGCCTGGTAAGCGCCGAGGGCGAGCCCCTGCGCCGGATCACCGGTGACCGGGCGGGGCGGCTGGAGCACGGCGCCATCCAGGCGGAGGCGGCGGCATGGTAGGCGGCCAGCGCGGCTTTACCCTGCTGGAGGTGCTGGTGGCCACCGCCATCCTCGGCATCGCCCTGGGGGCGCTGGTCTCCAGCGCCGGCAGCACCATTCGCGGGACGGCGGAGCTGCGGGACCGGACCGAGGCCGGCTGGGTGGCCATGAACGTCCTCGCCGAGCAGCGGCTGGAGGAGCCCTGGCCGGAGCCGGATACCTGGCGCGGAGAGAGTACCAACGGGGGGCGGACCTGGTTCTGGGAGGCCCAGGTCCGCACCACCGAGATGGCCGCCATGCGCCGGCTGGAGGTGCGCGTGCACGCCAGCAGCGACCGGGACGATGCCATTGTCGAGCGCGTCGGCTTCCTGGAGGAGCCATGACGGGGCGGGGCGAGGGCGGCTTCACCCTGGTGGAGCTGCTGGTGGCGCTGGCCATCTTCGCCATCCTCTCGGCCCTGGCCTACGGCGGCCTGCGCGGGGTCCTGGCCAACCACGAGGCGGTCCGGGAGGAGGCCGAGGAGCTGGAGCAGCTGCAGACCGCCTTCCTCCTCATGGAGCGGGATATCCAGCAGGCGGTGCCGCGGCCGGTGCGTGACGAGCTGGGGGATCCGGTGACGGCCTTTCGCACGCCGCCGGAACGCCAGCGCGCCGTGGCCTTCACGCGCACGGGGTACGCCAACCCGGCGGGGGAGCGCCGCAGCCACCTGCAGCGGGTGGGCTACGGGGTGCGCGACGGGGAACTGGTCCGCTACGCCTGGCCGCAGCTCGACCGGGTGCAGGGGATGGAGCCGGTGGTCATGCCGCTGCTGGGCGAGGTGGAGGGGATCACCTTCCGCTTCATGGACGAGCAGGGGGAGTGGCGGCCCCAGTGGCCGCCGCCGGGGCAAGGAGCGGAGGCCGCGGCCCTGCCGCGCGGCGTGGAGCTGGAACTCCGCCGTCGCGGGGAGGAAGGGACCGTCTGGCGGCGCGTCTGGGAGGTTCCCGCGGATGGCTGAGGGGCGCAGGGCGGAACGAATGGCCGGACAGCGCGGCGTGGCGCTCATCACGGCCTTGCTGATCACCGCCGTGGTGGCGATCCTGGCGACCAGCATGAGCAGCCGGTTCAGCATCGACCTGCGGCGCACCGGCAACGTCCTGGAGCGCCAGCAGGCCGGGCTGCTGGCCGACGGGGCGGCCCGCTTCGCCGGTCGGGTGCTCCGGCAGGATGCCCGGCAGTCCGAGGTGGACCATGCCGGGGAGGGCTGGGCGCGGCCGCTGCCGCCCATGGAGGTCGCCGGCGGAACGGTGAGCGGCCGGATCCGGGATGCCCAGGGGCGGTTCAACCTGAACAACCTGACGGCCCCGAATGGGGCCCCCTCGGACGGCGATATCGCCTATTTTCGCCGCCTGCTCGACTATCTGGAGCTGGATCCCGCCATCGCCGGGGCCGCGGTGGACTGGGTGGATACCGACGATCGGCCGCAGCCGCGGGGCGGGGCCGAGGACAGCTACTACACCGGCCTCACCCAGCCGTACCGCACAGCCGGGCGGCCCTTTTTCAGCGCCAGTGAACTACGGCTGGTGCGGGGTGTGGACGATGCTACCTGGCGGGTGCTGGAGCCCCTGGTCATCGCCCTGCCCCGGCGCACCAGGGTGAACATCAATACGGCGGAACCGGCGCTGCTGGCCGCCATCGCCCCGACGGTGGGCGAGACCGGGGCGCAGGAGCTGGTGGCCGCCCGGGAGGAGAGCGGCTTCGCCGAACTCGAGGCAGCCGCGGCGGAGCCGGCGCTGGCCACCGCGCTGGATCGCGATCCGGACCTGGAGGAGTGGTTCCTCCAGGGCTTCGGTGTCACCAGCGACCATTTCCTCGTCGAGGCGCGCGGCGATGTGGGGCGACGGCGCGTCACCCTGTTCAGCCTGCTCCAACGCACCGGCAACGGGATACGGACCATCCAGCAGGCCCAGGGGGCCTTCTAGGGGACATGCAGACGTGAGCGAGATCTTCATCCTCCGACTCCGCGAAGACGGCCAGGCCGAGGGCGTGGCCGTGGCCGCCGATGGCTCCCCGGGCGGTCGGATCCACACCGGCGACCTGGAGGCCGTGGCCCGCCGACTCGAGGGGCGGCCGGTCCGTGTCCTGGTGCCCACCGACGATGTCTGGCTGGCCCGGGCGGAGCTGCCGGCCGTGAGCCGCATCCGCCTGGCTCGGGCCGTCCCCTACGCCCTGGAGGACTGGCTGGTGGACGAGGTGGAGGATCTCCACTTCGCCCTGGGGGAGCGCAGCGATGCCGGCGTGGCCTGCGCCGTGGTCACCCGGGAACGCATGGATGGCTGGCTGGAGAGCCTCGTCGGAGCCGGGATCCGGCCCCGGGCGCTGATCCCGGATGCCCTGGCCCTGCCGGAACCGGGGCCCGGTGAGTGGACCGCACTGGCGGCGGGTGCGCAGGGCCCGGTGGTGGTGCGCACCGGTCCCGAGGACGGCTTCACCCTGGAGGCGGAAGCGCTGGCGGCCGTCCTGTCGGGGGCGCTGGCTCCTCCGGGGGGGAACGAGCTGCCCCGGCGACTTCGCCTCTGGACCGACGGTGAGACCGCCCCTTCCCTGGGCGAAGACGTGGAGGTGGAAGTGGAGGCGGCCCGGGAAGGGGCCATGGGCCTCCTGGCGCGACGGGCGACCAGCGGCCTCAACCTCCTCCAGGGGGATTACAGCCCCCGCGAGGACTGGATGCGGCGACTGCGGCGCTGGCGTCTGCCGGCGGCCCTGGCCGGGGTCGCGCTCCTCCTCCACGGCGGCCTGCTGATCTGGGACTACCTGGCCCTGCAGGCGGAGAGCCGGGCCCTGAAGGCGGAGGCGGAGACCCTCATCGAGGAGGAATTCCCGGAGATCGGTCGCGTGGTGGACCCGCGCGTCCAGGTGCGGCGGGTGCTGGAGAACCTGCGCGGCAGCGGCGAGATCAGCCCCTTCCGGAGGCTGGTGTCCACCTGGGGCGAGGTCGCCGCCAAACGCGAGGGGATCGAGCTGCAACGGCTGGATTACGGCGACGGTGTTCTGGAGCTGCGGGCGACCCTCGCGGACGGGGCGCAGCTGGAGGAGTTGCGCCGCGATCTCCGGGAGGCCGGCGTCGAGACGCAGGTCGCCGGCGAACGGGCGGACGAGATCCAGCTGCGGCTGCGGGAGGCGACATGAACACCACGGCGATCCGGGACGGAGTCAACGAATTCTGGATGGCGCGGGAGCCGCGGGAGCAGTGGATCCTCGGCATCGGTGGCCTGGTGCTTCTGGTGACCCTGCTCTACGCGGGCCTTTGGCAGCCGACGGCGAAGGCGCTGGCGGAACTGGAAACGGAGGTGGAATCGCGGCAGGAGCTGGTGACCTGGCTGCGCAGCTCCGCCGCCGAGGCCGAGGCACTGAGGGAGTCCCGGGGAGGGGAAGTCCCCTCGGGTCCGCTACAGGACCGGGTGGAGGCGGCGGCGAAGGAGTCCGGCGTCAGTGACGGCCTGGTCCGCCTGACCGGCGAGGGGGAGGGCCGACTCCGCGCCGACCTGGAAGGGGCCGACTTCCGCCGCGCCATGATCTGGCTCCAGGGCCTGGAGCGTCGGCAGATGATCCGGCCGGTGCGGGTCCGCCTGGACCGCACCGACCAGCCCGGCCGCGTGAACGGCAGCCTGATCCTGGAGGAGCGCTGAGATGGAGAAGGAGGCAGGCCGCCGGGGCGGCAAGTGGCGCGTGGCGGGGCTGGTCCTGCTGGGGCTGGTCGCCTTTCTCGCCTTCCTCCTGGCCCGGGCGCCGGCGGACCGGATCTACGGCCTGGCGGAACCCTACCTCCCCGGTGATGTGGGCCTGTACGGGCTCAGTGGCAGCCTCTGGGAGGGCCGGGCCACCGCCGTGGAGGCGGGGGGAGTTCGACTCCACGGCCTCTCCTGGGAGCTCCACGCGGCGGCACTGCTCACCGGGGGCGTGAGCCTGGACCTTGCCGTGGAGGATCGCCACCTGGAGATGCAGGCGCTCGTCGAGCGCGAGTTCGATGGCACTCTGCACCTCACGGTGCCCCGGGGGCGGCTGGCCATCCCGCCCCTGCAGGGCCAGACCCGCTGGCGCCATCCGGCCGTCGAGGGCGAGGTCTTCCTCCGCGAGCTGGAGGCGACCCTCGCCGATGGCGGCCTCCAGCGGGCCGATGGCGGGATCACCTGGCGGGGTGCGGCCGTCACCGTCGCCCAGCGCGCCGAGCTCGGGGACCTGGAGGTCACCCTGGAGACGCCGGAGGGGGGCGGGACCCGGGGGCAGGTCACCGAACTCGGCGAGGGCCCCCTGGAGGCGGACGGTACCGTGAGCCTCTCCCCGGCGGGGCGCTGGCAGGTGGACGCCCGGGTCGCCGCACGCGACCCCGAGGGGGTGCTGGGCCGCAGCCTGGCCATGATGGCCGAGGAGTCCGGGCAAGGGGGCTACCGTCTGCGCTACAGCGGGCGGATCACCCTGCCGTCCTTCTAGAGGTGAGAGAGGGGACTATCGGTAGTGGAAGCGGCAGGAGAGAACCCGCAGGATATCTTCGCCGACCTCGTATACCAGGCGGTGTTCAAGGTTGATACGTCGGGACCAGCAGCCGGATAGCTCGAATTTCAGGGCCTCGGGACGGCCTCGTCCCTGAAAGGGATCACGGGCTGCTTCCTCGATCAGGCCCAGGATCTTGGTGGCAGTGCGGCGGTCCTTCTGGAGCCACCACTGCAGGTCTTCCAGTGCAGCCGGGTCCAGGAGGACCTGCCTCATTGGGTCAGCTTTTCTCGAGCTTCTTCCAGCGAGAGCGCATCATCCTCGCCCCGAGCACGAGCCTGGAGCAGGCGTTCTGCATTCGCCGGATTCCCGAGCAGGTAGAGAGTCTCCTGCAGGCCATTGAAGTCTTCCTCGGCCATGATGACCGCGGCGCTTCCGCCCCGGCGTTCGATTCGCACCGGGGCATGGTCGGTTTCGACTCTGTCGAGGAGTTCCTTCAGGCGGTTGCGCGCCTCGGTATAGCTAATGGTATCCATGGCTTCTTGTCTCAGTGACAGGTTTCCTGTCAGGTTAGGGCGCAGGCAACTCGACGTCAATCCGGACCCCTTGAAGGCGCGTTGGGCGTTGCCGTGATTCGAGCGCCGGTCAGCGGGGCCGCAGGGCGCGCCAGAAGACCCAGGCCTTGTCCCGGAGTCGCAGCCGGGGACGGCTGAAGAGGTCGTCCTTCTGATCATGCAGGCGGCCCAGGGTCCGCACGCCGCCGTAGAGGATGAGTCGCGCCTCGAAGCCGGCCCGGCCGGGCAGGCGCTTGCCCAGCTGGGCCCCGCCCCGGAGCAGCCGCCGGGCGCGCTCGATCTGCTCCCGCAACAGGCCACGCATGGCCGGGTCGCTTATTCCCTCGCGCAGGTGGCGCTCGGTGACGCCGTGGCGCTCCATATCGGCGGCCGGCAGGTAGATCCGGTCGCTCTCGTCGATGTCCTGGCGGATATCCTGGAGGAAGTTCACCAGCTGCAGTCCGCTGCACAGGGCGTCGGAGTGGGCGATGGTCCGCTCGTCCTCCACACCGTAGAGCGCCAGTAACAGCCGCCCCACCGGATTGGCCGAGCGCCGGCAGTAGTCCATGACCTCGCCGAAGTCGGCGTAGCGGCTCTTGGTCACGTCCTGGCGAAAGGCGGAGAGCAGGTCGCGGAAGGGCTGGACCGGGAGCCGGTAGCGCGGGATGGCATCGGCCAGCGCCACCTGGACCGGGTCCTCCGGGTCCGGGGTGCCGGCCACCGCCGCTTCCAGACGCCGCTCCCGCTCGTCCAGCGCGGCCAGGCGCTCCTCGGCGGCCATCTCCCCCTCGTCGGCCAGGTCGTCCGCCTCCCGGGCGAAGGCGTAGATGGCGGCCACCGGATCCCGCAGCCGCCGGGGCAGGGCCAGGCTCGCCACGGGGAAGTTCTCGTAGTGCCGCCGTGCTCGTCGGCGGCATTCGCGGTAGGCGGTGCGCGGGTTCAAGCTCGTTCCTCCGTTGCCGGGGGCCATTGTACCAGTCCCCGAAGCGGGATCCGGCGACTCTAGCCGCTGGAACGGCGACGCTTCGGCCGCTCGTCGAAGACCACCCGGAAGACGTCCTGGTAGCGCTCGGCGAAGTGGACGGTGATCCCCTTGCGGACGTGGTCCGGGAGTTCGTCGAAGTCCCGCCGATTGCCCTCCGGGAGGATGACCTCGGTGACTCGTGCCCGCTTGGCGGCGATGACCTTCTCCCGGATCCCGCCCACCGGGTAGACGTGGCCGGAGAGGGTCAGCTCGCCGGTCATCGCTAGGGGGCGGGCCGGGGCCTGGTCGCGGGCCAGGGAGAGCAGGGCGGTGGCCATGGTGACCCCGGCGCTGGGGCCGTCCTTGGGCGTCGCCCCCTCCGGCACGTGGAGGTGGATGAAGGACTCGTCGAAGAAGCTCGGGTCACCGCGGTACTCGTCCAGGTGGGACGAGATGTAGCTGTGGGCGATGCTGGCCGACTCCTGCATCACCTCGCCGAGCTGGCCGGTGAGCTTGAAGCCGCGCTGCTGGGTGTGGACCCGAGTGGCCTCCACCGAGAGGGTGGTCCCGCCCATGGCGGTCCAGGCCAGGCCGGTGACCACGCCGATACCGGCCAGCGGCTTCTCACGCTGGAAGGGGGGCTTGCCCAGGTAGTCCTCCACCTGTTTCTGGTTCAGGCGAATGGGCGCCTCGTGCCCCTCCAGGAGGTCCACGGCGGCCTTGCGCACCAGGCGGCCCAGCTGTTTCTCCAGGTTGCGGACCCCGGACTCCCGGGCGTAGCCGTCGATGACGTGGCGCAGGGCGGCGTCGGTAAGCGGGAGCTGGCCGCGCTTGAGGCCGGCCCGCTCCACCTGCCGGGGCCAGAGGTGGTGCTTGGCGATGGCGACCTTCTCCTCGGTGATGTAGCCGGCGAGGTGGATGACCTCCATGCGGTCGAGCAGTGCGGACGGGATGGTGTCCAGCTGATTCGCGGTGCAGATGAACAGGCTCCGGGAGAGGTCGAAGCGCACGTCCAGGTAGTGGTCGAGGAAGTCGCTGTTCTGCTCCGGATCCAGGACCTCCAGCAGGGCGGAGGCGGGGTCGCCCTGGAAGGACATGCCGATCTTGTCCACCTCGTCGAGCATGATCACCGGGTTGGCGGTACCCACGTCCTTCACCGCCTGGATGAACTTGCCGGGCATGGCGCCGACGTAGGTGCGCCGATGGCCCTTGATCTCGGCCTCGTCGCGCATGCCGCCCACGGAGAAGCGGTAGAACTCCCGGCCCACCGCCTCGGCCACGGAGCGGCCGATGGAGGTCTTGCCCACCCCGGGCGGGCCCACCAGGAGCAGGATGGAGCCGCCGATATCGCCGCGGGTCGCCCCCACCGCCAGGAACTCGATGATCCGGCGCTTCACGTCCTCCAGGCCGTCGTGGTCGCGGTCGAGGATCCTGCGCGCCCGGGGGATGTCCAGCTGGTCCTCGGAGTGGACGCCCCAGGGGAGGCTGGTGATCCAGTCCAGGTAGTTGCGGGTCACCGAGTACTCCGGCGAGCCCGACTCCAGGACCTGCATCTTCTGGATCTCCTCGTCGATGCGGGTCTGCGCCTCCTCCGGCACCGTGAGCCCCTCGAGCCGGGACTGGAAGCGCTCGATGTCGGCGGTGCGATCGTCCTTGGCGATCCCCAGCTCCTTCTGGATCTCCTTGAGCTGCTCCTTGAGGAAGAACTGGCGCTGCTGCTCCGACATGCGCTCCTCCACCTGCTGGTGGATCTGCGCCTGGAGCTGGGCCACCTCCACCTCCTTCTTCACCAGGACCAGGACCTTCTCCATGCGCTGGCGCAGGTCCACGGTGGCCAGGATGTCCTGCAGGGACTCCCGATCGGCGGTGGTCAGCGCCGCGGCGAAGTCCGAGAGCGGGGAGGGCTCGTTGGGGCTGAAGCGGTTGAGGAAGAACTTCAGCTCCTCGTTGTAGAGGGGATTCAGCGGCATCAGCTCCTTGAGGGAGTTGATGATGGCCACCGCGTAGGCCTTGATCTCGTCGGCCTGGTCCAGGGCCGGGGTGTCCGACGGATAGCTCACCTCCACCTCGTAGGGCGGCTCCCGCGTGATCCAGC
Source organism: Thiohalospira halophila DSM 15071 (assembly GCF_900112605.1). Classification (NCBI taxonomy): domain Bacteria; kingdom Pseudomonadati; phylum Pseudomonadota; class Gammaproteobacteria; order Thiohalospirales; family Thiohalospiraceae; genus Thiohalospira; species Thiohalospira halophila. Next base: position 180,972 of record NZ_FOMJ01000001.1, read on the forward strand.
GCTTGATGTGGAAGCGCTGCACCCCCTCGGCGATGAACTGGATCTTCTCCTGGCTCCGGGTGGGGTGGTGGATGCGGGCTACCGAGCCGGTCTCGAAGAAGTCCTCCGGGTCCGCCGACGTGGAGTCGTCGGTATCGGCCATGAGCAGGCCCACCAGATGGTGGGGGGACTGGCCCACGCGGTGGACGGTCTCCAGCCACGGACCCTCGTCCATGACCACCGGCATGGTCTGGGCCGGGAAGAAGGGCCGATCGGTGACCGGCAGCAGCAGGATCCGGGTGGGCAACATGCGCGAGGCGACCTCCAGGCCGCTGCCGGTCCCCGCATCCAGGCTCTCCTCTCCGGTCTCGATCTCCTCAACGCCGGAGGTATCCGGCTCGGGATGTTCCGCTTCGGCCAATGCTCTCTCCTCACAGGTGGAATCCGGTGTAGGATCCATGGGGTCGATAACCGCCGCCTGCAAGGCCCGAGACATGGATGAATCCTCCGCACCCGCCGATGCCCGCCCCACCCTGGGTCCTGACGACGTGGAGATCCTCGACCAGGAGGTGACCCACGAGGGCTTTTTCCGCCTGACGCGCTACCACGTCCGCCACCGCCTCTTCGCCGGCGGTTGGACCCCGACGCTCAAGCGCGAGCGCTTCGAACGGGGCCACGCCGTGGTCCTCATCCCCTGGGATCCGGTGAACGACCGGGTGGTCCTCATCGAACAGTTCCGCGTGGGGGCGCTGGAGGATCCCTCCGGCCCGTGGCTCCTGGAGTTCGTCGCCGGCATGGTCGAGACCGGGGAGGCGCCGGAGGAGGTGGCCCGCCGGGAGGCGATGGAGGAGGCGGGCCTCTCCGTGGGGCGCATGGCCTTCGTGCGGGACTACTACGTCAGCCCCGGCGGCAATTCCGAGACCATCCACGTCTACTGCGGCGAGGTGGACAGCAGCGGCGCCGGCGGCATCCACGGCCTGGATGCCGAGGACGAGGACATCCGCGTCTTCAGCTGCTCCTTCGACGAGGCCTGGGCCCTGCTGGAGGCCGGCCGCATCGACTCCGCCGCCCCCATCATCGGCCTCCAGTGGCTGGCCCTGAACCGGGAGCGCCTGAAGCGGGAATGGGCGGGGTAGCGGACTGCTACCCCTGAGGGGGTCAGTTCCGCCCGGCCTCGTCGGCGGAGTGCTCGGTCAGCCAGTCATTGAGGGCCGCATCGAGACGGGATTGCCAACCCTTGCCAGTGGCGCGGAAGGCCGAGACCACCTCGGGGGAGAGCCGGATGGTCACCCGTTCCTTGGTCGGGCGACGCTGAGGGCCCCGCACGCCGAGCTTGCGCTGGAGCGAGGAGGGTAGCGCCTCTTCGGCCGGACGAAGTTCGCTGGCCTCCTCCTCGGTCAGCTCCCGGAGCTCGCCATCTTCATCGATCAAGGGTTTGCGGTCTGCCATAGCGTCGCGCCTCTCTGCGGTTGGCCTTCCGGAAGCTGATCACCCGGATGCCGCTGGTTGTCTCGGAAAAACAGAGGATGTGGAGCCGTCGTTCCAGGTAGCAGACGGCGATATAGCGAGTCTCCCCGTAATCCGCCCGGTCATCGACGTAGAACAGGGCATCATTGAAGTCGACCTCGGCGGCCCGGCGGAAGCTCAGGCCGCGCTCCCGGATGTTCCGCTCGTCCTTGGCGGGGTCGAAGGTAACCTCCATCTCCTGATTGTATGCACAATTCGCCGAGAGCTGAAGGGTATGTGCCCGCCGTCCCGCTTCCGGAACAATCGACCCGGATCAATGAACAGGGGGTAGCTCGAACCCCTCGACCCCGCACTTGAGCCCGGCGATCCGGTTGCCCGACCGGGCGGCGGCGTGGATGTCGCCGCCCCCGGCCAGGGCGTGGAGGGCGCCGGCGTTGAAGGCGTCCCCCGCACCGATGGTGTCCACCACCGATTCCGGCGGGGCCGCCGGGTGGTGGTGCGGGGCCTCCTCCGGGCCGGCGGCGTGGGCACCCTCGGCGCCCCAGGTCACCGTCCGCGCCCGGTGGGGCAGGGTGGCCGCCAGGAAGGCCGCCGGGTCGGTATAACCGGCGGCCTCCGCCCAGGGGCGGCTGAAGAAGACCACGTCCCCCCGTTCCAGCACCGCCTCCAGCCCCGGCCGCGGCTTCTCCGCCTCGATGGAGAGGGGCAGTCCCGGCCGCTGCTGGCGGGCGTGGTCGATCATGGCGGTCAGTGCCTCGACGTTGCGCCCCTCGAAGTGGAGCCAGTCCAGGTCGGCGAGGTCCAGGCGGGCGAAGTGGGCGGCATCCAGCTCCGGCAGGTCGCGGTGGTGGACGATGGTCCGCGAGCCGGTGGCGCGGCTGGCGGTGATATACGAAGTGGGGACGCGGCCGCCGGGTACGGTCCGGGCACCGGCGATATCCACGCCGGCGGCCCGGAAGCTCGCGCGGATCCGCTCGCTGTCGGCGTCGTCGCCCAGGGTGCCGGCCCAGCGGGTGGTGTGGCCCAGCCGCGCCAGCACCTCGGCGGTATTCGCCGCGTTGCCCCCGCGGGCGATGCGCTGATCCGTGGCGCGGACCTCGTCATCCTCCGCCGGGTAGTGCTCCACGGTGTTGATGATGTCCAGGGCGGCGATGCCCACGGTGAGGATGGTCGCCATGCTCGCTCCTTGCCGGTTCAGCCGGGGTCGTGGCGGGCCAGGGCCCAGGCCACGTGCTCGCGGACCAGGGGCTCGGGGTGGTCGGCCCGGGCGCGCAGGGCCGCCACGACCTCGCCGGTGGTGGGCGCGTTGCCCAGGGCCACGGCGAGGTTGCGCAGCCAGCGCGCGTGGCCGATGCGCCGGATGGCGCTGCCCTCGGTGCGCGCCAGGAACTCGTCCTCGTCCCAGGCGAACAGCTCCACCAGCCGCGGCGCGTCCAGCCCCTGGCGGGGGTGGAAGTCCGCCTCGGCGGTGGCATTCGCCTCGCGGTTGAAGGGGCAGACCAGCTGGCAGTCGTCGCAGCCGTAGATCCGGTTGCCCATGAGGGCCCGTAATTCCTCGGGGATGGGGCCGGGGTGCTCGATGGTCAGGTAGCTGATGCACAGCCGGGCATCCAGCTCCCCCTCGGCGGTGATGGCGCCGGTGGGGCAGGCGTCGATGCAGGCGCGGCAGCTGCCGCAATGGGCGGTGGCCGGCTCGTCCACGGGCAAAGGCAGGTCGGTGTAGATCTCCCCCAGGAAGAACCAGGAGCCCCCCTCCCGGGAGAGGAGATTGGTGTGCTTGCCGATCCAGCCCAGGCCCGCCTTCTCCGCCAGGGGCTTCTCCATCACCGGTGCCGAATCGGTGAAGACGCGATAGCCCAGGGGGCCGGCCTCCGCCTCCAGCCAGCGCGCCAGGTGCTGCAGCCGCCTGCGCATGAGGCGGTGGTAGTCCCGGCCCAGGGCGTAGCGGGAGACGTAGCCCAGCGCGCCGTCGGCCAGGACCGACCAGGGCTCCGCCGCCGGCTCGGGGAGGTAGTCCATGCGGGCGCTGATCACCCGGACCGTCCCCGGCTCCAGCTCCGCCGGCCGGGAGCGCAGCGTCCCGTGGCGGGCCATCCACTCCATCTCGCCGTGGCGGCCGTCGGCCAGCCAGTCGAAGAGGTAGGTCTCGGCGGCGGTGAGGTCGGTGTCGGTCACCCCCACGGCGGCGAAGCCCAGCTCCCGGGCCCGGGCGCGCAGGCGGTGCAGCAGGGCGTCGGTGTCCGCGGTCGTCGCGTCGGGATGATTCTGTCGGGCCGCCATGGGGCCTATCATACAGGGGTGATGTCGGAGGACGGGAGCACCATGACCGAATTGCCAGCCGAGCTCTGGCGGGCCGAGCAGGTCCGCGAGTTCGATCGCATCGCCATCGAGGAGGAGGGGATCCCCGGCTTCCGGCTCATGAGCTGGGCCGGCCGCGCCACCTGGGCCGCGGCGGCGGCGCGCTGGCCCCGCGCCCGGCGCGTGGCGGTGATCTGCGGCGGCGGTAACAACGGCGGTGATGGCTACGTCGTGGCCCGCCTGGCCCAGGAGGCCGGCCTGGAGGTGACCCTCTTCCACGTCGGCGATCCGACCCGCTTGACCGGCGATGCCTTCACAGCGGCCCAGGCGGCGCGCAAGGCGGGGCTGGAGCCGCGTCCCTACGAGGGGGACGACCTTGGCGAGTTCGACCTCCTGGTGGATGCCCTGCTCGGCACGGGCCTCAATGGGGAGGTCCACGGCTCGGCGCGGGCGGCCATCGAGGCCATGAACAAGGCCGGGCGGCCCGTGGTAGCGGTGGATATCCCCTCCGGCCTCCACGCCGACACCGGGGCGGTGCTCGGGGTGGCCGTGGGATCGTCGGTGACGGTGACCTTCATCGGGCTGAAGGTAGGGCTCTTCACGGGCGAGGGACCGGATCGCGCCGGCGAGGTGGTCTTCCACGACCTGGAGGTTCCCGCGCGGGTCCACGCGATGGCCCGGCCCGCGGCCACGCGGCTGTCGGCCGACCGGGAACTCCCGGAACGGCTACCACCCCGAGCGCGAACGCTGCACAAGGGCGGCGCCGGCCATGTCCTGGTCATCGGCGGGGATACCGGCCTGCTGGGAGCGGTCCGCATGGCCGGGGAGGCGGCGGCCCGCACCGGTGCGGGCCTGGTCAGTCTGGCCACGCGGCACACCCATGCCCCCCTCATCGCCGCTGCCTGTCCCTTCCTCATGGCCCATGGGGTGGAGCGGGGCGAAGACCTGGCCGAACTGGTGGAGCGGGCCGACGTGGTCGCGGTGGGGCCGGGCCTGGGGCAGGAGCTCTGGGGGCGGGCCCTGCTGGAGGTGGTGATGACGGCCGGGCGCCCCCTGGTAGTGGATGCCGACGCCCTGAATCTCCTCGCCGAGGCGCCGAGGCAGCGCGCCGACTGGGTCCTTACCCCCCACCCGGGGGAGGCGGCGCGGCTGCTGGATACCGAGGTGGGCGTGATCCAGTCGGACCGCACCGCGGCCGCCGCCGGGATCCAGGAACGCTACCAGGGGGTCTGCGTCCTCAAGGGGGCCGGGACCGTGGTCCAGGGGGCGGCCGAGGAGCCTCCCGCCATCGCGGTGGACGGCAATCCCGGCATGGCGGTGGGCGGCATGGGGGATCTGCTCACCGGGATCATCGCCGCCCTCATGGCCCAGGGGCTGTCGCCGGAGGCTGCGGCACGCACCGGCGTGGCGCTCCACGCGGCGGCTGGCGACGCGGCGGCTGGCGAGGGGGGCGAGCGCGGCCTGGTCCCCACGGATCTGCTGCCGTGGCTGCGACGGCTCGCCAATCCGGAAGGGGGTGCCCCATGAGCGCGACGACGGAGCGGCTGGACCGGGAGCTGGCCGACGAGGCGGCGACTCTGGCACTGGGGGCCGAGCTGGCAGCGGCAGCGCCGTCGGCCGCCGTGGTGGCGCTGCACGGTGAACTGGGGGCCGGCAAGACCACCCTGGTGCGCGGTCTGCTACGCGGGCTGGGTTACGCCGGCGCGGTGACCAGCCCCACCTATACCCTCATGGAGCCCTATGAGGCCGGCGACCGCCGGGTGGTCCACTTCGATCTCTACCGCCTCGGCGACCCGGAGGAGCTGGAGATGCTGGGGGCGCGGGAGGAGCTGGATGGCGGCGCCCTGGCCCTGGTGGAGTGGCCGGAGCGCGGCGAGGGCGTTCTGCCGTCGCCGGACCTGGTGCTGGAGCTGGTGCACCACGGTGCGGGGCGATATGCCCACCTGGTCGCCGGGACTCATGCTGGCCACCAGTGGCTGGCGAGACTTGATCGCGGAGCAGTTACGGCCTAATAATTACAACAAGCTCTAACTCGTGGCCGTATCTCGTTCATTTTTCGGTCGTATCGTAAATCAACATCTAGGGGTCGAGCGGTCCGTGAGACGCTGGCTGGCACTAATGCTGCTACTTCTCGCCTCCACCGGGCAGGCGATGGCGGCCAATGTCGAGGGGCTCCGGCTCTGGCAGGCGCCGGACAGCCTGCGCCTGGTCTTCGACCTCAGCGGTCCGGTGGAGCACAAGCTCTTCCAGCTCGACGACCCCGAGCGCGTGGTCATCGACCTCCACGGCGCCGAACTCGAACAGGCGCTGGAGGCGGGGACCGGAGATACCTGGGTGCGCAAGGTCCGTAGCGGTCGTCACAGTGACGGCAAGCTGCGTGTGGTGCTCGATATGCAGCGCTCGGTCTCCAGCAACACCTTCCTGCTTGAACCCAACGAGAAGTACGGCCACCGACTGGTGGTGGACCTCACCAGCGAATCGGCGCGGCAGGCGGAGCAGGACTCCCTCATGGAGGTGGTCCGCGAGGCCGAGCGCAACCAGAAGGGCGAGCTGCGCGACCTCATTATCGCCATCGACGCCGGCCACGGCGGGGAAGATCCGGGGGCCCTGGGGGCCTCCGGGACCCAGGAGAAGGATGTGGTCCTCGAAGTCGCCCGCCGCCTGGAGCGCCGGGTCGCCGAGGCGGAGGGGATGACGCCGCTGATGATCCGGGACGGGGACTACTACGTGGCCCTGCGCGACCGGATCCGCAAGGCGCGCGAGGGCGAGGCCGATCTCTTCGTCTCCATCCACGCCGACGCCTTCCACGATGCCCGCGCCCACGGTTCCTCGGTCTACGCCCTCTCCCAGAACGGCGCTACCTCCGAGGCGGCGCGCCGCCTCGCGCGCTCCGAGAACGAGGCCGACCTGGTGGGCGGAGTCCGGCTGGGCGACAAGAATGACACCCTGGCCTCGGTCCTCCTGGACCTCTCCCAGACCGGCGCCATCGAGGCGAGCCTGGCCGTGGGGCGGGAGGTCCTCCAGCGCATGGGGCGGGTGAACGACCTGCACAAGTCCCATGTGGAGCAGGCGGCCTTCGTCGTGCTCAAGTCCCCGGACATCCCCTCCATCCTGGTGGAGACCGCCTTCATCTCCAATCCCTCCGAGGAGCGGCGACTGAACAGCGCCGGCCATCAGCGGCGGCTGGCCGACTCCATGATGGCGGGGATCCGCAGCTACTTCCGGGAGAACGCCCCGCCCGGCACGGTCTGGGCCGAGCGCGATTTCGGACCGGACGAGCACGTGGTCAGCCGCGGGGAGACCCTCTCCTCCATTGCCCGGGAGTACCGGGTGAGCCCCCAGCGCCTGCGCACCGCCAACGGCCTCAACGGCGACATGGTCCGTGCCGGCGTTACCCTGGATATCCCCGCCGGCGGCTCCTGAGCCAGCGTACGTACGGGTATGACGTGGGCCCCGCGTCGGGGCGTACAATGGCCCCATGAGTGAATCCCCCCGGATCCGGCCCCTGTCGGAAGCCCTGGCCAACCAGATTGCCGCCGGCGAGGTGGTCGAGCGCCCGGCCTCCGTGGCCAAGGAACTACTGGAGAATGCCCTGGACGCGGGTGCTCGCCGGGTGGATATCGCCTGCGAGGAGGGCGGGGTCCGCTCCATCCGGATCACCGATGACGGGGTCGGGGTCCATCCGGAAGACCTGGCCCTCGCCCTGCAGCGCCACGCCACCAGCAAGGTCGCTACCCTGGCCGAGCTGGAGACCGTGGCCAGTCTCGGTTTCCGGGGCGAGGCCCTGGCGAGCATCGCCTCGGTGGCCCGGGTCCGGCTGATCTCGCGCCGTGCCGGGGCCGAGGAGGCGTGGAGCGTGGCCGCCGAGGGGGGCGAGCCGGGGGCACCGGAGCCTGCCGGCCACCCCGTTGGGACCACCGTCGAGGTCCGTGACCTCTTCTTCAATACGCCGGGCCGGCGCAAGTTCCTCCGTGCCGAACGGACCGAACTGGCCCACCTGGAGACCGTGGTCCGGCGACTGGCCATGGCGCGGCCCGATCTCACCCTGAGTCTGCGCCACAATGGCCGTCAGCGTCTGCACTTCCCGGCTACGGAGGACCGCGCCCGGCGGCTTCGGGATGTCCTCGGTCGCGACTTCGGCGAGGCAGCCCACCCGGTGGCACTGGAGGCCGAGGGGCTGGCGATCCACGGCTGGACCCGGGCCGAGGCCGGGGAGCTGCATACCTTCGTCAACGGCCGCGCCGTGCGCGACCGGCTGCTCCAGACCGCCCTGCGCCGGGCCGGGGAGGACCTCGGCCTGGAGGGGGCGCCGGCGGCGGTCCTCCACCTGAGCCTTCCGCCCGACGAGGTGGACTGCAACGTCCACCCCGCCAAGGCGGAGGTCCGCTTCCGCCGGGGGCGGGACGTCCACGATGCCCTGGTCCACGCCGTGGGCGAGGCGCTGTCCGGCGCTTTTGTAGCCGATTCCGGTGGTTCCGCCGCCGCGGTGGCCGAGTCGGTGCCCGAGTGGCGCCCGGAGCCGGCGGCCTCCGGTGCCATGGCCGGCACGCCTTCCCCCGAGGGCGGGGGAGCCAGGGTCCTGGCCGTCTGGCCCGAGGGCTACGCCCTCCTGGCCGGCGAGCCGCCCCGTATCCTGGATCTCCACGCCGCGCGGACCGCCCTCTACCGGCGCCGGCTGGGCGCTCCCGGCAAGGTGGCGGCCCGGCGCCTGCTGGTCCCCCTGGACCTCACTGACCACCGCGTACCGCACCTCTGGCCACGCCAGGGGGATGCCCTGGCGACCCTGGGCCTGGTGGCCATGGCCGAGGGGGAGCGGCTACGGGTGGAACGGCTGCCCGATGTCATCGCCGATACGGAGCCGGCCGGCTGGATCCCCGAACTCCTGGCCCGCCTGGAGGCCGGAGAGGACTCGGGAGAGGCGCTGGTGGCCGCGGCGGCCAACCACCCCGCCGCCCCGCCGACGGCCCAGGGGGTGGCCGAACTGGTCCGGGTACTGGAGGCGGGCGAGGGGATGCCGGAAGACGCCACCCGGGCGCTGGAGGCGGCCACCCTGCGGGGGCTAATGGATCGGAAATAGCGGTCCACGGCGGCGCTTCCCCGACTGGCACGTATTGGGTGCTCGTGCCATGCTCTCTGGGGAAGTGGCACAGGAGAGGGGTGATGGCCGATCAACATTCGGGTAATCATTCGGGTAATGAGGTTCAGCTAGGCGCGCAGGGGCGTGTGATGAGTCCCGCCGAGCAGCGCCTCCAGGACCGCTTCCGCTCTATCCCCGAAGACGTGAACCTCGTTCAGGAACTCCTTGATGAGCGCGATGAGGAGGCTGGCCGTGAGGCAGCGGAGGACTGATAGCAGTCCTGGATGCCTCGGCGCTGCTCGCCTTCCTGCATGATGAGCCCGGCGCCGCGAGAGTTCGCGAGGCGCTGGAAGGGGCGATGGTCTCGGCCGTGAACTGGGCCGAAGTCGTCCAGAAGGCCTCTCGTCACGGCGTCGACGTGACTGGGATGCGTGAGGAGTTCGAGGACATCGGCGTGGCCTTTGAACCCTTTTCCCCCGAGCAGGCCGAAGTCGCTGCCCGGCTCTGGCACCGGACTCGACCCGGGGGACTCTCCCTGGCCGATCGGGCCTGCCTGGCACTGGGCATGGAGTCCCGGGCGGCAGTCCTTACTGCGGACCGGGACTGGGCCCGATTCGAACTCGGTATCCGGATCGTCCTGGTGCGGTAGGGAGCGGGGACCTCGATGGGAAGTTTGAAGCTGTGATGCGGGATGCGGATCCTGGATCGCACGATTCCCGTACATCCAGAATTAACTTAACAAGACCTGACCCCTAATGGAGGCGATGAGTAGGCCGGCCCGCAGGCCGGCCCGAGCCCGAGCGTGTCCGGCGGCGGTTAGCCGGTGACGCGGTTGTTGATGAGCTCGTCCACCACGGCCGGGTCGGCGAGGGTGGAGGTGTCGCCCAGGCTGTCCAGCTCGTTGGCGGCGATCTTGCGCAGGATCCGGCGCATGATCTTGCCCGAGCGGGTCTTGGGCAGGCCCGGGGCCCACTGGATGGCATCCGGGCTGGCGATGGGGCCGATCTCCGAGCGGACCAGGTTCACCAGCTCCTTGCGCAGGGCGTCGGAGGGCTCGGCGTCCTTGACCAGGATGACGTAGGCGTAGATCCCCTGACCCTTCACGTCATGGGGATAGCCCACCACGGCGGCCTCGGCCACGGCGTCGTGGAGCACCAGCGCCGACTCGATCTCGGCGGTACCCATGCGGTGGCCGGAGACGTTGAGGACGTCGTCCATGCGGCCGGTGATCCAGTAGTCCCCGTTGCCGTCCCGCCGGGCGCCGTCGCCGGAGAAGTAGCAGCCCTTGAAGGCGCTGAAGTAGGTCTCCACGAAGCGCTGGTGGTTGCCGTAGATGGTCCGCATCTGGCCGGGCCAGGGGCGGGTGATGACCAGCGCCCCTTCGCCCTCGCCCTCGACCACGTGGCCGTCGGTATCCATGAGCGCCGGCACGATGCCGAAGAAGGGGCGGGTGGCGGAGCCGGGCTTGAGCTCCGTGGCGCCCGGCAGCGGGGTGATCAGGTGACCACCGGTCTCGGTCTGCCACCAGGTGTCCACGATGGGGCACTGCTCCTTGCCCACCACGTGGTAGTACCACTCCCACGCCTCGGGATTGATGGGCTCGCCCACCGTGCCGAGGATGCGCAGGCTGGAGCGGTCGGTCTTCGTGACCGGCTCGTCGCCCTCGCGCATGAGGGCGCGGATGGCGGTGGGGGCGGTGTAGAAGACGCTGACCTGGTGCTTATCCACCACCTCCCAGAAGCGCGAGGCGTCGGGGTAGCTGGGAACGCCCTCGAAGACCACGCTGGTGGTGGCGTTGGCCAGCGGACCGTAGACCAGGTAGCTGTGGCCGGTGATCCAGCCGACGTCGGCGGTGCACCAGTAGACGTCGTCGGGCTGGAGGTCGAAGGTGTACCAGGTGGTGATGGCGGCGTAGAGGAGGTAGCCGCCGGTGGTATGGAGCACGCCCTTGGGCTTGCCGGTGGAGCCGGAGGTATAGAGGATGAACAGCGGGTCCTCGGCATCCATGGGCTCGGCGGGGCAGTCGGCGCTGGCCGCCTCCACCGCCTCGTGGTACCAGACGTCGCGGCTGTCGTTCCAGCCGATGTCACCGCCGGTGCGCCGCACGGTGAGCACGGTGTGGACGGAGGGGCACTGGTCCACGGCCTTGTCGGTATTGGCCTTGAGGCCCACCTTGCGGCCGCCGCGCACGCCCTCGTCGGCGGTGATGACCACGCTGGCCTCGGCGTCCTGGATCCGGTCCTTGAGCGCCTCCGGGGAGAAGCCGCCGAAGACCACGGAGTGGACGGCGCCGATCCGGGCGCAGGCGAGCATGGCGTAGACCGCCTCGGGGATCATGGGCATGTAGAGGCAGACCCGGTCCCCCTTGGAGACGCCGCGCTCCTTGAGGACGTTGCCCAGCCGACTCACCTGCTCGTGGAGTTCGCGGAAGGTGATGTGCTGGTCCTGGTCGGGCTCGTCGCCCTCCCAGATCAGGGCGGTCTTCTCGGCATGCTCGGCCAGGTGGCGGTCGATGCAGTTATGGGCGACATTGAGCTTGCCCCCCTTGAACCACTCCACGTGGACGTCGCCCTCGAAACTCCAGTCCAGGGTGGTATCCCACTTCTCGAACCAGTCCAGGAAGCGGTCGGCCTGCTCGGCCCAGAAGCCCTCGGGATCATCCACCGAGCGGCGGTACATCGCCTCGTACTCGGCCTGGGTGACGTGCGCCCGGGCGGCCACGGATTCCGGAACCGGATAGACCTTGTGCTCCGACATGCCTCTACTCTCCCGCTTGGGTTGCCTGATTGGGGTTTTGCGGCCCGGGGATCATCCCGGGTCGCCCTGTTTGTCAGCGTCGGGCCGCTCGGGCGGGCGACAGGACCGCCTTCAGCGGCAGCCGGCCGCCACCGGCCCGGTCGGCCCACTGGGCCAGGAAGAGCTCGCCGGCGGCGACGGCGTCCGCCAGGGCGTCGTGGGCGCGATGGGGCGGGAGGCCCCAGGCCCCGCGCACCGCGTCCAGTCGCAGGTCGGCGGCGCGCACGGGCTGTCCCCGGCGCTGCCGGTGGCGGTGCTCCAGCCACTGGGTATCCACCACCGCCGCCGCAAAGCGGCCACCGTACACCGCCCGGCAGGCCCGATCCAGAAAGGCCAGCTCGAAGGGGGCGTAGTGGGCCAGCAGGACCCGACCGGCCAGCCGCTCCAGGAGCTCTCCCATCGCCGAGGCCAGGGATTCCCCCCCGGCCACGGCGGTGTCGGTGAGGCCGTGGATGGCGACGCTGTCCGCCCCCACGGCCCCTTCGGGCCGTACCGGCAGGCCGAGCCCCTGGCCCAGCTCCAGCCGTCCGCCCCGCAAGGGTACCAGCCCCATGCTGATGATCTCATCCCGGGCCGGATCGAGCCCGGTGGTCTCCAGATCCAGGGCCAGGAATTCCACCTCGCGGCAGTCGCTTCCCGGCGCCGGAAAGGGAATGGCCAGGTAGTCGGCCAGCGGCCCCGGCGGCGCCCGCCGGGCCAGCCAGCGCCGCCGCCACTGACCGCCGGCCATCATCCGAAGCGCCCCGCCTCGTAGCGCTGGGCCAGCGCGGATTGATGGGTCTGGATGATCCGGAAGGCGTCCTTGAGGTGGTGGCGCTGCAGCCTTGAGAGGGAGGCCGGATCCAGGTGGTTGTCCGGGCGCTCGCCGGCGCGCAGCGCCTCGGTCTGGTGGCGGATGCGCAGGTCGCCGAGCAGGGCGAAGGCATCCGCGAGTTCGGCGGCATCCCCGGCGTTCATTGAGTCCGTGCCCAGGGCCCGAAGCCGGTCCAGCGTGGCATTCTCCCGGAGGCCCGCGCCCAGGGCGTGGATCCGGGCGAGATCCACGATGGGGATGAGGCCGTCGCGCTTCAGGTCCAGGGTATGGGCATGGTCCCCGCTGCGGTCGACCACGAACTGGCGGAAGAAGCCCAGGGGCGGCCGGCGGCTGAGGGCATTGCCGGCCAGCGCCGCCCGGAAGGCGGAGTGGTCGGCGGTCCAGGCCAGGAACTCCGTGCGCAGTTCCTCCACCGCCTCCCGCGCGGCAGGGGTGCCGGCGGTGACCGAGAGGTCGAAGAAGATGCTGGCATGCATCAGCGCCTGCGGCTCCGGCTCGTGGGTCCAGCGCCGGAAGTATTCCCGCCACGTGGCCAGCGGCTGGCACCAGTCCGGGTTGGTGGCCATGACGTTGCCGGGGCAGTAGGGGAAGCCGGCGGCATCCAGGCCGTCGGAGACCCGCCGGGCGAACTCGGCGAACCAATCCCACCCCTCGGCATCCGGCTCTTCCAGGAGGACCAGGCCGTTGTCCTGATCCGAACCCGCCGTGGCCTCCCCCCGGGCCACGGAGCCGCAGGTGATCCAGGCCCAGCCCACCGGGGGCGGGCCCCGCTCGGCGGTCAGCTCCGTCTCGGCCAGCTCGGTGAGCCGCCGGGTCACGGCCTCGGCCACGGCGGTCACCGCGCGGGTAACGTGGCTGGCATCGGCGCCGGCGGCGACCATCTGGGGCTGGAGTTCCCGCAGGCGCTCTCCCACGCCCGCCAGCGCGGTTCGATCTTCGGCGCGGCGGATGTCGCCCACCAGGTAGAGGGCATCCCCGGCGCGCAGGCGCAGCAGATCGCCGCTGGAGATGACCCCGGCCGGGTGCCGGTTACGGACCACCGGCAGGTGGTGGACACCCAGCCGGGTCATGGCCATCAGCGCCTCCAGGGCGCTCTCCGTCGCCTCCACGGTGGCCGGCTCGGGGGTGGCGATGGTCCCCACCGGCTCACCCGGATCGCGGCCGGCTGCCAGGCAGCGGTTGCGCAGGTCGCGGTCGGTGACGATGCCGGTCAGGGCCCCGTCGGCGTCGGTAACTAGCAGGGAGGAGACGCCGGCGCGCGCCATGGCGGCGGCGGCCTCCCGGATGGGGGCGTCGGCGGCAATGGTCGCCGCCGGACGCTTGAGCAGATCCCCCACGGCCAGGCCGGCGAGGTCGCCGCCCGGGCCGGGGGTCTGGTGGGCCGCGCTCAGCGCGGCCCGGAGTCGATCACGCTCGCCGGCGGCCAGGGCGCCGGCGAGTTCGGTATGGTCCGTGGCGAGGTGTTGGACCTCCACGCACGGCAGGCCGTAGATGAGGGCATCCTCGACCACGCGACCCTGGAGCGCGGCGCCGTCGCAGGCGCCGGCCAGGGCCCCCTCATCCAGGCGGTCGAGGAGGTGGCCGTGGTTGTCCGTGAGTTCCACCGCCCCGGTCCGGAGGAGGTAGAGCGTCTCCCCCTCCGGCTCGGCCGGCGGGAAGGCCGCCCCGGCCCGCAGGTAGCGGGCGTGGAGTCGGCCGGCCACCGCCGCCAGGGTCGCCTCGGGGAGGTCGGCCAGGGCGGGGATGGTGGCCAGGAAGGCACGGACGTCGGCCGGTTCCATGGGGCTACCCGGTCCCCGCCTAGTGGCCGGTGGCCCCGCCGGCGCCGCGGGGCACCCGGATGCTGGCGACCAGCTCCTGGATGGACTGCGGCGGGGCGGCGGTCACCTTGGAGACGGTCCAGGCCACGGCGAAGTTCAGCAGCATGGCCAGGCCGCCGATCCCCTCGGGGGAGATCCCGAACAGCCAGTTCTCCGGCACGTCCGCGGCGAAGGGCTCCACGAAGACGCCCTTGAAGTAGATGATGTAGGCCAGCGTGAAGACCAGGCCCACCACCATGCCGGCGATGGCCCCCTCGCGGTTCATGCGCTTGTTGAAGATGCCCATGATGATCACCGGGAAGAGGCTGGCCGCCGCCAGGCCGAAGGCGAAGGCCACCACCTGGGCCACGAAGGCGGGTGGGTTGGCCCCCAGGTAACCGGCGATGAGGATGGCCGTGGCGGCTGCGATCCGGCCGGCGGCCAGCTCGCCCCGCTCGCTGATCTGCGGCCGGAAGGTCCGCTTGAGAAGGTCGTGGGAGATGGCCGAGGAGATCACCAGCAGCAGGCCGGCCGCGGTGGACAGCGCCGCGGCCACGCCGCCGGCGGCCACCAGGGCGATCACCCAGTTGGGCAGGTCGGCGATCTCGGGGTTGGCCAGGACCATGATGTCGCGGTCCACGTAGACCTCGTTGGCGAAGGGCGCCCCCTCCACCGGCTCGCCGTCGCCGGGGTTGGCGACCAGTCGCTGGCCGTGCTCGCCGGTCTGGTCGGTGAACTGCGGCTTGCCGTCCAGGGCGGAGCCGGCGGCGTACTGCAGCTTGCCGTCGCCGTTGTGGTCGTGCCAGGCGATGAGGCCGGAGTGCTCCCAGGTGGAGAACCACTCGGGCATGGCCTCGTACTCGGTGCCCTGCTCCTCGGGACCGTTCACGGTGTTGATGAAGTTCCAGTGGGAGAGGGCGCCCACCGCCGGGGCGGTGGTGTAGAGAAGGGCGATGAACAGCAGCGCCCAGCCGGCGGAGCGGCGGGCATCGCGGACCTTGGGCACGGTGAAGAAGCGCACGATGACGTGGGGCAGGCCGGCGGTGCCGACCATCAGCGCCAGGGTGATGAAGAAGACGTCCACCGTCGGCTTGCTGCCCTCGGTGTAGGGCCCGAAGCCCAGGTCCACCAGGGTCTGGTCCAGCTTGGCCAGCAGGTCGGTGCTGGTGCCGGCCAGGTCGGCGCCCAGGGCCACCTGCGGGATGGGGTTGCCGGTCACCTGCAGAGCGATGAAGACTGCCGGGACGGTGTAGGCGAAGATCATCACCACGTACTGGGCGACCTGGGTGTAGGTGATGCCCTTCATGCCGCCGAGGACGGCGTAGACGAAGACCACGCCCATGCCGATGATGAGGCCGGTGAGCAGCTCCACCTCCAGGAAGCGGGAGAAGACGATGCCGACACCGCGCATCTGCCCCGCCACGTAGGTGAAGGAGATGAAGATCAGGCAGATCACCGCCACCACGCGGGCGGTATCGGAGTAGTACCGGTCGCCGATGAACTCCGGCACCGTGAACTTCCCGAACTTGCGCAGGTAGGGCGCCAGCAGCAGGGCGAGCAGCACGTAGCCGCCGGTCCAGCCCATGAGGTAGACCGAGCCGTCATACCCCAGGAAGGCGATGAGGCCGGCCATGGAGATGAAGGAGGCGGCGGACATCCAGTCGGCGGCGGTAGCGGCGCCGTTGGCCACCGGATGAACGCCCCCACCGGCGATATAGAATTCGCCGGTGCTGCCGGCCTTCGCCCAGAAGGCGATGCCGAGGTAGAGGGCGAAGGTCGCGCCCACCACCAGATAGATCAGTGTCTGCAGTTCCATGAGGTCGATTCCCCGTTATCGTTGTCGTCGGTCGAATGGGCGGTGATTCCGCGTTCGGACGGCGCTACTCCTCGTGGAAGTCGTGCTCCCGGTCCAGCCGGTTCATGCGCCAGGCGTAGTAGAAGATGATGAGCAGGAAGGTGTAGATGGAGCCCTGCTGGGCGAACCAGAAGCCCAGCTTGTAGCCGCCGAGCTGGATCTGGTTGAGCGGCTCCACCAGCAGGATCCCGAAGCCGAAGGAGACGATGAACCAGACCGCCAGGCAGCCGGCCAGGATCCGTAGATTCGCCTTCCAGTAGTTATCTGCACGTTGCTCGTCGTTCATGCTTCCTCCCCGGTTGGTTGTCACACCTTGGTTGTTACAGCTGATAGTCCAGCGCCAGGCGCGCCTGGAGCTTGCGGGCCTGGCGGAAGGCCTCCTTGAGGATCCGGCGGTGGAGCTCGTTGAGCCCGTCCGGATCCACGCGGTTGTCCAGTGGCTCGCCGGCGGCCGCCTGCCGCCGGTGCTGCTCCATGCGCAGCCACTGGATGAATTCGTAGGCGTCGCGCCAGGCGGAGGCGTCGTCGGGATCCAGGCCGCCGGCGGTCACCACGGCTTCCAGCCGGTCCAGGGTGTGGGTGGCCGCCACGCCGTGGGCCAGGGCCAGCAGCCGGGCGGCATCCACGAAGGGGGCGAGCCCCTGGACCTTGAGGTCGACGCCGGGGCGGCCGTCGTCGCCGGCGGAGCGCTTGATCTCGCCGAACAGCCCCAGGGGCGGACGGTTGCGCAGGGCGTTCTCGGCCATCTGGCGGCGGAAGCGCGAATTGGCCGCCACCGCCTCGCCCAGCCAGCCGCGCAGGGCCGCCGCCGGCTCCGGATCCCCCCAGAGGGGACGGAAGTCGAAGAAGACGGTGGCGTTCAGCAGGTGCTGGGGCGTGCCCTGGTCGATCCAGCGGGCGAAGCGCTCGCGCCACTCTCCGGCGGTGAGGCAGCAGTCGGGGTTGCTGGCCATGATGTTGCCGGGGCACAGCGGGAATCCCACCCGGGCCAGCCCGTCGTTGATGGTCCCGGCCAGGGAGAGCAGTTCGGCGCGGGCGGCCTCCACATCGCCGTCGGCCGGCTCGAAGAGGATGCCGTTGTCCTGGTCGGTCTTGAGGGTCTGCTCCCCGCGGCCCTCGCTGCCGAAGGCGAGCCAGGTGAAGGCGGTCCGCGGCCGGCCGTGCTCGGCGAGGATGTGATGGATCACGGCCCGGGTCAGGCGGTCGTTGAGGGTCGCCACCACGCGGGTGATGGCGTCGGCCCCGGCCCCCTGGGCCAGGAGGCGACCGATAAAGGCGTGGACGTCGGCCTGCAGGGCGGCCAGGGCGGCGATATCCGGCGCGTCGGCGATGGCGCGGGCCAGGGCGACCAGGCCGGCGTCGCCACCCACCACGGCGGCCTCGCTTACTACCCCGGCCACCGCCCCGTCGCGGGTAAGGAGAAGATGGCGGCGGCCGGACTCGGCCAGGGCGCGGGCCGCCGCCCAGGCGGGGGCGGTGATGTCCAGGGCGGGGGCTTCGGCGTCGGCCAGCTCGCCCACGGGGGTGGCCAGGTCCCGGCCGGCGAGGGTGACCCGGGTGGCGATGTCCCGCAGGGTGATGATCCCTGCCGGGTGACCGGCGGCGTCGGTGACCGCGATGGCCTCGCCCTCGTCGCGCTCCAGCTCGGTGAGGGCATCGCGCAGCGCCGTACTGGCCGGGGCGATGACGGCCGGGGTCGGGGTCAGCTCGCCCAGGGGGGTGCCCAGGGGCGAGGAGGCCGGGGTCCCGGAGGCGGGGGCGCCGCGGCGCAGGGCCTGATCCAGCAGGCTGGCCAGGCGGCGGGCGCAGAAGTCGCCGAAGACCGGGCTCGCCTCGCGCAGTCGGTCGAACTCCGAGCGCGGCAGCTCGAAGCAGAAGGTGTCCTCCACCGCCCGGTGGCGGGTGCGTACCGGCCGGTGGCCCAGCAGGGCGCCGATGGGGAAGCTCTCGCCGGTGACCAGCTCCCACGCCTCGCCGTCACCGCCGGTCTCCCCGCGTACCCGGCCCTGTTTGATGATGTAGAAGTACTCCGCTGGTCCCTGCTCCGGGGCGGTGATCACCTCGCCCCGGGCGAAGAAGGCCAGCTTGGCCCGCGCCGCCAGGCTCTGCAGCTCCGCCGTCCCCATCTGGGCAAAGGGGGCGTGGCGGCGCAGGAAGTCGACGGTGGGCTGGAGGGCGTCGGTGTCACTCATGGGGGTCCGGTCGGCATTGCCCGTGGGACGGCCTGCGGCCGCTGTATTCCCTGGAGGGAAAGCAGATGTCGTGCCAGCGCCGGGAGGGCGCCATGGCGGGGAGAGGAGGGAGGTTGGTCGTGGGCCCGTTACCGGCCGTAACGGGCAGTGTTACGCAAGGTAACGTCGAGGCGGGGCGGTCTCAGGAGCGGGCCTCGGTCTCCAGCCGATGGATGAAGCGCTGGAGGGTGGCCTCGGTGGCGTTATTGAGCCGGGTAAAGCGGCAGCCGATGCGACGGACCTCGCGTCCGTTCATCAGGGTGGTGTCGAAGGAGTTTCGCACCTCCAGCTCCAGGGTCACCTCGCCCATTTCCTGGAGGTGCAGGGTGGCCTCCGGGATGGTGGTATGAGGCTCCACCTCGATCTCGCACTGATCATCCAGCATGCCCAGGCCGCCGATGGAGATGTCCTGGACCGGCAGGGTCTGGATGTCCCCGTGGCGGTCGGTGAAGGAGCAGGTGACCGGGTCTTCCGAGGCGCGCGGGACCGGGGCGCGGAAGGCCTGGCGTCGCTGCAGTCGCAACAGCTCCCTGGGCATGGGGATGAGAAAGACCGGCTCCCCCTGCATCCGGGCCGGCTGGATGGAATCGGCGGTGAACTGGAGGGTGACGTTGTTGTGCTTGGTATCGAACAGGACCTCCGAGGCGTCGAGCATGCGGTCATCGGCGGATCCGTTCTCGCGGCGCTCCAGGAGCACCATGTTCTTCTTGGGGTCGACGTGGACGATGGTGGTGGCCAGGAAGCCGCTGGGGGAGTCGTCGAAATAAGCGCTGATCTGCCGCGCGCCCTTCTGCAGGCTGCGCAGGACCGAGGTGATCTCCACCGGCGATTTCACCAGGTAGTCGGCGTAGGCGTTGAGGCCGATGAGACGGACGGCCTGACGCCCCATGGCTTTCTCCTGCGCGGATTCGGACGAGGAATCGGTCATAGCGGGCCTTAGCCACCACCCTGGGAGTATTCAACTCGATAATTTATCGAAAATGGTTCCCGCTGGATAGAGCCGCTATCCCGGTCGCCGAGGGATTCCCAGCCGCTGCCGCCGTTCCCAGAGGGTCTTGCGGCTGACCCCCAGCCGCCGGGCCAGCTCCGTCTCCGTGAGCTCACCCTCATGGCTGCGGACGAAGTGGATAAAGTACTCGTCCAGGGAGAGGTCATCGGTGGGGCCCTCGGGCCGGGCCGGGGTCGGCTCCAGCCCCAGGGCGGCGGTGTCGATGGCCTCGCTGTCGGCGAGGATTACCGCCCGCTCGATGGCGTTCTCCAGTTCCCGGACGTTGCCGGGCCAGTCGTGTTCGCGTACGGCGCGGCGGGCTGCCTCGGTAAGGGCCAGGGGCGGGCGGTTGAGCCGGTGGCAGGCGCGTTCCAGCAGCGCCTCGGCCAGCGCCTCCACGTCGCCGCCCCGCTCGCGCAGGGGCGGCAGGCGGATCTCCATGACCTGCAGGCGGTAGTAGAGGTCCTCGCGGAAGTCGCCCTTGGCTACCAGCGTGCGCAGGTCGCGGTGGGTGGCGGCCACCAGCCGGACATCCACGTGGCGCGCGCCCGTGGCGCCGACCCGGCGCACCTCGCCGGCCTGGAGGACGCGCAGCAGCCGCGCCTGGGCCTCGGCGGGGAGCTCGCCGATCTCGTCCAGGAAGAGGGTACCGCCCTCGGCGGCCTCCACCAGCCCGCGGTGCTGGCGGTCGGCCCCGGTGAAGGCGCCCTTCTCGTGGCCGAAGAGCTCCGACTCGATGAGGCCGGCGGGGATGGCGGCGCAGTTGACGGTGATGAAGGGGCCGTCCTTGCGGGGGCTGGCGTCGTGGATGGCGCGGGCAGCCAGTTCCTTGCCGGTGCCCGATTCGCCCAGGACCAGAACGGTGGCACTGGTGGGGGCGACCCGCTGGAGGCGATCGAAGACCGCCTGCATGGCCGGGCTCTCCCCGATCATGCCGCCCACCGGGTAATGGGCCTCCACCTGGGACTTCAGGGCGGCGTTCTGGCGCTCCAGGTCGGCGGTGCGCAGGGTCCGATCCACCAGAAGGACCAGCTCGTCGTGGTCGAAGGGCTTGGCCAGGTAGTCCACCGCCCCCTGCTTCATGGAGTCCACCGCCGAGCGCACCGAGGCGTAGCTGGTGAGCACGATGACCGGGGTCGGCTCGGCGATGGCGATGAGGTCGGTGCCCGCCGCCCCGGGCAGGCGCAGATCGGTGAGGACGAGGTCGAAGGTGCTCGGGTCGGCGGTGCGCGCCGCCTCGGCGGAGTCCACGGCGGTAACCCGGTGGCCGGCGCGTTCCAGCACGCCGGTGAGGGTGTCGCGGGTAATGGCCTCGTCCTCGACGACCAGGAGGGTGCTCATATCGGTTCCTCGTGACGGGTTTCGGGGGCCGGCGCGGCGGGCAGGCGCAGGTTGACCCGGGTGCCTTCCCCGGCGCGGCTCTCGATATCGATGCGGCCGTAGTGGGCCTGGACGATGTGGTAGACCACGGCGAGCCCCAGGCCGGTCCCCTCACCGGGGGCCTTGGTGGTGAAGAAGGGCTCGAAGAGCCGCTCCAGGTGATCGGGTTCGATCCCGCCCCCCTCGTCGATGAGGTCGAGGACGATGGCATCCCCCTCGGCCTCGGCGGAGATCTCCACCGTCCCCCCGGCGGGGGAGGCATCGGCGGCATTGCCCAGCAGGTTGACCAGGACCTGGAGCAGGCGCGGCTCGTCACCGAGGACGGCGAGGTCCGTGGCGATGTGGCGCTCGAAGGCGGCTCGTTTGCCGCTGCCGGAGACGGCCACCAGGCGGATGGCCTCCTCCACCAGCGGCGCCACCGCCACCGGCTCGCTGGCGCGGGTATCGGCATCCCCGCCGTGGCTGAAGCGCATGAGCGCCTGGAGGATGTCGCTGATCCGCCGGGTCTGGGTGCGGATCTGGCCCAGGCCGGTGGTCACCGCCTGCGGGTCGGCCGGGTCCAGGGCCTGGGCCAGGCCGTCGATGTTGGTGACCGGGTTGCCGATCTCGTGGGCGACGCCGGCGGCCAGCCGGCCCACCGAGGCGAGCCGCTCGCTGTGGGCCAGCTCGGCCTCCAGCCGCTGGAGGTCGGTGAGGTCCTCCACCAGGACGACGGTGCCGGCGGCGTCGCGATCCGCCTCGATGGCGGCCTTGTGGAGGTTGAGCCAGCGGGTGGCTTCGCCCTGGCCCACCTGGACCTTGCGCAGCCGGCGGTCGTCGGTGCGCAGGAAGCCGGCCAGCAGCCCACCCCACGGGGCCGGCAGCTCGGCCACCGGTCGCCCGGTGGCCGCCTCCTCGTCGATCCCGGTGAGGGTGACCAGGGACTGGTTCCAGTGGATGACCTCGCCGTCCAGCGCCACCGTGGCCGCCCCCAGCGGGAGGTCGTGGAGGACCTGGCGGTGATAGCGGCGCAGGGAGTCGAGCTCCCGGGAGAGGCCGTGGAGCTCGATGGTGGAATCGGCCAGGCGTGCCTCCACGTGGCGGACCGTGTCGGCCAGCGCCTGGCGGGTGTGAGGCTCCAGCCGCAGTCGCTCGTCCACGATCATCCGGGCCAGCAGGGGGCCCATGAGACCGGAGAGATTGCGCTCGATCTGCTCCCGCAGCCGGGTGAGCTCGCCGGGGCGGTCCTCGTCCGGGGCCAGGTCCAGGTCCTTGAGGGCGCGGCGGACCTCCCGCCGGGCCACCTCCGGCCCCACGGCCTCGGCCAGCCGCTCGCTGAACTGTTCCGCCGAGCCGGCCGCCACCACCCCGGTGGCCGGCGGGGTCGCCTGCACGCAGGCCCGGGCCGCCCGGGCCTCCGCCTCGGTGGGGCGGGTGGCCAGGCTGACGGCCAGGAAGAGCGCCCCGTTCACCGCCAGGGAGGCGGTGGTGGCGGTGAACCAGGGGGACTCCGTGGCCACCGTGCCGAGGAGGGCCGCGGGATCGAGGCCGAACGCCAGGAAGCCGGCGCGCTCCAGCAGGGGAAGCAGCAGCAGTCCGGCCCAGACGGTGCCGCCGCCCAGCAGGCCGGCGACGAAGCCCTGGCGGGTGGCCCGCGGCCAGAGGAGCAGCCCCACGATCCCGGGCAGAAACTGGGCCACGGCGACGAAGGAGATGAGCCCCATCTCCACCAGCCCGGCGCGCTGCTGAAGGAGCAGGTGGAAGGCATAGCCGGCGAGGATGATGAGCGCCACCAGCCCCCGCCGGCTCCACAGCAGCCAGCGATAGAGGTTGCCACCCTCCGGCGGGCGTCGGGTGAGGCTCGCCGGTAGCAGCAGGTGGTTCATGGCCATGGCGGCCAGGGCCAGGGTGGTGACGATGACCATGGCGCTGGCGGCGGAGACGCCCCCCAGGAAGGCGGCGATGGTCAGCAGGGCGTTCCCCTCTGCCTGGGGCAGGGCGAGGACGAAGTAGTCCGGCGCCCCGGCCAGCCCGCGCTCCTGGCCGGCCCAGAGGATGGGCGGGATGGCCAGGTTGAGCAGCAGCAGGAAGAGGGGGAAGCCCCAGGCGGCGATCCGTAGCCCCCGCGCATCCGTGGCCTCGGTAAAGGCCATGTGGAACTGCCGCGGCAGCAGGAAGGCGGCGGCGAAGGCGAGCAGCAGCAGGGTCGTCCAGGAGCCGGAGTGGACCGGCTCGTACATCCGCTCCAGGGCCGCCGGGTTCGCGGCCAGCCACTCGTTCAATCCGCCCGGCCCGCCGAAGACGCCGAACAGGGCCAGGGCGCCCACGGCCAGCAGGGCGGCGAGCTTCACCAGGGACTCGAACGCCACCGCCGCCACCAGCCCCTCGTGGCGCTCCCCCGGGGCGGCGTGGCGGGCGCCGAAGAGGGTGGCGAAGAGGATGAGCAGGGCGCAGAAGGCCAGGGCCAGCAGGTGGGGCGGCGTCTGGCGGGTGAGGACCTGGGCCGATTCGGTCACCGCCCGGATCTGGAGGGCGATGTAGGGGAGGCTGCCCACCAGCATGAAGAGCGTCACCGCCACCCCCGCCGCCTGGCTGCGGTAGCGGAAGGTGAACAGGTCCGCCAGGGAGGTGAGCTGGTGCTCCCGCGCCAGGCGCAGGATGGGGGCGAGCAGCACCGGCGCCAGGAGGAAGGCCAGGGTCGGCCCCAGGTAGATGGTCAGGAACTGGTAGCCATCGCTGGCGGCGAAGCCGACGCTGCCGTAGAAGCTCCAGGAGGTGGCAAAGACCCCCAGGGAGAGGACGTAGACCGCCGGGTGGCGCAGGAGCCGGTCGGGTAGCCAGCCGCGCTCCGCCGCCAGGGCGATGAGGAAGAGCAGGGAGAGGTAGCCCGTGGCCGCTGCCAGGAGCCAGCCGGCCTCAAGCGTCATCATCCCCCCCGGCGCGATCCCCCAGGTGGAGGAGGGCGGCGGCGATGGCCAGGACCGCCGCCCAGACGGCGTAAGGGGCCAGCCAGCCCCAGGCCGGTCGCGCCCAGACGGCCAGCAGCGGCGAGGCCAGGAGGGCGACGGCGATGACGGCGGCGATGATGGGTCGATCTCCCCCGCTACCCCGCTCGCTGCTAGTGCCGTTGGCCATGGACTCCCCCGCCCCCCGGAAACCTTCTGGAAACGTTACGTAGCGTAACATCCAGGATCGGTGCCGGGTACGGTGGGGGCGGGGCTCGCGAGGGTCGTGGGGATCCCGGCCGGATCCCAGTGGGCCTCGGCCCAGGCCAGTAGTTCCGGGCCCGGGGCGCCGAAGAGTTCCGCTGGTGGTGTCTGGCCCAGGAAGGCCAGCGCCTGCCACAGGGCCCGCGGCCCGGACTCGCCGCCGACAGGGGTGGCCCCGGTCTGTTTGCTGAGTTTGTCGCCAGCCGCGGTAACGGCGATGGGGAGGTGGTACCAGGCCGGCGCCGGCAGGCCGAGCTGGCGGAAGAGGTGGATCTGGCGGGGCGTGGAGTCCAGCAGGTCGCTACCGCGGACCACCTCGGTGATCCCGGCGGCGGCGTCGTCCACCACCACGGCGAGCTGGTAGGCGAACAGCCCGTCGGCGCGGCGGATCACGAAATCCCCGACTTCCGCCGCCACATCCTGCTCCCGGGCCCCCAGTAGACCGTCGGTGAAGGCGATCCGGGCGCTGCGGGTGTCCAGGCGGACCGAGCGTTCCGGCCGGCCCCCGGTGCCGTTGCGGCAGGTGCCCGGGTAGACGCCGGCGGGCAGGCCGGTGGCCGTGGCGGCGGCGCGGACCTCGGCCCGGGAGCAGGCGCAGGGGTAGGCGAGCCCGTCCGAGCGCAGCCCGGCCAGCGCGTCGGCGTAGGCCTCCAGGCAGTCGCTCTGGTGGACCACCGGCCCGTCCCATTCGAAGCCCAGATTCTCGAGGTCGCGCAGGATCCCGTCCGCGGCACCGGGGACGTTGCGCGGGGTGTCGATGTCGTCCATGCGCAGCAGCCACTCGCCCCCGGCGGCGCGGGCGCGCAGGTAGCTCCCGGCGGCCGCCACCAGGGAGCCGAAGTGGAGCGGGCCGGTGGGGGAGGGGGCGAAGCGGCCGCGGTACTGGTCCTCCGGCATGCCACTATTCTAGCGCTTCGGTTCCCGTTGGTGGTGACGCCGTGAATATTTCGGTTGCGCCTGTAATGTCGGTTCTGGTATTACATGCCGGCTTTGCAAACTGCGTCCCATCAGGGAGGGGACTCATGCCGGAAACCGAGAAGAAGACCACCGTCGCCGACCACCAGGGGATCGAGCCCTATCAGCCGGAGGAAGGCGAGGAGTACATGAATCCGGAGCAGGAAGAGCACTTCCGCCGGATTCTGCGCGCCTGGCGCCAGGAGCTCATGGAGGAGGTGGACCGGACCGTCCACCACATGCAGGACGAGGCGGCCAATTTCCCCGACCCCAACGACCGCGCCAGTCAGGAGTCGGAGTTCACCATGGAGCTGCGCACCCGGGACCGGGAGCGCAAGCTGCTCAAGAAGATCGACGAGGCGCTCAACGCCATCGACGAGGGCGAGTACGGCTTCTGCGAGGCCTGCGGTGTCGAGATCGGGATCCGGCGCCTGGAGGCGCGGCCCACCGCGACGCTGTGCATCGACTGCAAGACCCTGGACGAGATCCGGGAGCGCCAGCGCGGCTGAGATTCCGCCCGCCGGGTGACACAGTCGTAAAAGAATTGTCCAGAGGGGTGCCGTCCACGGTATGCTTTTGCCTCCTGCACCAAGGAGGCATTGATGGCGGAACTCAAGGCACTACTCTTCGACGTGGACGGCACCCTGGCCGATACCGAACGGGACGGCCACCGGGTTGCCTTCAATCGGGCCTTTGCGGATGCGGGGCTCGACTGGCACTGGGATGAACCCCTCTACGGCGAACTCCTGGCCATCACCGGCGGCAAGGAGCGGATCCGCCACTACCTGGCGCAGCACCGGCCGGATGAGGACCTCCCGGCGGATCTCGACGGCCTCATCGCCGACCTCCACGCCGCCAAGACCCGCCACTACACCGAACTGCTGGCCACCGGCGCCATCCCCCTGCGCCCCGGAGTCGAGCGGCTCCTGCGCGAGGCCCGGGAGGCCGGCCTGCGCCTGGGAGTTGCGACCACCACCACCCCGGCCAATGTCACGGCCCTGCTGGAATCCACCCTGGGGCCGGAGTCGGTGGAGTGGTTCGAGGTCATCGCCGCCGGCGACATCGTCCCGGCCAAGAAGCCGGCCCCCGACATCTACCACTACGCCCTGGAGCACATGGGGCTCGGCCCCGGTGAGGCGCTGGCCTTCGAGGACTCGGCCAACGGCGTCCGCTCCAGCGTGGCGGCGAGCCTGCCCACCGTGGTCACCGTCAACGACTACACCCGGGATCACGACTTCACCGGTGCCGTGACCGTGCTGGACAGCCTGGGCGAGCCGGGCGCGCCGGCCTTCACCCTGGCCGGTGCCGCCCTGGAGGAGGGAGTCCTGGATCGGGCCGCGGCCGCCGCCCTCCATCGCGCCGGAACCGAGGACTAGGACCATGGCGGCCCAGAGCATTGGCAGCCTCGCCGGCGAGGACGAACGCTATATCAAGGTGCGCCAGGGAGAGGTGCGCGTGGGCGAGCCCCTGCCCTGGGACGTCTTCGATCCCAACGACAATCTCCTCTTGAGCGAGGGGACCGTGGTCTCCACGGAAAAGCAGTTGGAACGCCTGCTGGCGGAGGGGCTCTACCGGCGGCTGCGGCGAACCAATCGCGAGAGCGTCGCCAGCGCCGGCCGGGATCCCATTACCGGCAACGCCACCAACCCCTTCGGCCGGGTTTCGGAACTCATGCAGCGGTTGCACGGCTTTCTGAACCGGCTGGCCAGCGGCGAGGTGGACGACGCCGAGGTCCGCGGCCTGCGGCTGGCGGGGGCCCTGCGCAATCTGGTGGAGCGGGATGCCGATGCGACCCTGGGGGCGAGCCACCTGGATCGCGACTACCACTACGTCTACAGCCACGCCCTCTACTCGGCACTGCTCACCGACCTGGTCGGCCGTCGTCTGGGGTTGGACGAGGAGCGGCGGGATACCATGCTGGCGGCCGCGATCACCGCCAACATCGGCATGCATCGGCTCCAGCAGGAGCTGGTGAGCCAGTCGGCGCCGCTGACCCAGGAGCAGCGCAAGGCCATCCAGGGCCATCCGCTGGTGAGTACCGAGATCCTGCGCCGTTCCGGCGTGACCAGTGACCCGTGGCTGGAGATCGTCCTCCAGCACCACGAGCGCCTGGACGGTGAGGGCTATCCGCGCGGGATCGCCGGCGACGACTTCCTGGTGGAGGCGCGGATCGTCGCCATCGCCGACCGCTACCACGCCATGGTCTCCGGGCGGGAATATCGGCAGGGGCTGGTGCCGCGCTCGGCGCTGAAGAAGCTCTTCATGGAGGATGGCGGCGCCATCGACAACGAACTCGCCCAGATCTTCATCAAGGAGCTGGGCTTCTTCCCGCCGGGCTCCTTCGTCACCCTGGCCAGCGGCGAGTGCGGCCTGGTGGTCCGCCGGACCGGCGACGTCTCCGCCCCGGAGGTCGCCGTGATCCGGGGTGCTGACGGCCAGCCCTACATGGAGCCCCTGCTGCGACCCACCAATACCGAGCGCCACGCCATCAAGGGGCTGCAGAGTACGCCCACCAAGCTGCCGTTCCACCTGGGGCACATCTGGGGCTACGACTAGGGCGGGCCCTGGTGCGGGGTGCATGCTATTCCGTTGTCCGGACAAGGTCCGGACGCTAGACTGGAAGGGGTTGGAAAGATAGCCAGAGGTGGGTATGGCGACCGCTGAAAAGGGCAAGAGCGAACGGATCGACGTCCGGACCAGCGCCGAGGTCAAGGAGCTCCTCCGCGAGGCGGCGCGAGGGGGGCACAAGAGTGTCAGCGAGTTCCTCCTGGATGCCGGCATCGCGGCGGCCAATCAGGCGCTGGCCGAGCGCCGACACTTCCAGCTATCCGAGGAACAATGGGAGGCCTTCGAGCAGGCGCTGGACCGGCCCGTTTCGGAGAAACCCGGCCTGCGCCGACTCCTGACTGAGTCCGGGGTGCTCGACTAGGGCCCTGCGGGATGGAGCTGGATGGGGCGGCCCGGCGACTGGCGCGCGATGACAAGGTCGAGGACTTTGATTGTGGCGAGGCAGCGCTGAATGACTATCTACATCGCTTCGCCTGGCAGAATCAGCAGGCCCATGCTGCTACCAGCTATGTGGTGACTCGGGAGAGCAGGGTGGTGGGCTACTACAGCCTGGCTGTCGGTAGCGTAAACCCCGAAGAGGCAACGCCTCGAAGTCGGCAAGGGATGGCCCGCCACCCCGTTCCACTCATGATCCTGGCCCGGCTGGCGGTGGACCGGTCCTGCCAGGGACAGGGTCTGGGTCGCGCCCTGCTGAAGGATGCGCTCCTGCGCACCCGCCAGGCAGCGGATATCGCCGGGATCCGCTGCCTGGTCGTCCATGCCAGGGGGCATTCGGCCCGAGGATGGTACGAACAGTTCGATTTCGAGCCCTCCCCGACGGACCCCTACCACCTTTTCCTGTTGATGAAGGACATCGATGCCGCGCTCCGGGGCTGAGCCGGGGACGCGTCATCGAACAACGGCCAGGCCGCGCAGGCGGGAGAGGGCGGCAGCCACTTCCTGCAGGCGCGGGCGGGCCAGGTCGCCGTCGGGGCGCTCCGTGATCGCCTCCCAGTCCGCCTCCAGCCACTTGGCGATGGCCGCCGGGGCGGCCTCGAGGGTCCCGCCCTGCTGGCCCAGGCGCGCCAGGACCTGGCCGATGGCGCGCAGCTGGGCCCGGTCCGCCAGGGGCTCCACCGCCGAGAGATCCAGGGTGTGCTCTCCCACGCTCAGGGTGTCGTCGTCCCGGACCTTGATCCGGACCCGGCCCTTGCGCTCCCGGGGATCCAGGGAGTCGGCCCGGATCCGGCGCGGCGTGGGCCGGGTCAGCGGGCGGTCGGGCAGGGCGCGCTCCCCGGCCGGGTGGTCCGCCGTGACCTGCCGGGCGCGCGCCGTGGCGTCCAGGGGCCGGTAGGCCTGCATCTGGATCACCGTGTCGGCGTGGTCCAGGTAGTCCCCGGAGCCGCCCATGACCAGCACGGTGGAGACGCCGTGGACGTCGCGCAGCTCCCGGATCCGGTCGAGGAAGGGGGTGATGGGCTCATCGGCCGGGGCCACCAGCGCCTGCATGCGCCGGTCCCGGATCATGAAGTTGGTGGCGGAGGTGTCCTCGTCCACCAGGAGCGTGGAGGTGCCCGCCTCCAGCGCCTCCATGACCGCCGCCGCCTGGCTGGTGGAGCCGGAGGCCAGGTCGGTGGAGAAGTCCTCGGTGGGCTTGTCCAGCGGCAGGTCGTGGATGAAGGGGGAGAGGTCGACGCCGGTGACCGCGCGACCGTCCTCGGCGCGGATGCAGGCGGCATCGGGGTTGGTGACCACTTGTTCCCGGCCATCGCCGGGACGGTGGTCGAAGACCCCGACCTTCAGGGCGTTGAGCAGGGTCGACTTGCCGTGGAAGCCGCCGCCCACCAGCAGGGTGATCCCCTTCGCGATCCCGAGGCCGCGCACCGGCCCGGCGTTCGGTGCCGCCAGGGTGACCGCCAGGCTCTCCGGCGGTTCGAAGGGGATGGCCCCCTGCAGCGGCCGGTCATCGATCCCGGAGGCGCGCGGCAGCACCGCGCCCTCGGCCACGAAGGCCACCAGGCCGCGCTCGGCCAGGGCCGCGCGCAGGGCCACCTGGTCCTCCACCGCGTCGCAGTGGGCCCGAAGGGCCGCCTCGTCCCGCTGGCCCGGCTCCACGGCGGTGGCCACCCGCTCCGGGAGCTTCTCGGTGAGCAGGGTCGCCGCCTGGCGGCCCAGGATCTTGCGCCCCGCCGCCGGCAGGTGGACGGTGAAGCGCAGCTCCACCCCGGCCTCCGTAAAAAGGCAGGCCGTGCGGTCCAGCACCGTCTGTGCCCCGGCATCGATGGCGAGATCGCGCTCGTCCCTCACCGCCCGGCGGAAGTTGCGCGCCAGCCAGTCCCGCGCGGCGCGCGCACGGACCGGGGTTGCCGTGGCGTGTTCCGGCAACCCGGCGACCGCCCACGGTACGACGACCCGCGCCCGGGAAGGGGCGGCAAAGGGATCCGCCTGGACGTGGTCGATGGACAGGGTGAAGCGGTCGAAGGCGTGGCGGCCGGCGATGTCCTTGTAGGCCTTGTAGCCCTTGCCGTCGATGCGGTGGAGCGTGTTCTCGAGTTCGTGCGGATTGTTTCCCATGGGATCACCGTAACCTTCAGGGATATCAGCCGGAAAGCACTCGCTGTTCCAGCCGCTGATGCCCCTCTATACTGGCGGAGTTCGGATGAGTCTTACCGTGCCCGGAGAGAGAGCGGAATGAGTACTAACAGGCAGCTAACCGCAGTGATCGAGAAAGAAGATGACGTCTACGTGGCATTCTGTCCCGAAGTCGATATCGTCAGCCAGGGGGAGAGCATCGAGTCTGCCCGAGCCAATCTGCGAGAGGCGCTGGAGCTGTTTTTCGAGGGGGCTCCCGAAGAAGAGGTCCGGGGGCGGTTTCACGAGGATATCTTCGTGACCAGCGTAGGCGTGGCTGTTGGGTAAGCTCAGGCCGCTGTCGGGGAAACAGGTCATGGCGATCCTGGCCAAGCACGGGTTCGAGGAGGTGCGTCGGCGAGGAAGCCATGTACTCATGCAGAAACAGGACGAAGGAGGGACGACAACCATCCCCGTGCCGGACCACAAGGAACTCAAGATCGGGACGATGCAGTCCATCGTGCGACAGTCCGGGCTGCCCCGAGCCGAGTTCGAGCAGGATTGATAGCAAGAACTCTGTTGTTCACGCCGTGAACATATGCTCCAATACCCCCTCGACGGCCCCGGTACAGCCGGGGCCGGTTGCTTGGTAACCAACGGGAATCGGCCTTGGCGCTGGACGAGATCGCCTACAAGCTCCTGGTGCGGCTGGCCGAGCGGCCGGCGCTGACCCAGCGGCAGCTGGCGGGAGAGGTGGGGCTGTCGGTGGGCAAGACCCACAACGTCCTGCGCGAACTGGTGGCTGCGGGGCTGGTGGAGGCCGGCGACGCGCGCCGGCGCACCGGCACCGCCGGCTACCGCCTGACCCCGCAGGGGCGGCAGGAGAAGAGCCGGCAGACGCTGGGCTTCCTCCGCCGCAAGCGCGCCGAGTTCGAGGCCCTGCGCGCCGAGATCCACGACCTCTGGTCCCAGGCACCCGATTCCCCCGACCCATTCACCGGATTACCCACACGGACGGCAAGCACCATGGCACATTCCCTCATCGCTCCCCACGGCGGCTCCCTGGTGGACCGCATGCTCGACGACGCGGCGGCCGAGACCGAGCGGCGCGGCTCCCAGGACTACCCGGGCTGGACGCTGACCCACCGGCAGGCCTGCGACCTGGAGCTGCTCATCACCGGCGCCTTCTCGCCGCTCATCGGCTTCATGACCCGCGCCGACTACGAGACGGTGCGCGATGACATGCGCCTGGCCGACGGCACCCTGTGGCCCATGCCCATCACCCTGGACGTGTCCGAGGCTTTCGCCGAGAAGCTGAGCGAGGGCGACCGCATCGCCCTGCGGGACGAGGAGGGCGCCCCGGTGGCGGTGATGGATGTCCACGACATCTACCGCCCCCGCAAGGACCGCGAGGCGGAGGCCATCTTCGGCGCCGACGACCGCGCCCACCCGGCGGTGGCCTACCTCCACGACGAGGCCGGCCCGGTCTATCTCGGTGGCCCGGTCTACGGGGTGGAGCCGCCGGTCCACTACGACTTCAAGCACCTGCGCTACACCCCGGCGGAGATGCGCGCCCACTTCCAGAAGCTGGGCTGGTCCCGCGTGGTCGCCTTCCAGACCCGCAACCCCATGCACCGCGCCCACCAGGAGCTCACCTACCGGGCGGCGCAGCAGGTGGAGGCCAACCTCCTCATCCACCCCGTGGTGGGCATGACCAAGCCCGGCGACATCGACCACTACACCCGGGTGCGCTGCTACGAACACCTGCTGGAGCGCTACCCGGAGCAGACCACCGCCCTGGCGCTGCTGCCCCTGGCCATGCGCATGGGCGGCCCGCGCGAGGCGCTGTGGCACGCCATCATCCGCAAGAACTACGGCTGCACCCACCTCATCGTCGGCCGCGACCATGCCGGGCCGGGCAAGAACTCCGCCGGCGAGGACTTCTACGGCGCCTACGACGCCCAGGACCTGGTGACACGCCACGCCGACGAGCTGGGCATCGAGATGGTGCCCTTCCAGATGATGGTCTTCGTGGAGGAGCGCGGGCAGTACTTCCCCGCCGACGAGGTGGGCGAGGACGAGAACGTCCTCTCCCTCTCCGGCACCGAGCTGCGCCGCCGCCTCAAGGAGGGCGTGGATATCCCCGAGTGGTTCTCCTACCCCGAGGTGGTCAAGGAGCTGCGCCGGACCTACCCGCCGCGCCACCGCCAGGGGCTCACGCTCTTCTTCACCGGCCTCTCCGGCTCCGGCAAGTCCACCGTCGCCCGGGCCATCCAGGCCAAGCTCATGGAGATGGGCGACCGCCCCGTGACCCTGCTGGACGGCGACATCGTCCGCCGCAACCTCTCCAGCGAGCTGACCTTCTCCAAGGAGCACCGCGATCTCAACATCCAGCGGATCGGCTTCGTGGCCTCGGAGATCACCAAGAACGGCGGCATCGCCATCTGCGCCCCCATCGCCCCCTACGCCGCCACGCGGCAGAAGGTCCGGCGGATGATCGAGGCCGAGGGCGGCTTCCTGGAGGTCCACGTGGCCACGCCGCTGGAGGTCTGCGAGCAGCGCGACCGCAAGGGCCTCTACGCCAAGGCCCGCACCGGCGAGATCCCCGAGTTCACCGGGATCTCCGACCCCTACGAGGCGCCGGAAGAGCCGGAGCTGCGCATCGACACCGCGACCATGACCCCGGACGAGGCGGCCCACAAGGCCATCCTCAAGCTGGAGAGCCTGGGCTTTATCCGCTAAAAGTTCTTTGAGTGGAGAGAGCAGTGATGCGTACCACCTACGATGAAGCCGACGACATCCTTACGGTGCATCTCTCGGAGAAGCCGATAGCCCGTGAGTGTTCGCAGGAGTTGTGTCGCGGTCTACGAGGGCTTCCCCCGTCCTCCGTGACGGTTGAAGCCCTCGGACACAACCAGCCCGAGTCCCGATAGGGGCTATGGTCGATCGGAATACATAGGCACTCCGGGGTGCTCTTCCAGCTCCGGACCCTGCGGGCAGGGATCATGAGACCGAAGGACCGTGAGGGTCGAAGGTCTCTGCCGAAAACCCGGTCGGCCCTGGGCGAGGAAGCCTGAACCGGCTCTTTGGAGCCGAGACGATGAGGTAACTCATCCATGCAGCAACAGCGCGTGTTCGTGCAGGGCCGAGAGGGCTCACCCCTCATGCCCTGCCATCCGGCTCGGGCCAGACGCCTCCTCCGAGTGGGTCGGGCGAAGGTGGTCCGGCGCGTCCCTTTCACGGTCCGCCTGATCGACCGGGACCAGAAAGACTCCGCCGTCCAGCCGGTGAGTCTGCGCCTCGACCCGGGGGCAAGGACGACCGGGGTGGCCCTGGTCGCCGAAGGCGGCCGGGGCGCCCGGGCCGTCTGGGCAGCGGAGCTCACCCACCGGAGCCAGAGCATCCGGTCAAGGCTCACCGACCGGCGGATGTACCGCCGGGGCCGGCGCAGCCGCAAGACCCGGCACCGGCCACCACGGCTCCAGAACCGCGCCCGGCCCAAGGGATGGCTCCCGCCTTCGCTCCAGTCCCGGGTGGACAACACCCGGACCTGGGCCGAGCGGCTGGCCTGTCGAGCGCCGGTCAGCACCGTGGTCGTGGAGACCACCCGCTTCGATGTCCACGCCCTGTCGGCGGGGAAACCGCTGGCCGGGGTGGAGTACCAGCAGGGCACCCTCCAGGGTTGGGAGCTGCGGGAATACCTGCTCCACCGTCACGGGCAC
Organism: Thiohalospira halophila DSM 15071; assembly: GCF_900112605.1. Classification (NCBI taxonomy): domain Bacteria; kingdom Pseudomonadati; phylum Pseudomonadota; class Gammaproteobacteria; order Thiohalospirales; family Thiohalospiraceae; genus Thiohalospira; species Thiohalospira halophila. Next base: position 214,638 of record NZ_FOMJ01000001.1, read on the forward strand.
ACCTGCGCCTACTGCCAGGGCGAGAGTCGGGACCCGGTGCTTGAAGTCGAACATGTCCACCCCCGGTCCCGGGGCGGCTCTAACCGGGTCGCCAACCTCGTCATCGCCTGCCAGACCTGCAACACCGCCAAGGGGAACCGCACCCCCGGCGAGTGGGCGGTTGCCCTGGGTAGAACGAAGTTCGACCAGGCCCGGGCGAAGACCGCCCCGGCCATCGAGGCCGGAAAGCCATCCAGCTTGCGGGACGCCGCCGCCATGAATGCCTCCCGGTATGCCGTGGGCCGGGCCGTAAAGACCCTGGGCCTGCCCGTGACCTTCACCAGCGGCGGCCGGACCAAGGCCAACCGGAGTAGTCAGGGCTACCGCAAGGCCCACTGGATCGATGCGGCCTGCGTCGGCCCGGCCGGCGACTCGGTCCATCTGGATCCGAACGCCCCGGTCCTGTCCATCACGGCCACCGGCCGAGGACAGCGACGGGTCACCAAGCCCGACCGCTATGGCTTTCCTCGCGGGGCCGCCGGGCGCGTGAAGCGTGTCCAGGGGCTGCAGACCGGCGACCGGGTGCGGGCCGTGGTGCCCACCGGGAAGTATCGAGGAAGCCATGTGGGTCGCGTGGCCGGCGTCCGGGCCGATGGCCGAATGGACGTAGCCACGACCCGCCAGAAGTTCACGACCACGGCGGCCCGGCTGGCCCGCCTCCAGGCCGCCGATGGCTACCACTACGAAGGCGCTGGCTTGTGACCGACCGCGACGAGACACCCCCCAGCGAACGACCTCCTGCGCCGCAACGCTTGCCGATCGGTCGGCGGGTCCGCCGACTTCCTTGTCGGCGTCCGAGGTCGTCATCCTCGAGGCCTCCAAGCAGGGGGCATGGCCGCTTCTGCGCTCCGAAGTTGCTTGAATCGCGATTCAGATAGAGGCCCGGATATCGCGCACACCACCGCCCTCCAGCCGGTGATCCTCGCCGGCGGTGCCGGCACCCGGCTGTGGCCGCTCTCCCGGGCGGACCATCCCAAGCTCTTCCTGCGGCTGGACGGGGCCCAGAGCCCCTTCCAGGCCACGGTGCGCCGACTGGAGGGGCTGGATGCCGCCCCGCCGATTGTCGTCTGCAATGCCGCCCACCGCTTCCTGGTGGCCGAGCAGCTGGAGGCCATCGGGGTTACCGCCGCGGCCGTCCTGCTGGAGCCGGAGGGGCGGAACACGGCCCCGGCTGTCGCCCTGGCGGCCCTGCACGCCCGTGCAGACGGGGTGGATCCCGTTCTCCTGGCCCTGCCCGCCGACCATCGCATGGACCATCCCGCCGGCTTCCGGGCCGCGGTCCCAGCGGCGGGACGAGCGGCGGCGGAGGGCGGCTTGGTGACCTTCGGCGTCCCGCCCACCCGGCCGGAGCCCGGTTTCGGGTATATCCGCCCCGGGCTGGATGAGGGCGGGGCGGTGCGGTCGGTGGCCGAATTCCGGGAGAAGCCCGACCCGGCCACGGCCGCCGCCCTGGTGGAGGCCGGCGGCTGGTACTGGAACAGCGGGATCTTCGCCTTCCGCGCCAGCGCCTATCTCGTCGAGCTGGACCGCCACGCCCCGGCGGTGGCCCGCGCCTGCCGCGCCGCCATGGCCGGTTCCCGGGCCGATTTCGGCTTCCTGCGGCCCGAGGAGGGTGCCTTCCGCGATGGCCCCACGGCCTCGGTGGACCGTGCCCTCATGGAGCGCACCGACCGGGCCCGGATGATCCCGCTGGAAGGGCCGTGGTCCGCCGGCTGGGGCGACATCGGCTCCTGGGAGGCCCTGACGGGGCTCAATCAACCGGATGGGGCGGACAATGTCGCCACCGGCGACACCCGGCTCCGGGACTGCCGGGGGAGCCGGGTCCACGCCGAGAGCCGCCTGGTGGCCGCCATCGGCATCGAAGGGCTGGTGGTGGCCGAGACCGCCGACGCCGTGCTGGTGGCCCCCCGGGCGCGGGCCGAGGAGGCCGCGGCCATCGTGGCCGGGCTCCGAGCGGAGGGGCGCCCCGAGGCCGACCACCACCCGCGGGTCCACCGCCCCTGGGGCCGGGCCGAGACCCTGGCGGCCGGGGAGCGCTTCCGGGTCAAGCGGCTGGAGGTCCGGCCGGGGGCCGCGCTGTCCCTCCAGCGCCACCACCACCGCGCCGAGCACTGGACCGTGGTCCACGGAACCGCCCGCGTCCACCTGGACGGCGCGACCTTCGACCTGGGCGAGGACCAGTCCACCTACATCCCCGTGGGCGCCACGCACCGGCTGGAGAATCCCGGCCCCGACCCCCTGGAGGTGGTGGAGACCCAGACCGGCAGCTACCTGGACGAGGACGACATCATCCGGCTGGAAGCGGGGCTTCCCGGCTGAAGAAGGTTATCGGAGTGTACAGGCCGACCGGTAGATGGGGTGCTATTATCGGGAACATACGGAGTGCCGGAGGGTGATGATGGATAGCCAGAAGCAAGTCCATCAGGAACTGGTGCAGAACCGGGAGGCGGAGAGCGCCTTGTGGGACAGGCTGATGGCTGCCAAGTCGGCATCCGCTGGCCGTAGCAAGGAAGCCATTGATGCGGGCCTGTCAGATGAACGCGAGAGCTGGGACTGTTAACCGGGATGAGAGCTGAACATCCTCATTCCTCGTGCTGAGGAACGGGTTTTTCGGCCGACAGGTCCTTTAAGCCCCCCGAGACGTATTTGTGAAGGATGCTCGCCACCAGGGTCTGATAGGGGAGCCCTTCCTCCAGCGCCCGGCGCTGGAGAGCATTCAGATCGCGGCTGGACAGCCGGATGTTGATACGCCGGTCCTTGCGGAAGGTCGCTTCAGCGTCCGCGGCCAGAGAACGCCGACGATCTTCGTCCAGATCGGACTGTAGTTCCTCGTTCTCGAAGGCCTCCAGCAAGGCCTGCTCTTCCTGATCCAGGTTTGGCTCGCTCATATTACCTCCTGAGATACCGTCGCGTGGCCTTTTAGTCCGAATGATGGACGCCGGGAAGTTATCTGTCATGGGACATAGCGATAGCAGATGCGTGCCTGGCAGCGACCGGGTTCTCACGGCGCGCCCAGCGGGGTGATAATGACCGCTTTCCCCAACGGACACCGAGCATGAGCGAAGAGAGCGGCCCCCATCCCCGGATCACCCGTCTGCGCCTGGCGGGCTTCCGCTCCATCGGCGAGGCGGAGCTGGAGCTGCGGCCCATCAACGTCCTCATCGGGCCCAACGGCTCCGGCAAGTCCAACCTGGTGGGCTTCTTCCGCATGCTCAGCCACATGATGACCCGGGAGCCGCGGCTGCAGGAGTACGTGGGCCGCACCGGCGGCGCCTCGGCCCTGCTCACCGATGGCCCGGCGGCCACGCCGCAGCTCTCCGCCGAGCTGGTCCTGCGCACCGAGAAGGGGGCCAACGAGTACGCCTTCCGCCTCTTCCACGCCGCGCCGGACCGGCTGGTCTTCGCCGAGGAGCGCTTCCGCTACCTCCCGGAAGACCACCCGCCGGAGGAGCGCAAGTGGTTCCAGATCGAGGCCGCCGGTCGCACGGAGCCGCAGATCCAGCGCATCGGTGAAGAGGGCAACCGCACCGCCCGGGTCATCCACGGCCTGCTGGGGCGATGCAAGGTCTTCCAGTTCCACGACACCTCGCCCCAGGCGCGGATCCGGCAGTACTGCCCGGCCCACGACAACCACTACCTGCGCGAGGACGGCGCCAACCTGGCCGCCTTCCTCCTGCGCATGGCCGGCGAGCACCCCGCCCACTACCGCGAGGTCATCGCCAACCTGCGCACCATCCTGCCGTTTTTCGACGACTTCGAGCTGGAGCCCGAGGCCAGCGGCGCCATCATGCTCAAGTGGCGGGAGCAGGGGGCCGACACCCTCTTCGCCGCCCACCAGGCCAGCGACGGCATGCTCCGCGCCATGGCCCTGGTGGCGCTGCTCTGCCAGCCGGCGGAGTGGCTGCCCGGCGTGGTGATCATCGACGAGCCGGAGCTGGGCCTGCACCCCGGCGCCCTGGACCGCATTGCCGACCTGGCCGCCACCGCCTCCCGGGACTGCCAGATCCTCATGGCCACCCAGTCCCCGGACCTGCTGGCCACCTTCGAGGCGGAGGATATCCTCATCGCCGAGCGCCAGGGCCGCCACAGCCACTTCCGCCGTGTCGGCGAGGACGAGCTGGAGCAGTGGCTGGGGGATTACAGCGCGGAAGGGGAGGGGTGAACCCGGCCTTTTCTGGCTTAGCAGGCTCCAGGCAGCCAGAATAGACGGGTAGAAGAGTCACCGGAGCCGGGAGACCTCGATCATGAGTACGCCCAACGAGGCGGAAAACTCCGCTGAAGCCATCTATCAGCAGGCGCGGTTATTGCCGCCCGACCTACGCAAGGAAGTACTGGATTTCATCGGTTACCTGGAGAGTCGCTACCAGGAGAGTGACGAGTCGAGGGCATACCGAGAGGCGCAGATTCCGGCCATGGAAGCGGTCTGGGATAATGCCGAGGACGAGGTCTGGGATGACTGGTGAGCCGGGTTCGCTGGTTGCCATTCCCTTCCCCTACACGGATCTGAGTACCTCGAAGCGTAGACCGGCCCTTGTGCTTACATCACCGGATGAGCGGGAAGATTTCCTGGTGCTGGCAGTCACCTCCCGGGAGACAGAGGGAGCGGCCGAAGTCCTTGAGACACCGGATCTTGAGGAAGGTCGCTTGCCGCGGAGAAGCTGGGTGCGCGTGGACAAGGCATTTACCGTCAATTCAAGCCTTGTGCAGAAGGAGTACGGAAGGCTTACGGACGTGACCTTCAAGAGGGTGCACAAGGCCTTCTGCTACCAGATGGGGTGTGAGCGCATCGCGGTAGTGTGATGATAGAGGTCGCCTCTCACTCCATCCGCTGTACCTGCCCCTCCGGCAGCATCAGGGAGGTGCATTGGCCGCCATCGCATCGAACTAATGCAGATGTGTGAGTCCAAAGAGTTCCACAAACTGCAGCCGCTAGTTTGACGGAGGCGGACATGATTGCCGTTGATGAGGCGAAACACGTCGAAGGCTACAAGATCTGGCTGCGGTTCTCCGACGGTGAAGAAGGCATTGTGGACTTCTCGGACATCATCGAGCGCTTTGCAGCGGCGCAGCCGCTCAAGGATCCGTCCGAGTTTCTCAGCTTCTACCTGGATGGCTGGCCAACGCTGGCCTGGCCCTGCGGATTCGATTACTCGCCGCAGGCGCTGTATTCCCTGGCTACCGGGAAAAACGCCTGGGATCAAGCGGAAAACGAGGCCGAACCGGCTTCGGTGGAGTAGTCGAACCTGGCGCTCGCGATCGGACCTCACTCCATCCGCTGCACCTGCGTGCGGGCCAGCAGATCCGGGTGATTACCTACGATGACCGGATCGAACTCATACCGCAGCGGCCCATGAGCGAGATGCGGGGCTTCCTCAAGGGTATCGATACGGACATCCCACGGGAGGAGGACCGCGTTTGAACGTTGTCGATTCCTCGGGGTGGCTGGAATACTTCGCCGAACCAGTCTGGGTTAAGTCCGTTTCACCCACACCGCCCCGCGCCCCTGCCCCTCACGCTGCAGCACCCCCTCATCGCGCATCCGCGTGAGGACGCTGCGTAGCTCCCGGGCCTGCCGGTCCGGGAAGCGCTTGCGCAGCATGGCCATGGTAAAGCGCTCCGGCAGCTCCTGGAGCACCTCCCGGCGCACCGTCAGCGCCCAGCCGCCTTCCCCTCCGGATCGGGTATGCCGTCCCTGCACCTCGGCCACCGCCTCCGGCGCCGGCTCGGCGAGCCGCGCCGCCACCGCCCGGAAAAGGCCATGACACCACTCGTTGGCCTGCTTGCGGTTGCCGGCGAAGATCACCGGCAGGGTGGGGTGCAGGGCCTGGATCTCCGCGATGAGCCGGGCGGTGTGGGTGGCGGGCCACGGCGCCACCCGCTTGGGATCCAGGAAGTCGCCGTACTCCGCCTCGATCACCAGGGCCGGATGGGGGTAGGTGGCCAGCTCGGCCAGCTGTTGATGGAGGATCTGGATCTGGCCGAAATCACTCAGGAGGTTGTCGAAGGTCTTGCGCTCCACCAGCGCCTGGATCCGGCCGTCCACCTCCAGGGCGTAGTCCCCGGCCGGTAGCGGCTCCCGCCGAGTCTCCGCCCCCGAGAAGCGCCAGGGATAGCGCTCGGCGCGGTCGATGAGCGCCGTGACCGGGTGGTCCCCGAAGAGCTGGGTCCGCCCCCGGGTCTTGTGCGCCTTCACCGCCCCCTGGGTGCGAAAGAAGATCTGCTCGTACTCGCCGGGCTTGTTCTTGTACGCCCGGGTGAGGAAGAGGAAGTCGCAGCGGCGCTGACGCCGGCGATCCAGGGTCACGGCCAGTTTCTTGCCGAAGCGGTTGAGCGAGGTCACCGGGACGTACTCCAGCTCCTCCACCGGTCCCTCCGGCGGCTCCTGCTCCCGCAGACAGAAGACATTGCCCTGCGGCCCCGGCCAGCGGTCCTTCGCCCGCAGCGCCAGGGTCACCTCGCCGTCGCTCTCCAGAGTGATCCGGTAGGGGAACTTGTCGTCGCCAGTGCGCTGGAGTCGCCAGTAGGTGCTCAAGGGCGTTTCCTGAACCGGTGAAAGGGGCCGATCGTAACCCTGGAGGCCACGGTTGCCCATGTAATGACGAAGTCTATACTACGTTCGTACTACAGGCCCGATGAGCTGGGAGATAGTATGTCGAAGGACGCCGTCTTCACGATGAAGCTGGATGCCGATCTTCGCGATGAGTTCATGGCTGTTGCAGCGGGGGAGGACCGGCCCGCTTCCCAGGTCATGCGCGAACTCATGCGGAGCTATGTCGAGCAGCAGCGGCAGGCTCGCGAGTACGATGACTACCTACGTCAAAAGGTCGAGAACGCTCGCGCCTCCATGCGGACAGGGCAGGGGCGGACGAATGAAGAGGTCGAGGCTTCATTCAGTGCGCTTCGTGACAAGGTGACCCGGCAATAGACGTGATCGTCTTCTGGACGCCTGAGGCCCAACGGGACCGCGCCGAGATATGGGAATTCATCTCGGCGGATGATCCGCTCGCGGCTATCGATATGGACGAGCGATTCAGCCGTGCTACTGCTCGTCTCGAGGACCATCCCGATATGGGTCGCACGGGCCAGGTGTCCGGCACGCTGGAATGGATACCGCACGAGAATTACCGCCTCACTCCACCCGCTGCACCTGCCCCTCCGGCAGCATCAGGGAGGTGAACTGGCCGGCGGCGTTGAGCATGATGGTCACCCGCTCGCCGCTGTTGCGGGCCTGGCATATCCCCTCGTAACCGGCCATGACCCCCTCGGTGATCCGGATCCGGTCGCCAGGGGCCACCGGCGGGGCGTCCAGGTCGCAGATCCCGGTCTCGTCCATGGTGGCGCGGAAGGCCTCCACCAGCTCGTCCGGCACCCGCGCCGGCCAGGTGCCGAAGCGCACCAGCGTGCTCACCCCCAGGGTGGAGCGGATGGGGCTCCAGTCCTCCAGCCCCGCGGAGAGCCGCACGAAGAGATAGCGCGGGAAGAGCGGCTCCACCACCGTCTTGTAGCGCCCCTTCACCCGCTTGCGCTCGCGTACGAAGGGCAGCCAGGTGCGGTAGCCCTGACGCGTCAGGTTCTCCCGCGCCTGCTCCTCCGCCTGGGGCTTGGTGTAGACCAGATACCAGCCCTCGCCGCCGAAAACCGGCTCCTCGCTCATGGCTCCCTCCCTGACTCTCTCTACTCATTATCGCCCAGGGGGGGCAGGGCTTGGAACCGGCATCCATTGGTTGAGGGCGGTCCGTGCCCTATTCTGTCAGCGGGGTAGCGAGACGATGGGCGAGGCTCTCATGGCCGAGGAAACGACCAGGATCACCATTCGCCTGCCCAGGCAGGATGTGGAGTTCGCCAAGGCGTATGCCAAGGCGCACGGGCTCAGCATGACCGAGGTCATCGCTCGGCACCTGCGCCAGCTCAGGTCGCTGGAACGGCATTCGCCGAGCGCCGAGCTGGAGGCGATCACCGGCCTTTTGCCCCCTGAGCTGGATGCCGAGCAGGCCAACCGGGATCACCTTGTCGAGAAGCACGGCAAGTGATCATCCTCGACCTACAGGTGTCGGGGCTCAACCGGCGGTTTCCTCATTCCCAGGGCGGTACGCGAGGCCCTGCACCTGCATGCGGGACAGCCGTTCCAGGTTGTCGTCTACGAGGACCGGATCGAACTCATACCGCAGTGGGCAATGAGCGAGATGCGGGGTTTCCTCAAGGGCATTGATACAGAGGTCCGCCGGGAGGACGGCGGCATCGCCGACTGATTACCCGGCCATGGCGGGCGAGCAACGCAACCAGCGCGTATACTATCCCGGATAAAGGCTAGGGGATCTCATGACAGAAACCATCGACATCGACGAAGCTAAGACCCATCTCGCGCGCCTCCTGGACAAGGTCAGCCAGGGTGAGCCGGTGATCATCGCCCGGGCCGGGAAGCCGGTGGCCCGTCTGACCCAGTTTGACTCCCCTGAGCCGGACCGGGCTCGCCGGATCGGCTTCCTCAAGGGGCAGATCGAGGTGCCGGACGACTTCGACCGAATGGGAGAAGAGCCCAATGATGGGGGTGGCCAAGGGGTTGTCACTCCTTAACCTGAAAGTTAATGATACGCATCAGGCGCCCGCTGCCGAAATCCGCAAGGCAGCGACACGGCGGGAGGCCTACTTGAAGGCGCGTGCGGATCACACTCTGAAGATCGAAGAGGACGGGCACGATGAGTGACTTCAAAGCGCTATTTCAGGAGTCCCGCAGTGGGGATGAACACTGGATGGCCCGTGCCACCCAGGAGTTTACCGAAGACCTGCACCGACTGATGCAGCGGCGAGCGATCAGCAAAGCCGAACTCGCTCGCCGTTTAGGGAGCAGCCCGGCCTACATCACCAAGGTTCTGCGCGGTGATGCCAACTTCACGGTCCGCTCCATGGTCCGGTTGGCCCGGGCGCTGGATGGGCGCCTCGTCCTCCACCTCGAGGCGGAAGAAGATACCGTTTGAGGACTCCTTCCTCACGACGCTCTCGATCCAGGCCAATCCCGATTACCGTCCGCCAGGGGCAGGGCAGCCAGTCCCGGGGCTGCGCGTGGTGCCCCGCGTCCAACTGGCAGCCCACGAGTCGGATGCCCATCACTATCAGCTCACGTTGACCGTGCAGGATGACCCGGACGCGGAGGATGAGCAGCCGTACGCACTGGACCTGCGGATGGTGGGGCAGTTCGTCGTGGACGAAGGTCTGGAGCATGATCGGGTGGAACACCTGGTCGCCGTCAACGGCGCTTCGCTGCTCTATTCCGCCCTCCGGGAGATCGTACTCATGGCCACTGGTCGAAGTGCCTGGGGGTCAGTCCAGCTCCCCACCATGAACTTCAATCGCCTTACCACGGAGCCGGTTGAATAGAACGGCCTGCGGAGGGCACAACGGAAACCCCCCGCAAGGAAGCCGTCGCATGCCCCACCAGCCCCCGCAACCTCGTCTTCTGCTGCGACGGCACCGGCAACATCGCCGACTGACTACCCGGTTATGTCGACGATCGTTGGTGGAGTGCCGAGCGATCCCTTTACGGACCCATTCGGCCGGCCTATCGTGAAAGCTATATGGCAACCTTTGCCATAAATCTAAGGAGGTAAGGGCATGGCCACAATGAATGTATCGCTTCCAGACCGGATGAAGGAGTGGGTGGAGGAGCAGGCGGAGACGGGTCGTTACAGCAATGCCAGCGATTACGTCCGGGACCTCATCCGCCACGACCAGGAGCGGGCGGAAAAGATTGAGAAAATGCAGCAACGGGTCACGGAGGGCCTGCAGAGTGGAACCGGCGAACAGAGCATGGATGAGCTGCGCGAGGACTGGGAGGGACAGGAGAGGCCCCCTGGAGCTGAGTAGGACCCCACAAACGGACAAACAGGTCATCCCCGGCAAGGAAGCCGTCCCATGCCCCCACCAGCCCCCCGCAACCTCGTCTTCTGCTGCGACGGCACCGGTAACATCGCCGAGGCCCCGGCGACCAACGTCGTCCACCTCCATCGCCGCCTGCGGGACGCCCCTGCCACCCAGATCAGCCGCTACGAGCCCGGCGTGGGTACCTTCTCCGTGCTCACCCCCTGGCGGGGCGGGCCGGTGGGCCGCGCCCTGGGCCTGCTCTTCGGCTACGGCCTCCGCCGGAATATCGACAACGGCTATCGCTTTCTCACCGAGCTCTACCGCGAGGGGGACCGGATCTTCCTATTCGGCTTCAGCCGCGGCGCCTACGCCGTCCGCGCCCTGGCCGGCCGGCTGGAGGCGGAGCGCCGCCCCGTCCACTTCCTGGGCGCGTGGGACACCGTCGCCTCCCTGGGCTATCTCACCCGCCAGCGCACCTTTGACGCCCGCGCCACTCCCGGCGCGACCCCCAGCGCGACCCATCTCCGCCATGCCCTGGCGATCGATGAGAAGCGACCGAAGTTCGAGCCCCTGCGCTGGACCGAGCCGCCCCTGGCAGATCACCAGACCCGGGAAGAGGTCTGGTTCCCCGGTGCCCACGCCGACGTCGGCGGCGGCTACCCCGAGCGCGGCCTGGCCGAGATCGCCCTGCAATGGATGCTGGACCAGGCCCGCGCCGCCGGCCTGCACCTGCGCGAGGACGGGCAACCGCGCCAGCCGCCGGACCCCGCCGGCCGCCTCCACCAACCCTGGAACACCTGGCAGGGCCGGGCGCTCAAGGCCCTCTTCGGCGGCCCCAGCCCCCGCACCATCCCCGAGGGCGCGGCCATCCACGCCAGCGCCCTCCAGCGCCGGGAGCAGACCGACTACGAACCCGACCTGCCCGAGGCGTACCGGGTGGATGCCACCCCGCACGTACAGGAGTAGGGGAAACGCCGCTCCATTGCTAGGCTAGGCGAGGAAAGGAGGGAGCCAACATGCGGAAGGCGGTCAAGCGAGTGGTTCTGGCCATGGGTTCCATCATGGAGATACGGCCGACCGGGGCGTACGCGGAGTACATGCCCAAGGGAACGGCAAGGCAGCGCATCGGCCAGCACTGGAAGGCGACCGGAGACTACCTCAAGGAAGCGGTGCAGCACTATGAGCGGGACTGTAAGCCGGACCGGGCTTCTCAGGAAGTGCGGAAGAATTAACAGTGTGTTAAGTTTCCAATGACCAAGGAAGGTATAGAACATCCGCTGGAACAGGGCGCTGCCACCAGCCTGATCCGTGAAATGGCACAGGATGCCAGCGCTACGCGTGTTTTTACTGGACACGCCCGACAGCGTATGGAGGAGCGGCAAGTCCCTGCAGACTGGGTGGACCACGTGCTTCGAGAAGGCAGTGTGGACCAGGTCCGCCATGAGAATGGTAGTTGGCGCTACCGGGTCTCCCATGTCGACCAGTGGGGGCGCACGGCCGTGGTCACAGCGATCCCCGCGCCCAGGAAGCTGGTTATCGTAACCGTTACTCGTTCGGAGTGAATGCCATGGAACAGTGCATGATCTGCGGATCCACCGAGGTCGAACGGGACACCGTCACGCATCATGCGACGGAGTTCGGCGTGCGCTCGGTCTATCTCCTCAATACGCCGGTTACGCGCTGTCGGGAGTGCGGCGACGAGGCGATTACCATCCCACACTACGGCCGCGTAGCCCGACAGATCCGGGATCGGCTCTGTGCTCTCAACCGCGTTCTGGAGGGCAATGAATTCGCCCTGCTGCGGCGGGAGCTGGGGCTGACCGCTACCGAACTGGCACGGCGCATCAATGTTCACGCGGTCACCATCTCCCGCTGGGAACATGGGCACGTCTCACTCAGCCAGAGTGCGGACCGCCTCCTGCGCACCTGGACGCTGGCCGCACTGGGATACAAATGGATGGATATGGATCGCCTGCTGGGCAGCCTCCCGGAAGGCGGCATTGACCATGTCGAGATTGACCTGGCTACGGGCCCTGATGGCGAATTCTGGATGGAAACCCACTACCGCTTTGGCGGTACGCAGTCCGCATGGAAGATGGTGCGAGGACGGAAATGACCGAGAACCAATCCGTTACACCGCCCGCGTGGACATCCCGGGCCGAACTGGTCGACGTCTACCTTGATGGCCTTCGGTATGACCGTGGCAACGCCCCCGTTCCCGAGGAGGGGCCCGGCATGCTGACGGTCCGTCTGCACGCTACTGACGAGAGTGCCCCCGGTAGTCCGCATCTGCATCTGCACCTTGAGCTCACACTGCACGGCCTGCCGGCCGACGCGGAGCCGAGCTCCGGGGAAGGTGAGGGCGAGACCGTTTTCGAAGCGTCCTTGGCCTACCGAGCGGATTACCAGCTCTCGGGCGAGGAGCATCTGCCGCCGGCAGAGGAACGGCGGCAATTCATCAGCCATACCGCGATCCCGGGGATCTGGCTGCAGTTGCGTCAGATGGCGGATATCGTCACCTCCCAGACCCTCGCCGGACGTGTGCTTCTTCCCACGACGCCGCCACCGGTTGTGGAAAATCCTTCCTAAGCACTTCCCGCCCGCCCGGTCAGCCCCCAATCTTGTTCAACGATTGAACCCGCGGTCCAATACCCCGCTCCATGACAGGGCCACCGGCCGGACGGCGCTTAGAAAAGAGAGAGACATGATCGAACCCAAAGACGAGCGTGAGGACCTGACGAGCACGGCCTCCATCCAGCGCGCTCTGGAAAACGCCGTGGACAAGGCGCTCGAGCGCAAGCGCCGACTCGGGCAATACGCCGTCGTCTACCGCAATGGTCGTACTGTGCGCCTCGGCATCGATCTCCCCTGGGACCAGGGGAGTAGTCCCGGGGAAGGGTCCTGAACGGCTGCGTGCCCAGAGCCATCCCCATGCCCACCGACGAATTCCACTACCAGCTCATGGAGCGCCTCGAGGCTGACCCCGAGGCCAGCCATCGGCAACTGACCGAGGAGCTGGGTGTGTCGGTGGGCAAGACCCACTACACCTGGCCCTGAACCGCCCCCTGAGCCCCCTTCCCGGGATTCCACGTCCTCGAGAATGACAGGGTCACGAGCCATGGAGGGGTATATGGAAAGTTACAAGGAACGTGAGGACGAGCTGCGGGCCTGGCTGAAGGGAGGTACGTCATGAATGCCCAGGATTACGGGATCACGGTGCGCCGTGTCATCGAAGAGGGTGAGCCCTGTTTCGAGGCGCGCGTGAGAGAGCTGCCGGATGTCGTCGAGTATGCCGACACATTCGAAGAGGCTTACGAACTCGCCATCGACACCATCGAAACAACGGCAGAAGCACTGGCCGAGCAGGGACGGGCCATGCCCGGGCCACAGCCGCCGGCGGACGACTTCAGCGGCCGTATCACGCTCAGGGTGCCAAAGACGCTCCACCGAGCGTTGGCCCATCTGGCGGAGGACGAAGGGGTCAGCCTCAACCAGCACATCGTGACCGTGCTGAGCTATTGCCAAAACGCGCCGTACGGAGCAGGGACCCCCGAGTCCTAGCTCCCGCCCACCCGGTCAGCTCCCAATCTTGTTCAACGATTGAACCCGTGGTCCAATACCCCGCTCCATGACAGGGCCACCGGCCGGACGGCGCTTAGAAAAGAGTGCGCACCGTCCTGGCGGTAGCGTGCCCGGAGCCCCAGCCCCATGCCCTCCGACGAATTCCACTACCAGCTCATGAAGCGCCTCGAGGCCGACCCCGAGGCCAGCCATCGGCAACTGGCCGAGGAGCTGGGTGTGTCCGTGGGCAAGACCCACTACAGCCTCAAGGCGCTCATCGAGCGCGGCTGGGTCAAGGCCGGCAACTTCCGCCGCAGCGACAACAAGCTCGCCTACGCCTACTACCTCACGCCCCAGGGCATGAACGAGAAGGCGCGCCTGGCCCTGCGCTACCTCCGCACCAAGCAGGCGGAGTACGAGCGCCTGCACGCCGAGATCGAGGCGCTGAAGCAGGAAGTGGAGCAGGGCGGGGAGTAACCTCCGGCTCCAACCCCCGTCGTTCCGGATGGCGCGCAGCGCCAGTCCGGAACCTCGAGAACGAAGCCCCAGAAGCAAAACAACTAAAGAACAACGATTAAGGAAGACTCGTGACCGACCCCTTCACCCCCCCGGAACAACCGCGCCTGGCCGTCATCGGCCTCGGCTACGTCGGCCTGCCGCTGGCTGCCGAGTTCGGTCGCCACCTCGACGTGGTGGGCTTCGACGTCAACGCCGCCCGCGTGGCCGAGCTGCGCGCCGGCCGCGACTCCACCCGGGAGGTGGAGCCGGCCGAGCTGGCCGCGGCCACCGGCCTCACGGTGACCGACGACCCCGCCGCCCTGGCCGACTGCAACACCTTCATCGTCACCGTCCCCACCCCGGTGGACGAGTACAAGACCCCGGACCTCACCCCGCTCATCCGCGCCAGCGAGACCGTGGGCCCGCGCCTGGCCGCCGGGGACGTGGTCATCTACGAGTCCACCGTCTACCCCGGCGCCACCGAAGAGGCCTGCATCCCCGTGCTCGAGCGCACCTCCGGCCTCACCTACAACCAGGACCTCTTCGCCGGCTACAGCCCCGAGCGCATCAATCCCGGGGACAAGGAGCACCGCTTCACCACCATTACCAAGGTCACCGCCGGCTCCACCCCCGCCGTGGCCGATTATGTGGATGGCCTCTACGCCTCCGTGGTCACCGCCGGCACCCACAAGGCCAGCTCCATCGCCGTGGCCGAGGCGGCCAAGGTCATCGAGAACACCCAGCGGGACGTGAACATCGCCCTGGTCAACGAGCTGGCGATCATCTTCAACCGCCTGGGCATCGATACCGAAGAGGTCCTCAAGGCCGCCGGCACCAAGTGGAACTTCCTCCCCTTCCGGCCCGGCCTGGTGGGCGGCCACTGCATCGGCGTGGACCCCTACTACCTCACCCACAAGGCCCAGGCCATCGGCCACCACCCGGAGATGGTTCTCGCCGGCCGCCGCATCAATGACGGCATGGGCCCCTACATCGCGGACCGCCTGGTCAAGCGCATGGTCAAGACCGGCTTCCCCGTGGTGGGCTCCCGGGTCCTGGTCATGGGGCTCACCTTCAAGGAGAACTGCCCCGACCTGCGCAACACCCGCGTGGTGGACATCATCGAAGACCTCACCGACTACAACGCCCAGGTCACCGTCTGGGACCCGTGGGTGGACCCGCAGGAGGCCGAGCACGAATACGGCATCACCCCGGAGACCACCGTACCGGCCCCCGGCACCTTCGACGCCATCGTCCTCGCCGTGCCCCACCGGGAATTCCTGGAGATGGGCCCGGAGGCCATCCGCGAGCTGGGGCGGGAGAATGCCGTCCTGTTCGACGTGAAATCGACGCTACCAGCCGGCAGTGCCACCCTCCGCCTGTGAAAGGCGACACCTCTGTAAAAGGTTTGAATGATTAAGATCTACCGCAAACTCCGCGACCTTCTGGATGCCCGGGAGCGCCGTAATGCTGTGCTGCTGTTCGGCATGATGCTGGTCATGGGCCTGTTGGAGGCTGTCGGTATCGCCTCAGTGATGCCGTTCATCTCCGTTGTCTCGAATCCGGGGGTGGTGGAGACCAACGAATATCTCAATGCTGTTTACACCAGCCTCGGCTTTACCAGCACCGATGCCTTCCTGCTCTTCCTCGGTGGTGGTGTCTTCGTGCTGGTGGTCGGCAGTCTAGCCTTCAAGGCGTTGACCAACTGGGCCATGGCGCGTTTCACCCACATGCGCAACTACACCCTGAGTAGCCGACTGCTGCGTGGGTATCTCGGGCAGCCCTACAGCTTCTTCCTTAACCGCCACAGTTCCGATCTCGGCAAGTCGGTTCTCTCCGAGGTTGGCCAGGTCATCGGCAATGCGTTGATGCCCGCCATGAATCTCATGGCCCACGGTATTGTCGCAATCTTTCTCGTGGCACTGGTGGTGGCGGTCAACCCGGTGGTAGCCGTGGTCGCTGTACTGGTCCTGGGCGGTGCTTACAGTCTCATCTACGGTGTTCTGCGCCGCTATATCGGGCGCCTCGGCATCGAGCGGGTTAAGGCGAATCAGGAGCGTTTCCAGATCGCCCAGGAAGCATTGGGCGGTATCAAGGACGTCAAGGTGCTTGGGCTCGAGAATGGCTACATTCGTGGCTTCGCCGGCCCGGCTAGCCGCTTTGCCCGGGTGCAGGCCACGAACCAGATCATCAATCAGGTGCCGCAGTTCGCTCTGCAGGGGCTGGTTCTGGGCGGCATGATCGTCCTGCTACTCGTCCTGCTGGCGGCAGAAGGGGGCGAACTCGCCAACGTACTTCCCGTCATCGCGCTTTACGCCTTTGCCGGTATGCGGCTGATGCCGGCCCTGCAACAGGTCTACGGCGCCCTCGCCAAACTGCGTTTCGGCCAGCCCGCCTTGGAGGCTTTGCACCGCGACCTAGTGGAAACGGAGCAGGCCGGTGCCTCCGCCACCGCCAGGGTGCGCGCCGAGACCGACGAGGTGCTGCCGCTGAAGGAGAGTATCGAGCTGGACGGGATTGTCTATGCCTACCCGGAGGCCGAACAGCCCGCGCTGAATAACCTCAGCCTTATCATCCCGGCGCGCACGACCGTCGGCCTCGTGGGCAGCACCGGCGCCGGCAAGACCACCGCGGTCGATCTCATCCTTGGCCTGCTGGAGCCGCAACAGGGCCACCTGAAGGTCGATGGCCAGCCGGTCAACGGAGAAGGCCTGCGCGCCTGGCAGCGCAACATCGGCTACGTACCCCAGAGCATCTTCCTCACCGACGACACCGTGGCGGCCAACATCGCCTTCGGCGTATCGCCGGAGCAGATCGACCTAACCGCCGTTGAGCGCGCCGCGCGCATCGCCGAGCTGCACGATTTCGTGGTCAGTGAGATGCCGCAGGGGTACGAAACCCTGGTGGGAGAGCGCGGTGTGCGTCTCTCCGGCGGCCAGCGCCAGCGCATCGGCATCGCCCGCGCCCTCTACCACGACCCGGAAGTGCTAGTGCTGGACGAGGCCACCAGCGCCCTAGACAACCTGACCGAAAAGGCGGTGATGGATGCGGTGCACAACCTTGGCCACCGCAAGACCATCATCATGATTGCCCACCGGCTCAGCACTGTACGTGAGTGCGATCGGATCTATGTACTGAACCACGGTGAACTGGAAGCCCAGGGTACCTACGACGAACTGGTCGAGAGTCACGAAAACTTTCGCGCTATGGCCACCCACTGAGTCACCTCGGGGCCTGTCCCCTCAAGCCAGATGGAAAACCCATGTTCAACGACAAAACCATCCTGATAACCGGAGGAACCGGCTCCTTCGGTAAGCGCTATGTCCAGACCATTCTTGAGCGCTACAGTCCGAAGAAGCTCATTATCTTCTCCCGCGACGAACTCAAGCAGTTCGAGATGGCCCAGGAGTATGATGACCCCTGCATGCGCTATTTCCTCGGCGACGTGCGCGATGCGGACCGCCTGATCCAGGCGATGCGCGGTGTCGACTACGTAATCCATGCCGCTGCCCTCAAGCAGGTCCCGGCCGCGGAATACAACCCCATGGAGTGCGTGAAGACCAATATCCACGGGGCGGAGAACGTGATCCGCGCTGCGCTGGACAACGAAGTCCGCAAGGTCATCGCGCTCTCGACGGATAAGGCCACCAACCCCATCAACCTCTACGGCGCCACCAAGCTTTCGTCTGATAAGCTCTTCGTCGCTGCCAACAATGTCGCCGGCGGTCACGAGACGACCTTCTCAGTGGTTCGCTATGGAAACGTGGTCGGCTCGCGTGGCTCTGTGGTGCCGTTCTTCGAGAAGCTTATTCGTGATGGCGCCACCGAGCTGCCTATTACTCACGCGGACATGACCCGTTTCTGGATCACCCTGCAGCAGGGTGTGGACTTCGTGCTGAAGAACTTCGAGCGCATGCGCGGCGGGGAGATCTTCGTCCCGAAGATCCCGTCGGTTCGGATCACCGACTTGGCTGCGGCCATGGCGCCGGACCTGAAACAGGCCGTCGTCGGCATTCGCCCGGGCGAGAAGCTGCACGAGGTCATGTGCCCGGCGGACGACTCCCACCTTACGCTGGAGTTCGATGACCACTTCGTCATCCGTCCCACTATCACTTTCGCCTCGCGCGACAACACCTTCTCCCCGAACGCCCTGGGCGAGAAGGGGGCGCCCGTGACGCAGGGCTTCGAGTACAATTCGGGCGACAATCCCGATTTCCTCGACATCGAGGGGATCCGCGCCTTCAACGAGATCGCGAAGCAGTAGGGCTGACCCTGTGATTCCGTACGGACGCCAAGAAGTCATCGAAGACGACATCCAGGCCGTTGTCGATGTCCTGCGCTCCGACTTCCTGACGCAGGGCCCAGTGGTGCCGCGCTTCGAGCAGGCGGTAGCGGAAAAAGTGGGCGCAGCGCACGGTGTCGCCACCAACAGCGCCACCTCGGCCCTGCACATCGCCTGCCTTGCCTTGGACCTGGGCCCCGGCGATTGGCTCTGGACCAGCCCCATTACTTTCGTCGCCTCGGCCAACTGCGGGCTGTACTGTGGCGCCCGGGTCGACTTCGTCGACATCGACCCGCGCACCTACAACATGAGCCACGAGGCGCTGGCCGATAAGCTGGCCGTGGCCGAACGTGAAGGGCGGCTGCCCAAGGTCGTGGTGCCCGTCCACTTCGCTGGCCAATCCTGTGACATGGCCGCCATCCATGCGCTGAGTGAGCGGTACGGTTTTCGCATCATTGAGGACGCCTCCCACGCCATCGGCGGGCGCTACCACGGCGAACCCGTGGGCTGTGGTCGCTATAGCGATATCACCGTTTTCAGCTTCCACCCGGTGAAGATCATCACCACCGGCGAGGGCGGCATGGCCGTGACCAACGAGCCCGCACTTGCCGAGCGCATGACGCGCCTGCGCTCCCACGGCATCACCCGCGATCCGGCGCAGATGACCCACGAACCGGATGGCCCGTGGTACTACCAGCAGATCGAGCTGGGCTTCAACTACCGGATGACGGAGATGCAGGCTGCACTGGGTATCAGCCAGCTGGGCCGGCTGGATGCGTTCATCGCGCGGCGACGGGAGCTGGTCGCCCGATACAATCGGGAGCTCGATTCACTGCCCGTGACCCGACCCTGGCAGGATCCGGACGCGGAATCGGCCTGGCACCTCTACGTTATCTGCTTGGGTGAGGGGGCCGGCCCCAATGACCGCGAGGAGGTCTTCAGGTCCCTTTGGGAAGCTGGCATCGGGGTGAACGTGCACTACATCCCCGTTCATACCCAGCCCCAGTACCAGGCGATGGGGTTCCGGGAAGGGGATTATCCGGTGGCCGAGAAGTACTATGCCACGGCCCTCAGTCTGCCGCTCTATCCCGCGCTCGAAGAGCCAGATCAGGAATACGTCCTGTCAGAACTACGAGGGGTTCTCCAGTGAAGATCGCCGTTATCCCCGCGCGCGGCGGGAGCAAGCGGATCCCGCGCAAGAACATACGTCCCTTCTGCGGTAAGCCCATGATTGCCCGTTCGATTGATGCGGCTCGTGAAAGCGGTGTCTTCGACCGGATCATCGTCTCGACGGATGACGACGAAATATCCGAAGTCGGTGAGGCCTGGGGAGCGGAAGTGCCGTTCCGGCGCCCTGCGAGTCTCGCGGACGATCACGCCGGCACCATGGAGGTGATTGCCCATGCTACGGAGTGGGCGCAAGCGCAGGGATGGCCGCTTGAGGCGGTCTGTTGTCTCTACGCGACGGCCCCGTTCGTCCGCTCGGAGGATATCCGGACCGGTCTCGAACAGCTCGGTGAAGGCGACTGGGATTACTGCTTTACCGCCACCGAGTACCCCTCGCCCATTTTCCGCGCCTTCCGGGAGACGCCGGAGGGGGGCGTGGAGATGTTCTTTCCCGATCAGTTCACGGCGCGCTCCCAGGACCTCCCGGAGGCCCTGCATGACGCCGGGCAGTTCTACTGGGGCCGGCCGGCCGCTTGGCTTGAGCAGGCCCCGCTGTTTGGCCCGCGCAGCCGCCCGCTACACTTGCCACGCTGGCGCGTCCAAGATATCGATAGTGAAGACGATTGGAAAAGAGCTGAATTGATAATGAATTCATTAGGAATCTCTAAAAAATAGGAGCAAAGAATGTCAGAACGCAAAAGTTTTGAGACAGAACAAGAAGGCTTCTGGGCTGGCGATTTCGGTTCCGAGTATATTGGGAGGAATAAAAGCCAAGATATTGTTGCTTCAAATATATCTTTTTTTCGCGCATATTGAATTCCGTTTCCGGGGATATTTCGAGCCTCTTAGAGGTTGGTGCTAATATAGGCCTTAATCTCAGGGCGCTCCATCAGTTGCTGCCAGAAGCATTGCTCTCTGGGATTGAGATAAATCCCGATGCGGCTCAGACGTTACGAGAATGGCTGAGTGGTGTGGATAACGATGGTTGGGTTTTTGAAGGATCCATTTTGGACTGGTCGCCAGAAAAGCCTGTCGATTTAGCTTTTACCAAGGGCGTTCTCATTCATATATCGCCAGACCACCTTTCGGTTGTCTATGACAAGTTATATCAGGCATCTAAGCGTTATATTCTTGTTTCAGAGTATTATAACCCGACCCCGATGGCGGTTCCCTATCGTGGCCACTCAGATCGTCTGTTCAAGCGTGATTTTGCCGGTGAAATGCTTGACTTATATCCGGATCTGAAGTTGATTGATTATGGCTTTGTTTACAAGCGAGACCCCTTGTTTCCGCTAGATGACGAAACGTGGTTCTTGCTAGAAAAACGATGAAACGCGTTCTTGTGTTCAGTGCACATCCCGATGACGAGGCCCTAGGTTGCGGCGGCAGCATCGCCCGCTGGGCCGAGGAGGGTGTCGCCATCCACCTCGCGTTCATCGCCGATGGTATCGGCGCTCGGAACGAACACTCCGCTGCCGAGAAAACGGCGCTGCAAAACCGCCGGGCGGCCGCCGAGTCGGCGGCCGGCATTCTCGGCGCTACTTCGGTGCATTTTGATGATCTGCCCGATAACCAGCTCGACAGCGTACCGCTGCTGGAGATCACGCAGCGAGTCGAGGCGCTAATCGTGGCCCACCAGCCCGACACCGTGGTAACCCATCACGCTGGCGATCTGAACATCGACCACCGCCGCGTCCATCAGGCCGTAATGACGGCCTGTCGGCCGCAGCGTGGCCATCCCGTGCGGACCATTCTCTGCTTCGAGGTGGCATCCAGCACAGAGTGGCAACCGCCGGGCTCGGGGGCAGCCTTTGAGCCCGACTGGTTCGTGGATATCAGCGCTACGCTCCCGCGCAAGCTGGCGGCGCTGGATGCCTACGCCGCCGAGATGCGCGACTGGCCCCACCCGCGCTCGCGCGAGGGCGTCGAGCACCTGGCCCGGTGGCGCGGCGCCACTGTCGGCTGCGATGCCGCCGAGGCCTTCATGCTGGCGCGTGCACTGCGATGAAGGTCGCCATCCGCGTTGATGCCTCGGCCACGATCGGCACTGGCCACCTGGTGCGCTGCCGGACACTGGCAAACGCGCTTCAGGCACGAGGAGCCTCGGTCCAGTTCATCGGCCGCGCCCATGCCGGCCACGGTCTCGATGGGCTGCAAGAAGAGGGCTTTACGGCGGCCGCGCTTCCAGCACCGAATAAGGCGGCCGCGGCAGCAGCAAGCGAGGACTACGCCCACTGGCTGGGTGTCTCCCAGGAACAGGATGCCAAGGAGACCATTGCCGCCCTGGAAGGCTCGCCAGACTGGCTGGTGGTTGACCATTACGGTCTGGATGCCGAATGGGAAAAGCGGCTTCGACCGCATACCGGCCAAATCCTCGCCATCGACGATCTGGCTAACCGCGCCCACGACTGCGATGCCCTGGTGGACCAGAACTATAGCCCGACGGCGGGGAACCGATACACCGACCTTGTGCCACCCGATACTACGCAGCTCCTCGGCCCGACTTACGCACTGCTGAGGCCCGAGTACGCCGAAGAAAGGCAAAAGCGCAGGCCCCACGGTGGCGTCATGGAGCGCATTTTTGTCTTCTTTGGCGGCACCGACCCGGACAACCTTACCGGCCGGGCCCTCTCGGCGTTGAGCGACCCGGTATTCACGGACGTAGCGGTGGATGTCGTCGTCGGTCCCAACAATCCCCACCGCGAAGAGCTGGAGGCGCAGGCCGGGGCCCGTCCGGGGATCACGCTTCATCCCCCGCGTCCGCATCTGGCCGACCTGATGGCCGCCGCGGATCTGGCCATCGGCGCCGGCGGGACCACGACCTGGGAGCGCTTCTGTGTAGGCTTACCGGCCCTGGTGGTGAGTATCGCCGACAACCAGCGCCCGGCTTGCGAGGCGCTGGCCGCCGATGACCTGATTGCCTATCTCGGTCATCACGACCAGGTAACGGCAGCCGGCCTGCGGGAGGCGGTACAGGCGCTGCGCGGTAACCCCGAACACCTGCGCCAACTGGCTGAAGCTGGCAGGCGGACGGTGGACGGGGCCGGTACACAGCGGGTTGTCGACCACCTCACGCGGACCCTGTAGTTTGGAATCATATTGATGCTGGAACCGCTCACCGAAGCCACTCGCGATCTCATCCTGCCCTGGCGCAACGCCCCCGAGGTGCGCCGGCAGATGTACACCCGGCACGAGATCCCCCTGGAGGAGCATCGCGCCTGGTTCGAGCGCATGCAGGCCGACCCGACCCGTTGCTGGTACCTCTGCCGCGATGCCAGCGACGACCCCGCGGGCGTGGTCTACTTCACCGACATCGAGCCGGAGGGGGGCAGCGCCTTCTGGGGCTTCTACGCCCGCCCGGATGCGCCAGCAGGAATCGGCATGCGGATGGAATATTCCGCCCTGGACCATGCCTTCCACGAACTGGGCCTGCACAAGCTCAATTGTGAGGTGCTGGCTACCAATACCGCCGTGGTCAATCTTCACAAGAAGTGCGGCTTCACCCGTGAGGGCACCTTCCGCGAACAGCACTTCGACGGTGAACAGTACGTGGATATCATTCGCCTAGGCCTGCTGGCCCGGGAATGGCCGAAGCACCGCGAGCGCCTGCACGAGCGCATTGCGCAGCTGGATGCCCTCGCAGCGCGGAAGGCAGAAGGCGATACCCCCCCCCGCCGGATCGCGGTCCTCAGTGATGCGAACAGCTGGATTAACGAACATCTACTGGAGCTGGTCGAAGACTGGGAAGAGCTGGGCCATACCGTTCACTGGACCCACGAACCAGCCGACGCCGAGGAGGCCGACTTCTGCTTCTGCCTCGGCTTCGGTCGCCTGCTGCCCGAGACCGTGCGTGCGCGCTTCCGCCACACCCTGGTGGTCCACGAGAGTGACCTGCCGCGCGGCAAGGGCTGGTCGCCGCTTACCTGGCAGATCCTAGACGGGGAGGACCGCATCCCCGTCACCCTCATTGAGGCGGCGGAGAAGGTGGACAGCGGCACGATCTACGCCCAGCGCTGGGTCGAGTTCGAGGGTCACGAACTAGTGGATGAGTTACGGACCGCCCAGGCCGAGGCGACCCGCGCGCTGTGCCGCGAGTTTGTCGACGACTATCCCGTCTCCGCCGAGCGAGGCCGGGAGCAGCATGGCGAGGAGAGCTTCTATCCGCGCCGTGGCCCCGAGGATAGTCGGCTCGACCCGGAGCGGTCGCTGGCCGAGCAATTCAACCTGCTACGGGTAGTGGACAATGAGCGCTATCCCGCCTTCTTCGAGTGGCGGGGCAGACGATTCCAGTTGCACATTATCGGAACACGGGACACCTGATGGATTACGTTCTCGCCACCTCACGCCCCTGGAACGAAATCATGGCCCGACGGCTGGAGGAGAAGACCGGCCACACCTTCCATCTCATCACCGGGAAGGAGGAACTGACCCCGGAGCGCCTGGCGGACATCGCGCCGCGCTATGTCTTCTTCCCCCACTGGTCGCACATCATCCCGGAGGCGGTACACACCGCCTACGAGTGTGTCGTCTTCCACATGACTGACCTGCCCTACGGGCGTGGCGGTAGCCCGCTACAGAACCTGATCCAGCGCGGCCACCATGAAACCCAGCTCACGGCGCTACGCTGCGTCGCCGAACTCGACGCTGGGCCGGTCTACATGAAGCGGCCGCTCTGTCTGGAAGGGGCTGCCTCGGAGATCTTCCTGCGGGCCGCCGGCGAGATCGAGTCAATGATCGAGGCCATTATCCGAGAAGAGCCCGAGCCGCAGGCCCAGGAGGGTGAAACGGTGAACTTCCGGCGCCGCACGCCGGGGGAGAGCGACCTGGCTCAGGCGCCGATACAGGACCTGAACGACTTCTTCGACTTCATCCGCATGCTCGACGCCGAGGGCTATCCACGCGCCTTTCTCGAACTGCACGGCCACCGCATGGAGCTCTCCCGCGTGCAACTGGAGCAGGACCGGTTGGTGGGCACTTTCGTGATCCATCGCCAGCACGCAATACCTGACAAGAATGGGGGGGGTATTAAGATGCTGCTGGACCGCTGCTACCCAAAACCGCCCCGCGATGTCTTCGAGCGTATGCAGGGTCTCTACAAACCGGGTGACCCGCTCTACACCGTCGAGCACGAGGGGCAGGCCGTGGGCATGGTCTACTGCGCCCACCACAGCAAGGGCGGCCATCTGGAGAACCTGGCCGTCGACCCCGACTACCGGGGCCTCGGCCTCGCCGACAAACTGGTCGAGACCCTGATGCAGGACAACCCCGAAGTCATCACCCTGACTACGCGCATACCGGCCTACTTCGAGCGCTTCGGCTTCAAGGCCGTGGAGCAGTTGACGGACCAGTCAGTCTTCATGGCGGCCAAAAGCCCTGCAAGCACAGCAATCGGCACGAACACAGCAACCGCATCCGGGAATCAGCAACCATGACAACGCCATTCCAGATCGCCGACCGGCCCATTGGCTCCGAGCATCCCCCGTTCATAATCGCCGAGATGTCCGGCAACCATAACCAGTCGCTGAACCGCGCCCTGGAGATCGTCGATGCAGCCGCCGACAGCGGTGCCCACGCCCTCAAGATCCAGACCTACACGCCGGATACCATGACCCTGGATATCAGCGAGGGCGATTTCTTCATCTCCGACGACAGCACTCCCTGGAAGGGCACCAGCCTCTATGACCTCTACAAGGTCGCCATGACAACGTGGGAATGGCACGCGCCCATCATGGAGCGCGCTCGAGAAAGGGGCCTCATCTGTTTCAGCAGCCCTTTTGATGCTACAGCGGTGGATTTCCTGGAAGAGCTGGATGTCCCGGCCTACAAGATCGCCTCTTTCGAGAATGCCGACATCCCGCTCATCCGCAAGGTGGCCGCCACGGGAAAGCCGATAATTCTCTCCACCGGCATGGCTACCCTGGCCGAACTCGACGAAACCGTGCGCACCCTGCGCGAGTTTGGCTGCGAACAGTTCGTCCTGCTCAAGTGCACCAGTACCTACCCGGCGACGCCGGAGAACAGCAACGTGCTGACCGTGCCGCATATGCAGGAGTTGTTCGGCTGCCAGGTCGGGCTCTCGGACCATACCCTGGGCGTTGGCGCTGCCGTGGCCGCAGTGGCGCATGGGGCGACTGTGGTGGAGAAGCACTTCACCCTTGACCGGGCGGAAGGCGGCGTTGATTCCACCTTTTCCCTTGAGCCGGAGGAAATGCGCCAGCTCGTGATCGAGACCGAGCGGGCCTGGCAGTCACTGGGCTGTGTGCGGTATGGGCCCGGGGAGGCGGAGAAGCCGTCCATGCGGTTTCGGCGGTCGTTGTACATCGCCCAGGATATGAAGGCGGGAGATGTGCTGACGGAGGAGAACCTGCGGAGTGTGCGGCCGGGGATGGGGTTGGCGCCGAAGTATCTGGATCACTTGTTGGGACGGCGGGTCAAAGATCATGTGGTAGCGGGGACGCCGATGAGTTGGGAGCTGTTGGGCTGAGGCGTAGCGGCTGTTGTACAAGTGCAGCTACAGCCGACCGAAGATTCAGCCCAAGGAGCCGCCCCTGGGCGTGCTGTCGATAAAGGAGCAGGACCGCAACCAGCGCATTGCCAGGACCCGCGCCCGGGTCGAGCACGTCTTCGGCGGCATGGGGCAGATGGGCGCCCAGGTGCTGAAGACCATCGGCCTTGGCCGGGCGCGCTTTCAACTGACTCTGCGTTGCGCGGTGTACAACATGCGCCGCGTGACGCAGCTCGAGGCGGCCGGGGTGAGGCCGTTCTAGACGGTTTCGAGGGTCTCGTGTGTCCGGAAGTCGGGCACACGAGCCGGAAACCGGGGAGAACGGCCTGATTCAGGCCGAAATCAGGGGCACCGAGGCACAAATCGGAGTCGGTGCGCCGGCCTCTGCGACGACGATAGCCTGACCTGCTGTTTATTGAGGTTCCCCTTAGCTGGGCGGGCTCACTTGCCCACAGGGTTCCGAACACAGTTTCATTGACTTTCCTCGGTCAACTCCCAAGTGCCAGGCGTTTTCCTGGCGCACCACACAGATTTGGATAGCGCCGAGTAATCGAAGGGATCATTATGCACAAGACTGTATATTCAGGATCAAAGCTGAAAGGTGAACAGCGGGTCGAGTTGTCCGTTCACGGTATGTTGATGGGCTGGACAGACGGCGACACCTCTATCAAATCGCGGCGCATACAGTCCACTGTAGAGAAAGAGTGGGAACGTGGAGGTGCGGATGCACTGGCCACTTTTATGAGGGGGGTCGTTGGTCCCTGTATGATTGAGGTGTCGACCGCTGATGCGGTTTGGCTCTTTGCTTCTTGTGCGAGTAGCGGATTTTATTGGATGCCGGTGGTTGGAGAAGGTGAGGAGCAGCACGAATACCTCGTGTCCAATCAAGAGGGTCGTTTTCTTCGAGCTGCGCTTCGCATGGGAGGTGAGCTGTCCGAGGGGGCGGTCATGAACGCTGTTCTCTCGCATCAGTCGGTGATCCGACCTCCATTTTCCGGGCTTGTCAAGGGAACGCATCGGTGCCCACCTGGATTCTATGTGGAATTCTCTTCAGGAGAGGCCAGGCCTCAGACCTTTTTGATAAACAAGGAACCCAAAACGAGAAGGCGGCAGGATGCCGATCTGGGGAAAAAATGCCGGGCCGTTGCGGAAATTTACGAGTCTTATTGTAAAGACATTGGCGCGAATGCGACGATATCGTTTTCGGGCGGCGTGGACTCAACTGCACTCCTGCTTCTGCACAAGAGTGGATTGGATAGGAAGACGCAAGGATATTACATCGATCGAGGAAAAGTCTCAGAAAAGAAAATGGCATCCGATATAGCAAGACGTGCCGGGTGTGAAATCGATTTTATCAAGCCCCTCGAAGGCTTTTCATCTGCGGACGTAAGAAAAAGAGCGGGGACCGGATTGGCCGTATTGAACGGCGTTGGCTACATGAAACATAGCTTTCGATATTGTCCGATTGAAGGCGATAATGAAATACAACGACTGGTACTGACGGGACAGAACTCGGACATGATGTTCCATATTGACCATTATGCGCCGAGCTCCTTTACGACCGGTCTGGTGCGTAACGTAAAGATGGCAGCGGGGATCCCTCGGCGATTTCGTAAAACCGTGGCGTATTACGCATTCCTTTACTTATCAAATGAAAGTAATTTGAGCAGTGGGCTGCCGCCCGGTGTGGAGGAAAGCTTTATCGGTCTTAGTGAGCATGGTGCTGAAGGGGGGGGGCTTGAACACCGGGTTAAACATGTAGTAATGGACTACAAGCATGAGCATTATGTGGTGCCGACTTCCCGCTGGTTTCAGAGCGCAGTCTATCCGGAATTGAGCAACAGCCGTCTCCATTCCGGGCTGAAGGTAAACCATGCCGCAAGGCTTGCGCGTTGGTTGAGGACAATCGGTAGTATTCATCAGCAGTTTCTCAACAACGGCACCCACGAGAATCTTGTAATTTGCACCCCGTTCTCGGAGGGACCCCTGGCCGTTGAGTTGCTGTCTTACCGCCTCGGTCTACGGGATGTCCTGATGCCCAAACGTTTTTTACACGGCGTTATCCGCAGTCAATTGGGAGTATCCTACAGCAGGATCCGGCATCAGGTTCTGGGTGGCGGTTGGATTGATCTTCCATCGCAGGTGGCGAGGTATAGTGCGCGATCGATAAAGCGTCTGGCAAAACGGTTTCTGAAAATACAGCACAATGAACAGGCCAAATCATCAACGACACGCCATGCCATAGGAATTGATGATCTACGTAACCTGAGAGAGATCCTTGGTCATCAGGATGGGGTGGTGGAGCGTACCCTGTTGAATTATGTCAATGACGACGAGTGCCGGACGTACCTGAATCGTCTTTATGACTGCCTTGAACTAAGGGTCGACCCCGATAGCTTGAGCAAGACAGATGGGATGCAGTTGTGCCGGCTGGTCAATCTTCAGGTCATGCTTGAGGCAGAAGAGACTTTTTCAGTATGAATATCTATCAGCACGTTGAAATCGCCGCACGAGAGCTGGACAGCAAGTTGTTACTGGCGGTTATTGCCGCCTCGAGGGACCATGATGTACTAGTCTCCGAGATGAGCGCGATTATGAAAGGGGTTCAGAGCGGATCCCTGCCGCCGGGTGTGTTCCACACCAAGTCCTTGACGCCCAAGAATAAGAAGATCACTCGTCATCAAATCCTCGTAGATAATGGATTCCCGATCACGAGCATTGATGAAGAGGGTGGCCTTAT
The DNA here is from genome assembly GCF_900112605.1 of Thiohalospira halophila DSM 15071. Classification (NCBI taxonomy): domain Bacteria; kingdom Pseudomonadati; phylum Pseudomonadota; class Gammaproteobacteria; order Thiohalospirales; family Thiohalospiraceae; genus Thiohalospira; species Thiohalospira halophila. Next base: position 243,285 of record NZ_FOMJ01000001.1, read on the forward strand.
CGATCACGGATACGACAAATTCGCTGAAGTTCGGTATTCGGAAGAGACCATAGCCCAGGCTTCGGCGGTCTTCGGGTGGGGAGCGGAGGATACGGAAACGCTTGAGCGTGTCTACCCGAACTATTCGTCGAGGATGCACCAGACGGGCTCACCGCGAGCTGATCTGTGGAGGCCTTGTTTTAATCAGTACTGGGGTGCTCCAGGAGCGATGCCGGAGAAACCATACCTTCTGGTTTCGTCCAATATGGGCACAGCTAATAACATGCGCCCTTTTCATGAAAGCATTCGACTGGAAAGGCGTGCGGGATATTATCAGCGTGACCCGGAGATGTTCTTGAGGCGATTTGGTCTTATTGCGGAAGATTACCGTATGACGCTGGCCTTCATTGAGGCAGTTCGTCATTTGGCCGAATCCAATGACGAATATGACATTGTATTGCGGCCTCACCCGGTTGAAAGCATCGAGGCGTGGAAGGTCTATCTCGAAGGGATTCCCAACGTGCATGTCATCAGGGAAGGCTCGATTACCGCATGGGTCAACAACGCCTTCGCCGTAATGCACAACGGCTGCACTACTGCGCTTGAAGCGACCGTTTTCGGAAAGCCTGTGGTGACGTATCTGCCCTTTGAGCAGGAGTATGCCCGGGAGCTTCCGAATGAACTGGGCGTGCGTGTCGAATCGCTAGAGGCGTTGTCGGATACGGTCAATGGACTTTTTCATGCCTCCCAGTCTGGTGTAGGCAGTGAAAAGGAGGAGGCGCTGCCCGTTTCGGTAGCCAAAAAGGTTCATCTGGATGACGCGGAACTGGCCGCCGAAAAAATCGTCAAGGTGTGGGAAAGCCTCGACAATGGTGAGTTATCTAGTCCGTGCAACTGGACGAAGTTTCATGCGCATCTGAAACTGGCCAAGCTAAGGAGTGTGGTCGGCACGGCACTCCGGAATGCTCTTCCAGGCAGGTTCGGGCCGGCCAAGGAGAACTACAAGTTCCCACCCATGGATGCCGCTGATATCCGTGGGCGTATCAGCCGCCTCCAGCGTGTCCTTGGTCTTGATGAGGAGCTGGAGTGCAAGCTTCTTTCCGAGCGGACTGTTCTGATCCGACCCCGACGCCTGCTATAACGCCGCCCTGGTCGCCGCCTACCGTCACTGGCGGAGGCTGGCCCCCGGACCTGCCGTGGGAGGCCCCCCCGCTGTTCGGGGTGATGCCGGACTGGAACCGGCCGAGTTCATCGGTACCGCCTCGGGGGCGCTGGCCGGGCGACTGCTCAATTTCTATCTTAACTGGCCCCGAGCGCGTCCGAGCATGCAGTTCCCCTGACGGGAAGCAAAAATAACAGGAATAGGAAAGTCGATCACGGGACGTGCTAATGATTATTAGTCATAAAAACCATTACATTTTTATTCACTGCCGAAAAACAGCAGGTAGTTCGATATCATTGATGTTGTCAGAAACACTCGGGCCTTGGGATGTGCAGCTCAGTGCAGTTTCTGAGACACTGCAAGCAGGAGGCACGATACCAGTCAGGATGTGGGCAGAAGCCATTGGCAGATCCGGAAGCTCGCTACTATTCCACTTGATGCGCGGAAAGGGCAAGAAAAAAGCAACTGATGCTTTGGCGGCAGGAGTTAAACGGGCGTATCAGCAGCGACTTGGGAGAAAGCCGCAGCACGCGGATGCCGAGAAGATAAAACTCGCATTCCCGCGCGAGTGGGATTCCTACTCCAAATTCTGTGTTGTCAGGAATCCGTTTTCACTAGCTGTATCAGACTATATATGGCGCACGCGGAACCTTTCGATGAGACCAAGTTTTCCTGAGTATATAAAAGCGCTTGCGGCAGGAGATGATCTTGGCGGAGTCGTTCCAGTTGGTTTCTACAACAATTGGCGTCAGTATACGATTGACAACCGTATTGTGGTTGACCATGTGATTAAGTTTGAGAATCTGTCGCATGATCTCGGCAAGGTTCTGTCCACCTTGGGTGTACCCTTTTCTGGCCAACTTCCGCGGGTGAAAGATGTAAAGTCGAAAAACCGAGAGAACCCGCCCCTCACTAGTTATCGTGACTACTATACCAGAGAAGCTGTCGAGATCGTTTCCAATCTCTACCGTTATGAAATTGACGCGTTTGGGTACACCTTCGCATGAGGGAAAATATGCAGGCTACACCGATTTTGCTTATTGGTGCACAGAAATCCGGAAGCAGTTATCTGTTCCGTCTGATCGCGCAGGAGCCGTGCATTGCCCGAGCGCCGCTGAAGGAGCCGAAAATCCTGTCCAAGCCCATGCACGACGGCAGTGACTTCCTGTCGCATTTCAGCATCAGTCCCGATGATCGCTTCGCTCTCGATGGCTCTACTTCTTACTTACACGTGGCCGGGACCGCCGAACGGGCAGCAGCGCAATTAGGTACCGATATTCCGGTTCTTGTTGTTCTCCGAGACCCTGCTGAACGGGCAATTTCGGGCTATCTCCACGAAGTTAAGCACGGTCGGGAATTACGCGCGCCGGATGAGGTTTTCGATCTGCCGCTTGATCCGGCAGCTGCGATTGCCGCCGAGGACGAAGGGATAGAAGCTGCGTGGCGGCGTGGCTTGGTTCAGCCGCATAACACGGCAAGCGAGCGTTATCGCGATCCGGTCTTTGGGTTCCGCTACGTGGCGAATTCATGGTATCGGCACCAACTCGCCCCCTGGCTGGCTGCGTTTGACGACCTGCGACTTGTCGATTTTGAGGAGCTGCGTTCCGATCCGGGTGGCATTACAGCACAGGTGCGTGCTTGGCTGGGTCTGCCCGCTGCAGCAACCCTCAGCATCATTCAGGGCACTAACCCGACAGAGCTACACCCCTGGGTGGCCCTGCGCGAGAACCGGGCGCTTGCCCATGACCATATCCGCCCCGGTCTGCTGGACGTATGGCGACGGCAGCGGGCGCTCTTTCGCAGTCTCAAGGCCGAGAAACCGAGGCTCCAAGCAGAGCTTGCCGAAGCGCTGCGCCGGGAATTCGATATTCTGAAACAGGAGGAGTTCGCTAGATGGCTCTGACACAGTTTAGATTTTACTGTAATGCTTTGTTTTTTGTGATTTAGGGGTAATTATGGAAAAGCCGGTTTTGGTTCTGATAAGAGGGTTGGGCCATAGTGGAACGACCATTCTAGATATGGCGCTAAGTTCACACCCGAAAATTGCGGGCGTTGGTGAAGGATTCAGAGTTCTGTGCGGTGGAGATGGCGGACCACAGCGCGCCCGTTCTAAAACGCGACGTCATGAACAAGAGTGTTCATGTGGAGATAATGCCGCAACATGTGAGCTCTGGGGTGAGTTGATGAACTGGCTTGAAGCCAATGATTCTTTGCCTTTTCCGGATAAGCTCAACAAACTTGTTGACCAGTTCGGTTTTGTGAATAGTGACAAAGAATTTCTTGTGGATTCTTCGCAGTCAAATGTTGATGGAATCAATGAGCTGACACCTGACTTCGAAGTACGCGCGATATTTCTCGTCAGGGATTTTCGTTCCTGGGTCTTCTCAAGAATTAGCAAGACTGGAGACGGTGTTCTTCGTTGTATGTGGAATTGGTATCGCGGCAATAAGAAGATTGAGAAGAAATTGGTTGATAGCGGTGTAAGCTTTATGTTGGTTGGGTACGAAGAGTTTGCGCTGTACCCAGAGAAAGTCCTTAAGAAGGTATGTGATCATTTGGGTGTTGGCTTTGATGAGAAAATGCTATGCCCCGCAAAGCATAATGAAAGCCATGCTTTGGTTGGTAATCGTGTGAGGCTGAGGGCGGGGGAGTTGGAAAGGGTTAAGTATGATGGTAGTTGGCTTGCCAGTTCCTCCGTCTTTGATTCGGTTCCTTTTATTAATTTCTTCCTAAAAAAACTGAACACCCGTTGGGTGTATTCTAACGATGTTCTGGTGCGGCGATAGGTATGTTTTGAGAGAGTTCAGGCTTGCTTCTCGCATACCTTTCCAGTTTTTGTATTCCCTCGCGCACGGCCAACAGCATCCATGTGATGAAGATGTTCCAGGCCCTGGTGCTTTCCGGGCATGAGGTGTTGCTGTTTGCGCCGGACAAGACGTACGGGCGTGAGACCGGCAGTACCGTTAAAGGGCAGAAGCTGGTGAAGCGTTTACTGAATGGAGTGTCGAGGCGCAACCGGGAGCGCCTAAGCGAGAGTATAGTACGCGCGTTTTTCCATGTCTCCTAAGTGGCTTTACATCGCCAGTGGGCCCATCGCTTCGGAGGCGGCCAACGCGGTGCACGTCGCTCATATGTGCGACGCGCTGAAGGGCCGTGGTCTAGCGGTGACCATTGGCCCGCCCGCTTCGTCGTTGCGATGTGCGTCGGATTCGGCCCTGAGTCTCTATGGGGTGGGGCGCGCGATCCCGATATACTCCCTGTGGAGGCCGAAGATCCGAGGCGGCGGTCTGGTCTACCGTCTGGTGCTGCGCTGGCTTTTGCATATCGTTGCAGCGGACATCGTATATGGGCGTTCGCTGCAGGGGTGTTGCATTGCTGCGGAAACCGGAAGGCCGACGGTCTTTGAGATCCACAAGCCGGAGTGGGAAATCAACGAGCGCAATTACCGGGAGTTCCAGCGGCTTGTCGCGGGCGAGGGGTTTCGCGCCATCGTCTGTATTTCCGCTGCCCTGGAGGCCCACCTCCTGGCGGTCTTCCCGGAGCTGAAGGGGTGGACCATCGTGGCCCATGACGCGGCGCCGACCTTGGAGCGGCCGGAGGCCCCCGGCCAGGTGGAAGCGTTCGTTGTCGGCTACTTCGGCAGCCTCCACCCGGGGAAGGGGATCGAGACCCTGCTGGACGTCGCGCCTCGGTGCCCCTGGGCGAGCTTCCGCATCGTGGGTGGTGACGCCACCTCTATTCAGCGCTGGCGGGAAAGCCGCGACGTTCCGGCCAATGTCCACTTCCTCGGACATCGAGCCCACCACGACCTGCCGGCAATGATGGCCGAATGCCATGTACTGGTGGCCCCCTATCTGGAGAAGGTTTCGGTGCAAGGCGGCGGCGGGGATGTGGCGCGCTGGATGTCGCCGCTCAAGCTGTTCGAATACATGGCCATGGCGCGGCCTATCGTCTCGGCGGATCTGCCGGTGCTGCGCGAGGTGCTGCGCGAGGACGAGAACGCGCTGCTTGCCGCGCCGGGGGATGCGGCGGATTGGGCCCGGGCGCTGGAACGGCTTCGGGATGATCCGGAGCTGGCGCGGCATCTGGGAGAGCAGGCCCGCGCGGACTATGAGCGGCACCACACCTGGGATGCCCGCGCCGGCCACATCCTCGCCGAGCTGCGGCGCCTTGAGGTGATCGACCCGTGAAGATCTTTTTCTACATCCACTCCCTCACCGGCGGCGGCGCCGAGCGCGTCACCGCCTCCCTGGTGCGCCACCTGGCCGATCAGGGCCACGAGGTCGGCGTGATCACCATGACCTCGGAGGAGCGCGACTTCTACCCGCTCGATCCCCGGGTGCGTCGCGTTACCCTTGATCTCGCGGGGGTCAATCGGGGGCTCGGCAAGCTTACCGCCAACTACCGCCGCTGGCGGGCGCTGCGCCGCGCTCTGAAGGCGGAGCAGCCCGATGTGGTGGTGGCGATGATGAACACCTCCATTGTACTCGCCATTCTCGCGGCGATCGGTCTGCCTGTACGGGTCTACGGGTCTGAGCGCAACTACCCTGGTCGCCAACGCATTGGCAGCGCTTGGGCGCTGCTGCGTCGGCTCGTCTATCGGTTTGCCGCCGGCCATGTCGCCCAGACCCGCGAGGCGGCCGCTTGGTTGGTGCGTCATGCCGGGGCCCGTAATGTACACGTGATCCCAAATCCGGTGGTCTGGCCAATCGCCAGCTTCCCCCCCGAGGTGGCTCCGGAGAGCGTGATTTCGCCGGAACGCAAGGTCATCCTGGCCGTGGGCAGCAAGCCGGTGCAAAAGGGCTTCGATCTGCTTGTGCGCGCCCTCGCCGGTCTTGCAGCGGATCGACCAGAGTGGGATCTGGTGATCCTCGGCGTCGACCCGGAATCGGATGCAGTCTGCGGTGGCGATGCATCGATCCAGCGGTTGGCCGAAGGGGAGGGAGTTGCGGGGCGGTTCCACCTTCCGGGCCGGGTCGGTAACGTCGCCGATTGGTATAAGCGGGCGAATATCTTCGTGCTCAGTTCACGCTATGAGGGCTTCCCCAATGTGTTGCTGGAGGCGATGGCGTCAGGCTGCCCGAGTATCGCATTTGATTGTGATACTGGGCCGCGGGATGTGATCGAGGATGGCGCGAACGGCCTTTTGGTCCCAGCAGAGGATTTTGAGGGGCTGCGGGCTGCGATGGCGTGCTTGACGGCGGACGAAGGTTTGCGCCAGAGGTTTGGTGAACAGGCTGTCGCGGTACGGGAAAAGTTTGCAGAGAAGAAAGTGATGGCACTATGGCAAGATCTTTTTTGAAAAAATAGAGAAACAAACAACATCCAGAAAAGCAAGGGACTATTGGAGTGCGGTCATCCAGGTGCATTTCGGTTGCGCTCGGCACTCGTGTTTTGTGGAAACATTAGTGTTCCTCGTGACTTTGTTATAAAACAAATTTAATTATCATTTAATTGTTTTCGAAGCGATGTGTTTGGGGTGAGGGGAGAGCCTATGAATTCCGGTGAAACGTTGTTTGAAGTCGCAGCCTGTCTTGGTCAAGTAGTTGAGCGATCTAGCAAGATACTTGACTTCGGGTGTGGTAACGGGAGCCGTGTAAAGGCATTGCGAACACGTGGGTATGATGCCCTTGGCGTTGACATCAAGTTCAAAGACGGGCCGCACACCAATGAACTCCAAAAGCAAGGCTATATAAAGTGTATCGAGGAAGACCCCTATCGATTGCCATTTCCTGACGCCTATTTTGACTTCGTTTTTAGTGAGCAGGTGTTCGAGCACCTCAAAAATCCTGATGAAGTAGTGGCGGAATTGGCTAGAGTGATGAAACCAGGTGGGCTGGGTCTACACCGGTTCCCAGCTCGCTTGCGACCGTTGGAAAGTCACGTGCAGGTGCCTTTGTCATCTGTCTTCCGTCCCTCATGGTGGATGCTTTTTTGGACTTGGGCGGGGTTCCGTAAATCGTCACAAAAGTTCCAGCCTGTTCATGAAGTGGCGTTAAAGAATCGGGGGTATTTAGACGGGAACACTAACTACCTCTCAGGGCGAGAAATTTCTTCTCTTTTCGTTCGTCGATTCAGTGCATTCGGTTATGCAGGGAAGTGCTGGTTGAACAGTTCTCCGAACAAAAGGGGCAGGAGCTTGGGGCGGGTTTCCAATAAGCTTCCTTTCCTGGCTTGGGTCTACCAGACTTTCTGGACAAGGGTTGTATACCATTTCAAGTAACTGTAGTGCCTTGAATGGCTATTGCTCGTCTAGTTTCAGAGCCAGCAGTAAGCGATGGCAATAGAGAATTCAGGAGGATGTGTTGGCTTTCTTGGTTTATCGGTGTTCCTAGGGCGAGTCGTAGCGCGGATCAGTTGTGGGGGAGGGGGGTAGTGAGAAAAAGAAATAGTCGTTCGGCCTGTTCGGGGAAAGAGGATAAACTAGCATTATATCTCCCCTCCTTGCGTGGTGGCGGGGCAGAACGCGTGATGGTGACCTTGGCCAACTCCTTCGCGGAGCGTGGCTACGAGGTGGATCTAGTGCTTGCTAGTGCCGAGGGCCCTTACCTCGATGAGGTGGAGGACGGTGTTCGCGTCGTGGACCTCGGTTGTCCGCGGGTGCGCAGGAGCCTCCCCGGTCTGGTTCGTTACCTTAAGCGCGAGCGGCCTCGTGCCATGTTGTCGGCCATGGGGCACGCGAATGCCATTGCTCTGGTCGCCCGAATGATTGCAAGAGTTCCTACTAGGTTGATCGTTAGTGAACGCACTCATTTCTCGGTTTCACTAGAACAGGCGGGCGGATTCTGGGCGCGGTTGACTGGTCACCTTGGACGCCGGATTTACCGGAGAGCCGATGGCATTATTGCAGTCTCGGAAGGGGTGTCGGACGACTTGGCAGTTCGCGCCGGGCTACCGCGGGAAAGGATCGAGGTTGTGTTCAATCCCGCTGTTGGTCGGTGGCTTGAGGCATTGGCAGCCGAGCCGGCTAATGAATTTTGGTCCTCGACTAACGGAGGGCCTTTAGTCGTGGCTATGGGTCGGTTGACCGAGGCAAAGGATTTTACGACATTAATTCGTGCCTTCGCTTTGTTGCGCGAGCAACTGAGTGCGAGGTTGGTCATATTGGGTGAGGGGCCGTTGCGGGGTGAACTGGAGAAGGAGGCGGAAAACCTTGGAGTATCTTCGAATGTCTATCTCCCGGGGTTTGTCGATAATCCCTTCCCGGTTATCACTCGCGCAGACCTGTTCGTGCTCTCGTCGGCTTGGGAAGGTCTGCCCAATGGATTAATCCAGGCAATGGCATGTGGTACGCCGGTGGTGTCGACGGATTGCCCCTCTGGTCCCGACGAGATCCTCGAAGGCGGGCGCTGGGGTCATCTGGTTCCTGTGGGTGATGAGACAGCGCTTGCCGAGGCGATGGTGGCGACGCTCGATGAATGTACCCCGCCGGATGTTGTGGCGAGGGCCGCCGAGTTCAGTGTGGATAGGGCGGCCGATGGGTACCTCGCGGTCATGCTCAGCAATAAGGAGTGATGGGTGAGCGTCAGTCAATTGACCCTGAAAGGCGTAAGGGAGTGCCCGCGAGTTACCGTGATTGGTAGTCCGAGAACTCCGGTCATCTGGGGGCCGTGTATCCATTCCAGGACACTCGGGTGCCAGCAGCCGGTTTTCTCGATATAGGCCCGATCGTAGAGGTGCGATTGGCGAGGGGTGAGTCGGTGAGGCTCGACCCAGTGGGGCTGGTTGAAAAGGGGACGCGGCCGCATTTGCTTATTAATAGAAGGCTCTTGAAGGATGTTCAGCGCGCACCCTGGATGGCCCTTCCGGATAAGAAAGGCGATTGCCAGTCGCGACATTATCTATGCGCGCCATACCGCCGAGTGGTTTGGCCGGATGTGGCGCTTGAAGTGAAAGCCCGAAATGATGCTTGGTACGCACGCGTGTTGCGTTGCCTGCCGGGGAAGCTTCTAGATATTCCATGGGTCCGTGCAGCGCGCCGTTATTATTCTTCGGATGAAGCGCCGGACGAGTACGATTGCCAGCGCCATACGTACAGGATACAGGATGCGTGGCGAATTGCGGAAAGATGTGTTGTCACATTCTAACAACTGGCTTATCCGTGAACCGTAGGTTTCAACGAGTCGACGTCTGAGCGGGCCCTTAAGAACTGGAAACGGGCGGAAACTGCGGGTACTAATAGCCTGAACGAGATTATGGCCTTGCTCGATAGCGTTCACGATTTTAAGGAGACATATGAGTTCCAGCCGGGCACAAAGATGGGCGGGCCCTTATGGGTGGATGTGGTGAACGGGATACACGGGTCGATATACGGGAAATCGTATGTCGGGGATCGGGAGCTCCTTCGTGGCTGAAAAAGTGCTTCACGTCATTACCGGCTTGAATATCGGTGGTGCAGAGCGGGCTCTTTATAATATTCTTGCGGGTGGGTTGGTGGAAAGATTTGACTCCGCCGTTCTAGCGCTTGGTGATACAGGAGCTTTTGAGGAACGTCTCCGGGGGCTTGGGATCCCCGTTCATGCGCTTGGGATGCGGCCGGGAATGCCGAACCCTTTAAGCCTGCTTCATTTGCGAAGGGTTGTGCGAAAGATCCAGCCGGACCTGATTCAGGGTTGGATGTATCACGGTAACCTCGCCGCTAGCGCAGCAACGGCCGTGACATCAGGCAGTTCGCCCGTGGTCTGGAATGTTCGCCATAGCCTCTACGACCTAGATGACGAAAAGCGTTCCACGCAATGGGTGATAAGGGCCGGGAGGTGCTTATCATCCAGGCCGGAGGCCGTCATCTATAATAGCCGCTTGGCTAGGGAGCAGCATGAGGCGTTCGGTTTTGCTTCTGCGCGTGGGCGTGTGATTCCCAACGGGTTTGAGGTATCGGCCCTAGGGCCGGATGCCGATCTACGTGCGCGGATGCGTCAGGCCATCGGTATTTCGTACGGGGCTATTGTGGTCGGCCACGTGGCACGTTTCCATCCCATGAAGGACCATGTGGGGTTCCTTCGCGCTAGTGTGGCTGTGGCTCGTGCGGTACCAAGGGTCCACTTTCTCCTCGCGGGGCGGGAGGTTTACGCGGACAATCCGGAGTTAACCGGGATCGTGCCTGCAGAGCTTATGGGTCGGTTCCATTTTCTGGGGGGGCGCGATGACGTTCCGGATCTGATGCGGGTGATGGACGTTTTTTGTACCAGCAGTGCATGGGGCGAGGCCTTCCCGAATGTAATCGGAGAGGCAATGGCCAGTGAGGTGCCCTGTGTGGTGACCGACGTGGGGGACAGTGCGGAGATCGTTGGGGACACGGGAATGGTTGTTCAGCCGCGGAACGAAAAAAGTCTCGAAAAAGCTCTGCGTGCCATGCTTGAAAAGCCGGATGAGGAACGGCGGGCGATGGGAAAAGCGGCTCGCAGCCGTGTAGTTGATCAGTATGCGTTATCCGCGATAGTAGATGCCTATAGCGGTGTTTATGAGGGACTGCTTGGTGGTTGTAAGTGATAGCCCCTGAAGTTCTTGGGTGGTTGAGCCTGGCTTCGGCAGGTTTTGGCAGCTTTTTTCTGGCTCTTAAAAATAGTTGGGTTTGGGATGTCGTATTGGTTGCATTCGGGGTCCGCGCCTTGGCGGCGTTGTTCCATTTTTATGTGGCACCACTCCCGGATGGTACAGCAGACGCGATTTCCTTTGAGGCACAAGCGTGGGAGTGGGCACGGGCTGGCTTATGGTCAGCTCTCTCTGCATTTCCCGGTATCGATTCCTACTTCTATGCATGGTGCGCTGCTCTCATCTATGCGCTTACGGATCGAAGCCTGCTGCTTCTCCAGTCCATCAATGTGTTCGCCGGTGTCCTCGGGGTTCTCGTGACCTGGATGGTTGCCAGGGAACTCTGGGGAGAGCGAGCTGCAAGGAAGGTCGCCTGGGTCATGGCTCTGTTCCCCATGGTCGTCCAGTACGGGGCGCTGCCCATGCGGGAGGTCTGGTTCGTCCTCTTCTTCATGGTTGGGGCACTGGGGGCGATCCGGTGGGCGCGCGGTGGCGGAGCTACAGCCATGGGTCTGACGGTTGGCGGGTTCGTCGCAGCGACCTTCTTCCATGGGGGCGCCATTGTCGGGCTTCTTGGGTTCTTCGGTGTCCTGGGGGCAGGAGCCTTTCGCCGTTGGTGGGCGGGGGTTGCTCGAGGTCGGCTTCGGGTGGTCGCCAGCCTGGCGATTCTAGGGGTTCTCGGCTTGGCAGTTGCCTACGTCGTGACCGGGGTATCCATTCACAAGCTGGGGACCGCGGAGCAGATGGTCAGCACTGAGCGCTGGATGTTCTACTTCGAGAGTCGTGTGGTAGGAGGGGCGCGTTACCCGGAGTGGACGCAACCACAAGGTGCAACCGACTTTATCTGGGCCGTGCCATTGCGTGCGGCCTACCTGCTTTTTGCGCCCTTCCCCTGGGACTTGCGGGAACCGGCCCTTGTTATCGGTCTGATCGATGCGCTGTTCTATCTGGCGCTCGTCGTTCTTGTGTGGCGAGGGAGGCGAGCAATCTGGAATGATCCCGGGGGGCGGATGCTGTTCCTGATTCTGGTCCCGCTTATCTTTGCCTATGGGGTCGGTACTGGGAACTTCGGAACCGGCCTGCGCCATCGGGCGAAGTTCGCCGGCGCCCTCATTGCGCTTGCCGCGCCCCACCTTCCCCGACTTATCTGGTGGCGGCGTAGCGTTCCTTCCAGCCGCTCGGCCGCCGTTCCCCGGGAGCTGGCTGCTCGATGAGCGCACGCCTGCTCTTTGTTGTTAATGCCCATGAGTTTACCGCAGCACATCGCCTGCCATTGTTGCGCGGGGCGCAGGCGGCCGGCTTCAAGGTGGAGGTGGTGGCGCCAGGCGGTTCCCCGGCAGCGGAACGACTGGAGGGGGAGGGCTTCGTCACTCATCCTGTGCGGCTGAGTCGGCAAGGGCTGCGGGTCTGGGAGGAGTGGGGCGCTCTGCGAGAATTGACCCGGCTCTATCGCCGGCTGGCGCCGGATCTGGTCCACCACGCAACCATCAAACCGGTCCTTTACGGCACTCTGGCCGCCCGCCGTGCTGGGCGGCCAGCGGTGGTGAATGCCATTACCGGTCTGGGCTACGTCTATACCGGCACGGACTGGCGGTCCCGCCTTCTGCGCCACGGTGTGGATGCGCTCTACCGCCGCGCCCTGCACTATTCCCCCCAACGGATCATCTTCCAGAACCGCGATGATTGGGCAGTCCTCCAGGATATTGGGGCCGTGGACCCGGAACAGGCGGTCCTCATCCCCGGCTCTGGAGTGGACGTCGCTACGTTTACTCCCGCACCCGAGGCCGAGGGGCCGCCGGTGGTGGTGCTGCCGGCTCGACTCATTCGGGACAAGGGTGTGGACGAGTTCGTGGCTGCCGCACGGGCCCTCCATGCCCATGGTGTGGAGGCCCGCTTTGCCCTGGTGGGTGGGCTGGATACCGGCAACCCCGCCGGCATTACCGAGGCGGAGGTCCGCGGCTGGGTGGAGGAGGGCATCGTGGAGTGGTGGGGCCAGGTGGATGACATGCGCACCGTCTATGAGGCTGCGCATGTGGTCGTTCTACCCTCTTATCGGGAGGGGCTACCCAAGGTCGCCCTGGAGGCCGGTGCCACCGGCCGTCCGGTGATCACCACCGATGCTCCCGGCTGCCGGGATGCGGTGGTCGACGGCGAGACCGGCTACCTGGTGCCGGTGCGCGACAGCGTGGCTCTCGCCGAGCGTATCGGTGATTTGCTGGCCGACCCGGCCCTGCGCCAGCGCATGGGCAGCGCCGGACGCGAGCGAGTGGTTCACGAGTTCTCCACCGAGAAGGTCGTCGCGGATACCTTGGCGGTGTATCGGCAGCTTCTTAGTTCGTGAGGAGCTTGGCAGACGGTTTTTGCCAGGGACGGTAGAATGGCGCCATGTGGTTGCCGCCGATCAAGGGGGCCATTCGGGGTACGTGGCAGCATAGCCCAACTAGGGTTTACGGGCAGGAAGACATGAGCCGGACAATCTTTTTGGAACTCAACGAGATCAACTTCGACTACGTTGAGCACTACATCCAGCAGGGGCGGCTGCCCGGCTTCAAGGCGCTCATGGAGGAGCACGGCGTCATCGAGACGGAGGCGGAGCAGCGCTACGAGGAGCTGGAGCCCTGGATCCAGTGGGTGACGGTCCACAGCGGTCGCGCCTACCGCGACCATGAGATCTTCCGGCTGGGGGATATCGTCGGCCGGCCGGTGCCGCAGTTCTTCGAGGAGCTGGAGTCCAAGGGCCATACCGTCGGCGCCATCTCCCCCATGAATGCGGAGAACCGGCTCCAGAACGCCCCGTACTTCGTGCCGGACCCCTGGACGCCCACCGAGGCCTCCGGCTCGCCCTTCGTCCGGCGGCTGGCGCGGGCCGTCTCCGAGGCGGTGAACGCCAATGCCCACGGCAGGGTGGGGGCGGGGACGCTGGCCACCGTCCTGGCCGGGCTGGCCCGCTTCGCCAGCCCTCGCCACTATGGGCGCTACGCCTCCCTCATCGCCCGCGGCCTGCGCCACCACTGGCCGCGCGCCATGCTGCTGGACCTGCTGCTCTTTGACGTCCACAACGCGCTCTTCCGCAAGCACCGGCCGGATCTCTCCGTGCTCTTCCTCAATGCCGGGGCGCACATCCAGCACCACTACTTCTTCAATTCCCCGGCCTGCGAGGCCGACCGGCGCAACCCGGACTGGTACGTGGAGCCGGAGGCCGACCCGGTCTACGAGATCTACGAGCTCTACGACATGATGCTCCGGGATGTGCGCCAGCGCTTCCCCGAGAGCCGGCTCATCGTGGCCACCGGGCTGCGGCAGGTGCCATATCCGGAGGTTACCTACTACTACCGCTTCACCGACCACGCGGACTTCCTCCAGCGCGCCGGGATCCCCGGCGTGACCGGGGTGGAGCCGCGCATGTCCCGGGACTTCCTGGTCCACTTCGACAGCGCCGAGTCCGCCGCCGAGGCGGAGCGACTGCTGCGCGCGGCCACCGACGACGAGGAGCGCCCGCTCTTCGAGGAGGCCGACAACCGCGGCACGGACATGTTCGTGACCCTGACCTACCCCCACGAGATCACCCCCGGCACCACCGCCCACATCAATGGCCGCACCATCGAGGACCTGGCCGCCCACACCGCCCTGGTCGCCATCAAGAACGGCCACCACCACACCACCGGCTACGTCATCGACACCGCCGAGACCGCCGCCTCCACCCGCGACCGCACCATCCCGCTGCCGGAGCTGCACGACCGGATCGTCGGGGCTGTGTAAGTAGGGGGCTCCCCGTCGTTCCGGATGGCGCGAAAGCGCCAGTCCGGAACCTCGAGAACAGGCCGCGAAGGGGTTTCAGTCCTGGAGGCAGGGTTTGCGAGGTTCCCGCGTTCGCGGGAACGACGGTGGGTGGTTCTTGGACGGTAGCTCCGTAATAAGGGGTCAAGTCTTTCGTGATAGTTCAGTGGCGGTAATCGTTTGGAGTAGGGTGGTGCGTCCGTCTCTCTGGGAGGTCGAATGACGCAATCGCCCCATCTGCTGGCCGCCGTATCCGCCCACGGCCTGGGCCATCTCGCCCAGATCGCCTCGGTCATCAATGCGCTGCGCAGGCACCGGCCGGAGGTCGCCGTGACGGTGCGCAGTGGCCATCCCCGGGAGGTGGTGGCCGACTGGCTGGAGGGGCCCTTTGCCCATCAGCCGGTGAGCGATGATTTTGGGCTGGTGATGCACGATGCCGTGACCGTGGATGCCGAGGCGAGTCTGGCGCGGTATCGCGCCCTCCATGCGGACTGGGAGGCGCAGGTGGAGGCGGTGGCCGCGGACCTGGCGGCAGCCGCGCCGGATCTCGTGCTCGCCGATATCCCCTATCTCACGCTAGCCGCCGCGCACCGGCTTGGCCTCCCCTCCGTGGCAATGTGCTCGCTGAACTGGCGGGACATCCTGGCGCCCCTGGCGCCGGAAGATTCGGACATGCGCGCCATCCTGGCGACCATGGAGGCGGCCTATAACGGTGCCCGCGCCTTCCTGCAGCCGGCGCCGGCCATGCCCATGCCGAGTATCACCAACGGGCTGGCCATCGGTCCGGTGGGGCGGGTGGGCCGGGGGCGCTCGGCGGAGCTGCGCCAGTGGCTGGGCGCCGAGGATGGGGAGCCGGTGGTGCTGGTGGCCATGGGCGGGATCCAGCCGTCGCCCCTGCCGGTAGCGCCGGACTGCGGTCGGCCCATCCACTGGCTGCGGCCGCCGCGAGCAGGGGAGGCGCCCGCCCCGCGCCAACACGATCCGGCCACGCTGGGCTGGCCCTTTCCCGACTTGCTGGCCTCGGTGGATGCGGTGGTCACCAAGCCGGGGTACGGCACCTTCGTGGAGGCGGCGGCCGCCGGCTGCCCGGTGGTCACGTTGGACCGCGCGGGCTGGGCGGAGGCGCCGGCGCTGCTCGCCTTCCTGCGCGAGCGTGGGGGCGGGGAGGTGGTCCCGGCCGATGCGGGGCCGGCGGCCATCTGCCGGGCCCTGGACGCCGTCCTGGAGCGCGACCGCCCTGAGCCCCAGGCGCTCACCGGCAATGAGGAGGCGGCGGAGCAGTTGTGGATGGAGCTTAGGAGGGGGTCGAGAGAGGGGGAGGGCGGCCAGGTTTCGTCCGTGGGGGAGCCGGAGCGGATGGACCAGGAGCATTATTCAAACTAGAGTAGTTAGAGGTATTACCTCTGACTACGGAGTCCGCTATGGCTACCCCCACCTCCATCAAGCTCGATGAGGAACTCAAGGGTCGAGTACAGGAGCTGGCAGACGCCCGCCGGCGCTCGGCGCACTGGCTGATGCGCGAGGCCATCGAGCAGTACGTCGAGCGCGAGGAAAGGCGCGAGGCCTTCAAACAGGATGCAGTGAGAGCCTGGGAGGAATATCAGGCGACCGGCCAGTATGTTCACACTGACGCGGTGGAACACTGGCTGACCGGTTGGGGCACGGAACACGAGACGCCGCCCCCGAAATGCGACAAGTGATCTTCTCCCCGGGAGCGCTCCGGGACCTGGAACGATTGCGCGAGTTCCTCCACTCCAGGGATCCGGAAGCCGCGGCGCGGGCAGCGGGGGCGATCCTCCGGGGTATCGGGGCACTCAAGGAGCAGCCTGCTATCGGACGCCCTGTTGATGACCTGCCCGAGGAGTACCGGGACTGGTTCATCGAATTCGGTACTAGTGGCTACGTCGCTCGATATCGCCTCGACGGGGAGTTCGTCGTGATCCTGGCCATTCGCCATCAGAAAGAGGCCGGGTTCTGAAAAGGGTCGGGTCTCAGGCTCGCCAGATCGCGGCTGCCGCCGTCGTCGTGGATGCCAAGGATGAGCAGGCTCGAAGCTTCTACGAGGTCTACGAGTTCCGGCGCTTTCCCCAACAGCCTGGCCGGCTCTTTCTGCCCATGAAGCGGGTGGCCCGTCTCTTCGAGTAGGGGGCGAGGAGGGTCGGGTAATCCTCCATCAGTCCCACTCTTCTCGCAGGACCGCAAGTGTCTCAGTGGGCGTGTCACCCCAGAGCCCCGCCCCCGAGCCGCGTAAACCGAGCAGGCCGCCCCGGGTGGACGGGATCCGGCACTGCTCTGGGGAGGCGAGGACGGCGTAGGGCTTGCCCCGTTTCATGATGACCAAGGGCTCACCGCCGTGGGCGCGGTCCAGTAGCTCCGGCAAGTGTCGGCGGGCGGCTTCGGAACCGATGTTTTTCATGGCGTTCCTCCCTTGAATGTACTTACTGTACAGGGGGATTGGTTGGGACAATAAGGGAATGGGGCCCGAGGAGGAAGAAGGCAATACCTCGTTCTCAACCGCCCCGAGCCCCTGGCGCTCACCGGCAACAAGGAGGTGGCGAAGTGGTTTCAGACGGAGCTCAGGAGCGGG
Organism: Thiohalospira halophila DSM 15071; assembly: GCF_900112605.1. NCBI lineage: Bacteria > Pseudomonadati > Pseudomonadota > Gammaproteobacteria > Thiohalospirales > Thiohalospiraceae > Thiohalospira > Thiohalospira halophila. The sequence goes on from NZ_FOMJ01000001.1 coordinate 260,321, forward strand.
CCGAGAGAGGGCGAGCACGACCGGGGTTTCGGACCCATTGATTTCCTCTGGTTTGTATTCATTCTGGCACTGTCTGAACCCACAGACTGAGAACACGTATGCCGGGTCAACAATGAGAGGCCGCAATGACAGGAGCAACGGATGAAGATGCGGCCCCGGAGGGGGTCAGCGAGGTAACCGAGCGGGCCACGCGGATCAATACCAGCCGCGAGGCGTTCGAGAGCATGCTGGAGGCACTGGACCGGCCCCCACGCCCGTTGTCCCGTCTACGGCAGGCAGCGCGGCGGTACAAGGAAGCGGATGAGGTCGTGATCGAGAAGCGGGGGGATGCCCTGATCCTCCGGCCGAAGCCGCGTTCCTGGGGCGACTATTTCAAGGGCTCGGCGCAGACGCTCCCGGAGGATTTCCCGGACTCCCTCGAGGATGAGGTGCCGCAGGACCGCTAGGCGCTGTAGTGCGGTACATGCTCGATACGAACATCCGAGTTCCCGTATTGCAGGTCGAGAACTGGATGCCGGCGCATTAGGAGATGGGGGCAAGGTTTTAGGCGTCCTGGCTCGGATCAGGGGCGGCAGGCGGGAGCAGGTCTTCGATCCGCTGAAGGGCGGGCAGGGGGCCGTAGGCGGTTTCGAACTCCGCCCGGGTAGCGGCGCAGGCCGTCGGCAGTTGCGCTGTCATCTCGGCCCGGAGTTCGTCCACTAGCCGCGGGCGCAGGCCGCTGGCCCGGGCGAGGGCGTGCCAGTGTTCCGCCGTGACCTGCTCCGGCTCCCACTCCCCGCCGATGCTCATGGCCAGGCGGGTATCGATGCCGTCAATGGCACGGGTGCAGACGAGGTCGTAGAAGGGGGCCAGGCGCCACCGATTGCTCCCGGGCACCACCTGCATCAGGGCCAGGTTCTTGGCGTGGCCATCGGCATTACCGGCCAGGGTATTGAAGATCTGCCATCGCAGCAGGTTCCGGAGATCGGTAATCGGATCCTCGCTCACTTCGCGGACGAGGCCGGCGCATTCCGGGAAACCGGGGCCACCCTCGGCCTCGTACTTGCCACGAAAGCGTTCCGGCCCGAGTGCCTGCAGGAGGTCCTCCTGGTGGAGGCGCCGGAGGGTGCCGTCTTGCCAGGTTCGGTCGAACCGCTGGATGACCAGGAAGGCCTCCTCTTCGCTCTGCTCCAGATGGGTTTCCGGGGTGGGCACGCCCACCCGCTGCGCCAGCCGGTTCATGAAGGCCTCGTAGAGGGGGACATTGGCGAATTCGTCCACCCGGAATTTGAGGATGTGGCTGGAGGCGGCGGTGCCCGTGGGCAGGGCGTAGTGGCCGTCGGCGCCGCGAAAGATGGGGCATTTGTCCTGTGCGCCGGCCAGGGACAGTCGGGGTTGTGGGCCGCCGTGACGGGGAGCGTAGGCCGCGCGGCCGTGCTGGAGGACCAGTTGGTGCAGCTCCGTGCTCGACAAGGGGGCGTATGCTCCCGCTGTCGCGGGATCGGCCTCCACCGGCAGGAGAGAGAGGGCGCCCGCGCAATCCCCGCCGAATTCCCGAAGGAGCAGGAAGTCGTTGTCGGAGAGTCGGCGACTGCGGACCAGCCGCTCTCGCGCGCCGCCCTCCGGTAGCAGATTGGCGAAGAAGGCGTGGGCGGAGCGGCCCTCGGGCGGGAAGGGTTCGGCTTGCAGGGGCAGGCGGACCGACAACCGGAAGCCGTCCTCGAGCCATGCCGCGTCGTACTGGAATCCCATCCGGCCGTCGGCATTGCACCAGAGGTAGCCTAGTAGTCGCTCGCCGTACCAGACATTGAGTGCGTCGGGGTCAATCACGCTCGTCCTCCGCCGCCTGATCGAGGAGCTGCTGCACCCGATCCGCCATGCCGCGGGGGACGACGACGACCTCAAGGCCCAGCAGGCGGAGGGTCTCCAGGGTCTTGCCCAGCTGGGCGGTGGCCTTGCCGCGCTCCAGCTCCGAGAGAAATCGGATCCCGGTGCCCCCGACGTCGGCCGTTTCCTCCAGTGTCAGGCGGCGTCCCTTGCGGTGGGCGCGCATGACGCGACCCAGCTCTTCGGGGCTGCGGACGATACCGTAGTGGCGGGGAGCTTTTTTACCTATCGGGATCATTTCGGAGCCCATCTACTCTACGCGGACAATTTTTCCTTATCGGGATAATTATAGCCGGAAGGGCCATCAAGACAACTCAATTATCCCGAAAGGGAAAATTCGAGAGATAAAATGGGGCGCAAGTATTGGGAGAAAGGCCTTTACGCTTTACGTATCCTGTACGATAGTGGATTCATGATAAGGACGTTTGCCGACAAGACGACAGCGGCGCTGTTCGACGATCGGCCTGTGCGATCCGTTGCGCCTCCGCTGCGGCGGAAGGCTCGCCGGAAGCTCCTGCAACTGGACGCTGTGGACCGTGTTGAGGAGTTGCGTGTACCGCCGGGTAATCATCTCGAGAAACTGAGCGGGCAAAGGTCGGGTCAGTGGAGCATTCGAGTGGATGCCCAGTGGCGTTTGTGCTTCCGCTTCTGCGATTATCACTAGGGGGTGGCCATGACTATCGAACGGGACGAATTGTCCAGCCTGGTGCTCGAGGAGGATGCCGGTGCGGAACGCGAGGATCCGATCACGCCGGGGGAGATCCTGCGGGAGGACTTCATGGACCCGCTGGGCCTGTCGGCGGCCGCGCTGGCTCGGGCCCTCGGTGTTCCGGCCAATCGGATCACGGCCCTGCTCAAGGGGGAGCGTGGTGTTACCGCGGATACCGCGCTGCGGCTGTCCCGCTATTTTGGCACCACGCCGGAATTCTGGATGCGGCTGCAGTCCGAGTACGAGTTGCGGCGGGCGCGGCAGACCATCGCAGGGGAGATCGAGCGGACCGTCTCGCCAAGGGTCGCGTAGGGCTTTGGCGGGACGGTGGCAGGGTCAGCGAGGTTCCCGCATGCGCGGGAACGACGGTGTCTCGCTAAAGGGGTCGGGTCTTAAAAGAGCATTGAATCGGGGCCGTAGCAAAGCTCGAGACCCTCAATCAGTGAGCCTGCTCGAGACGATTCGGGCGAAGAGGCGGAAGTCATCCAGGTGGCGGGCGCAGATGGAGTGGACGATATTCCAGTCGATGCGTTCGTAGTTGTGGACAGCAATGTTACGAAAGCCGACGGCCTTCTTGAGCCCGAGTGCCAGGGGTTCCTCGATGATCCCGGCCTCGGCCAGTCGGTCGAAGGTCTCACCCATGGTATTGGGGGGTGGTAACTCCAGGGAGGCCAGCAAATGAGCGCCGATGTCGACGCACTGCTGCACGGCGCGCGAGAGGTTCAGGGCAAGGATGTCCTGAGTGTCGGCATCCTGTTGTAGCTCGCCCGGCGTCTCCGGGCAACGCTGCGCCACGCGTTGAACGCAGTAGCGCAGGCTCTCCAGCTTCTGCTCGACTACCCGTCGATCCAAGCCTGCCTCCGTTCCGCCAGGATCCGGTCGCGGTAGGGGAGAAAGTCGGCCTTATCAAAGAGGTGCCTCGTCACCAGGCTAGCGTAGGCCTCATCGCTCCCCGTCAGGCGCCGACCATTGCTCACGATCTCGCCGAGGAGCGGCTCACCCGCCAGGGTGAGGTCCACCAGATCCACCGGGCGACCCGTGGCCGCGGCCAGCTCTTCGATGAGCGCGATCCGTGCCTCGGTGGAGAGGGGGCTACCGGCGCTGACGGCCAGGTCGAGGTCGCTGTCGGCCCGTGCGGATCCGCTCGCCACCGAGCCGAATACGATGGCGAGTTCCAGTTCCGGATGGCGTTCCAGAACGCCTCGTACGGCCTCAATGTCGGTTCCGGGCATCATGGGCCGATTCTAGCAGAGTGCGCGCGGCTCAGTGCTGCCCGCCCTTCCAGCGCTGCAGGTAGCTCTTGAGCAGGTCCAGGACCTCGGTGGGGGTGTTCTCCGGGTCCATCTGCTGCAGGCCCTCGGCGAAGAATTCCGGGGCGTCGTCGGGGAGCCACTGGCCCAGGTCGTGGAAGGCGGACTCCATGGCGGCGGGGTCGTGGGAGCGGGTGGCGCAGATGCTGCGGTTGAGCAGGAGCACGCGCCAGGGCCGGGCGGGGTTGGCGCGGTCCAGGTCCTGCTTGATGGCCGGCGAGGCGGCGTGGGCGATCTCGCCCATGGCGTTGGCCAGCTCGCGCAGGCGGTCCGGGTCGGCGGTGCGGTTGGCCACCGAGGCGAGGACGTTGACGATGCCGTCGATCTGGTTGAGCTCGCCGCCGTGGCGGGCCACCCACAGGGCGATGGCGACGTTGAGGCCGTTGAGCCGCTCGGCGGCGGCCTCCAGCCCCAGGCGCCGGGCCCACTCGGACTGGTCGTGGAGCAGGGAGAGGCCGTAGTCCCCGAGCTGGGTGATGTCGTCGGGATCGGCGCCGGTAGTGTTGCTGCTCATGCCGCCGGTGGTCACCGGCTCGCCGGCCTTGCGGCCGCCGCCGGCGGTGGCGATGGTGTCGAAGATGGAGTCGGACTCCGGCGGCTCGCCGCCCACGCCCTCCACCTTGCGCAGGATCTCCACGTACTGGCCCAGCGCCTCGGAGAGCAGCTCCGGGCTGACCTCGTCCGGGCCCACGCCGGGGCCGCGCTCGGTCCACGCCTCGATGATGATGTGGTTGGCGTCCTCGATGGCGCCGGCCAGGGTCTCGACGTCCGATGAACCGAGCTGCATGGGGCCTCCGTATTCCTGGGTGATTAAGTAGGGTAATCCGGAAGACGCGGTTGACGCCAGAGTCATCAAGGATCGAGTGCCGTCGTGGGCGGACAGTGTCGGCCCTTGTGCGCTATTCTCGGCTAGTATCGACAAAGACCAGCGATCGGGCGAGGAATATCCGGTGCATCCGCTCATTCGGGAAAAGCGTGGGGCCATTGAGGCGGTGTGCCGCCAGTTTGGCGTGCGAAGGCTCGAGGTCTTCGGCTCGGCGGCGCGGGGCAGTGATTTCGATGCCGAGCGTTCGGATGTCGACTTCCTCGTGGAGTTCGCCCCCGATAGCGAAGCAGAGACCTCGTTGAGCGCCTACCTGGCCCTTCGCGAGCAGTTGAGTGACATCCTGCAGCGGCCCGTGGATCTCGTGACCAGCGAGAGCGTTGAAAATCCCTTCGTCCGGGCGGAGATCGAACGAAGCCGCGAGCCGGTCCATGCACCGTGATCCACGCGCCTATCTCTGGGATGCCCGTGAGGCCGCATTGCGAGTTGCGGAATTTACCGAGGGGGCAAGTGAGGAGCGCTATCTCGGTGATGCGCTGTTGCGCTCGGCCGTTGAACGGCAGTTGGAGATCGTTGGAGAGGCGCTGGGCCAGCTGGAAAAGCACTTCCCCGGAGTGGCTGAATCCATTCCTGACCTGCGGGCGGCTGTAAACCTCCGCAACATCCTGATTCATGGTTACGCTAAGCTGAACCACCGGATCGTGTGGCGGACTGTCCACGAGGATCTCCCGCGCATGGCAGGCGAGTTGTCGCGTCTCCTGGAGAACTGGGAAGGGTAGGGACGCAGGCTTGTCTCCTGTCCAAGCTGTACCCGGGCAATAAGCAGTTGGCATTCGCTGGAGCAGTCGCACGGGAGCGTCCACCATTATTGGGGACAACTCCGCCCGATATGCGATATTCTGGGAGGTATGAGCCTGAACTACGACCTCCACTGCCATTCCACCGCCTCGGACGGGACGCTGCGCCCGGCGGAGCTCGCCACGCTGGCCGCCGAGCGGGGGGTGGATGTGCTCGCGCTCACCGACCACGACGCCACCGAGGGGCTGGAAGAGGCGGCGGCGACGGCCGAGGAGTACGGCATCGGCTTCGTGCCCGGGGTGGAGATCTCGGTGACCTGGGAGCGCCAGACGGTGCACATCGTCGGCCTCGGCATCGATCCGGACAATGCCGTCCTCCAGGCCGGGCTGGCCCGGCTGCGGGAGTTCCGGGTCTGGCGCGGGGCGGAGATCGGCCGCCGGCTGGAGGCCGCCGGGGTGGAGGGCGCCTACGAGGGGGCGGTGGCGCGCAGCGGCGGGGATACCCTGAGCCGCACCCACTTCGCCCACTTCCTCATCGATAACGGCTACGCCAAGGACGTGAAGGACGTCTTCAAGCGCTACATGAAGTCGGGCAAACCCGGCCATGTAGCCGGCCAGTGGGCGGAGCTCGGCGAGGCCGTGGCCTGGATCCATGCCGCCGGGGGCGAGGCGGTCATCGCCCACCCGGCGCGCTACGATCTCACCGCCCGGCGCATGCGCCGGCTCTTCGGCCAGTTCCAGGAGGCCGGCGGCGAGGCCATCGAGGTGGTCTCGGGCAGCCACGGTCGCGGCGAGGCGGTGGCCATGGCGGCGTGGGCGCGGGAGTTCGGCTTCCGCGCCTCCCGCGGGTCGGATTATCACGGCCCGGAGCGCACCTGGGCGGAGCTGGGCCGGGTGGCCGAGCTGCCCGAGGGCTGCGAGCCGGTCTGGTCCACCTGGGGCGAGCGCTACCTTCCCCGCACCTGCGAGGAGGTAACATGAGCCAGTACTTCCAGATCCATCCGGAGACGCCGCAGCAGCGGCTCATCCACCAGTCGGTGGAGATCCTGAAGAAGGGCGGGGTCATCGCCTATCCCACCGATTCCGCCTACGCCCTGGGCTGCCGGCTGGACGACAAGCAGGCCATGGACCGGATCCGCCAGATCCGGAATCTGGACGAGCGCCACCACTTCACCCTGGTCTGCCGCGATCTCTCCGAGATCGGCGTCTACGCCCGGGTGAACAATACCGCCTTCCGCCTGCTCAAGGCCCACACGCCGGGACCGTACACCTTCATCCTGGCCGCCACGCGGGAGGTGCCGCGTCGGCTGCTGCATCCCAAGCGCAAGACCATCGGTCTGCGCGTGCCGGACAACAACATCGCCCAGGCGCTGGTGGCCGGCATGGGCGAGCCCCTGGTCAGCACCACCCTGCAGCTCCCCGGTGACGACCTGCCCCTGGCCGATCCGGAGGAGATCCGGGAGCGGCTGGAACGGCAGGTGGATCTCGTCATCGACGGGGGCCACGGGCTGGTGGAGCCCACCACGGTGGTGGACTTCGTCGAGGAGGTGCCGGAGGTGGTCCGGCGCGGGGCGGGAGATCCGAGCGCCTTCGAGGGACAGGGGTAGCCGGTGCTCGACCAGCTCAGCGTTGTCCAGACCATTGCGGTGGTCGCCCTGCCGCTCCTGTTTGCCATCGTGGTCCACGAGGTCGCCCACGGCTGGGCGGCCCTGGCTCTCGGTGACCGCACCGCCGAGATGCTCGGCCGCCTCTCCCTGAACCCCGTCCGCCATATCGACCCCTTCGGCACCGTGATCCTGCCCCTGGGGCTGGTGATCACGGCCAGCCTCGCCGGGGCGCCGCCCTTCGTCTTCGGCTGGGCCAAGCCGGTGCCGGTCACCTGGGAGAACCTGGCCCGGCCGCGCCGGGACATGGCGCTGGTGGCCCTGGCCGGGCCGAGTTCCAATCTGATCATGGCCCTGCTCTGGGGCCTGGTGGCCAAGGCCGGCTACGCCCTGGGCCCCGGCATCGGCGATTTCCTGGTGCTGATGGGGATGAGCGGGGTGGTGGTGAACCTGGTCATCGGCCTGCTGAATCTCGTCCCCATCCCGCCGCTGGACGGCAGCCGGCTGGTGAGCGCGGTGCTGCCGGCCTCGGCGGTCGCCACCTACAACCGGGCGGAATCCTGGGGGGTGGTGGTATTGTTGCTGCTGCTCATCTTCGGTTTCCTGGACCCCATCCTCGGGCCGGCCGTCACCGGCCTGCGCCACGGTATTCATCAGTTCATCGGACTCTAGTCTTCGGATCCCAAGCCAAGGTAACGACGTGAGCCCCAATTCCACTCAGAATCCCCGCGTCCTTTCGGGCATGCGGCCTACCGGCCGTCTGCACCTGGGCCACTACCACGGCGTGCTCAAGAACTGGGTGCGGCTGCAGCACGAGTATGACTGCTACTTCTTCGTGGCCGACTGGCACGCGCTGACCACGGAGTACGAGAATCCCCGCGGCATCGCGGAGGCGAGCTGGGAGATGACCATCGACTGGCTGGCCGCCGGCGTGAATCCCAATGCCGCCACGCTCTTCGTGCAGTCCCGGGTCATCGAGCATGCCGAGCTGCATCTGCTGCTCTCCATGATCACGCCGCTGGGCTGGCTGGAGCGGGTGCCGAGCTTCAAGGATCAGCAGGAGCAGCTGCGGGAGAAGGACCTGGCCACCTACGGCTTCCTGGGCTATCCGCTGCTGCAGAGCGCGGACATCCTCATCTATCGCGCCGGCCTGGTGCCGGTGGGCGAGGACCAGGTGGCCCACGTGGAGCTCACCCGCGAGGTGGCGCGGCGCTTCAACCACCTCTATGGCCGCGAGCCCGACTTCGAGGAGCGCGCCGAGGCGGCGGTGAAGAAGATGGGCAAGAAAAACGCCAAGCTCTACCACCAGCTGCGCAAGCGCCACCAGGAGGAGGGCGATACCGAGGCGGTTGAGACCGCCCGCGCCCTGCTGGAGACGCAGCAGAACATCACCCTGGCCGACCGCGAGCGGCTCTTCGGCTACCTGGAGGGCGGGACCAAGATCATCCTGCCGGAGCCGGAGCCGCTGCTCACCGAGGCGCCGCGCATGCCGGGGCTGGACGGGCGCAAGATGTCCAAGTCCTACGGCAACTTCATAGGCCTGCGCGAGGAGCCGGCAGAGGTGGAGAAGAAGCTGCGCACCATGCCCACCGACCCGGCCCGGGTGCGGCGCAACGACCCCGGCGATCCGGAGAACTGCCCGGTCTGGCCGCTGCACCAGATCTACTCCGAGGAGTCCACCCGGGAGTGGGTGCAGGAGGGCTGTCGCTCCGCCGGCATCGGCTGCGTGGAGTGCAAGCAGCCGGTTATCGACGGCGTCCTGGCCGAGCTGGCCCCCCTGCGTGAGCGGGCCCAGGGCTTCGAGGAGGACCCCGAGCTGGTGCGCAAGATCATCCACGACGGCTGCGAGGCCGCCCGGGATACCGCGCGGGACACCATGGAGGAGGTCCGCCACGCCATGGGGCTGACCTGGCGCCAGTGATGGGTCCGGAGGAGGCAGCGGAGGCCGCGCCGGAGACTGCACCGGATACGGAGGCCGGCGCCCAGCAGGAACTCCCCCTGGCGATGGTGGAGGGGGAGCCGGTTACCGAGCTGCCCCAGGACCTCTACATCCCGCCGGATGCCCTGGAGGTCTTCCTGGATACCTTCGAGGGGCCGCTGGACCTGCTCCTCTACCTCATCCGGCGCCAGAACCTGGATATCCTGAACATCCCCATCCTGACCATCACGCGCCAGTACATGGAGTACGTGGAGCTGATGAAGGCGCTGCGGCTGGAGCTGGCCGCCGAGTACCTGGTCATGGCCGCCATGCTTGCCGAGATCAAGTCGCGCATGCTGCTGCCGCGGCCGGCCGCCAGCGACGAGGAGGAGGGCGAGGACCCCCGCGCGGAGCTGGTGCGCCGGCTGCAGGAGTACGAGCGCTACAAGCAGGCCGCCGAGGATCTGGACGCCCTGCCGCGCATGGAGCGCGACGTGGTCGCCGCCACCGCCGAGGTGGCCGCCGTGCAGGCGGAGAAGCCCCAGCCGCAGGTGGGGCTGGACGAACTCCTGGAGGCCTTCCGGGCGGTCCTCCAGCGCGCCGATCTCCACGCGACCCACCACGTGGAGCGCGAGGCGCTCTCCGTGCGCGAGCGCATGTCCGGCGTCCTGGCGAGCCTCTCCGAGTCCGGCCATACCGCCTTCATCGCCCTGTTCGACCCGGAAGAGGGCCGCGCCGGGGTGGTGGTGACCTTCCTGGCGGTGCTGGAGCTGCTCAAGGAGGGGCTGGTGGAGGCCATCCAGCACGACATCAATGCGCCCATCCACCTGCGCGCCAGCGGTGCCGGTGCCCTGGCCGGCGAGGCGGAGGAAGCCGACGGGGAGGCCTGAGCCATGGACGCGGAGATCGAACGACTCAAGCCCGAGGTGGAGGCCCTGCTCTTTGCCAGCGAGCGGCCCCTCACGGTGGCGCGGCTGCAGCAGCTGCTGGCCGACCGACCCGCGGAAGAGGGCGACGAGGGGCCCGCGAGCCAGGCGCTGGAGGCCGCGCTCCGGGCCCTGGCCGCCGACTACGAGGGCCGCGGCGTCGAGCTGGTGGAGCTGGCCGGGGGCTGGCGCTTCCGCACCCGACCGGAGCTGGGGCCCCGGGTGAGCCGGCTGTGGGAGGAGAAGCCGCCGCGCTACTCCCGCGCACTGCTGGAGACCCTGGCCATCATTGCCTATCGCCAGCCGGTAACCCGGGGCGAGGTGGAGGAGGTGCGGGGCGTGACCGTCTCCAGCTCCATCATGAAGACCCTGCAGGAGCGCGAGTGGGTCCGCACCGTGGGGCATCGGGAGGTGCCCGGCCGGCCGGCGCTCTACGCCACCACGCGCGCCTTCCTGGAACACTTCAATCTCAACGGCCTCGAGGACCTGCCCCCGCTGGCCGAGCTGCGCTCCCTGGACGAGATCGGGGCGGAGCTGGACAGCGGCAGCGAGGCCAGCGCCCCCGATCCCTTCGAGGGCGACGAAGAGCAACCACCCCGAGGAGGGGACGAATGAGCGAAAAGCTCCAGAAGGTCCTGGCCCGCGCCGGGTACGGCTCCCGCCGGGAGCTGGAGCAGTGGATCACGGACGGGCGCGTGCGCCTCAACGGCCAGACCGCGACCCTGGGCGATCGCGCCGGGCCCGAGGACCGGATCCAGGTGGACGGCCGAGCCGTGCACCTGGCCGAGGCGCCCCGGATCCGGGTGCTGGCCTACTACAAGCCGGAGGGCGAGGTGGTCAGCCGTCGCGACCCCGAGGGCCGACCCTCGGTCTTCGACCGCCTGCCGCGCCTGCCCGGCGGGCGCTGGGTGGCCGTGGGCCGGCTGGACCTCAACAGCCAGGGCCTGCTGCTCTTCACCAACGAGGGGGAGCTGGCCTCCGCGCTGATGCACCCCTCCAGCGAGATCGAGCGCGAGTACGCCGTCCGGATCTTCGGCGCCGTGCCGCCGGCCACGCTCGAGGAACTCACCCGCGGGGTGGAGCTGGAGGACGGCCCGGCCCACTTCGACAGCGTCACCGACGCCGGTGGCGAGGGCCGAAACCACTGGTACCGCGTGGTCCTGCGCGAGGGCCGCAACCGCGAGGTCCGCCGCCTCTGGGAGGCGGTGGGCCACCCCGTGAGCCGTCTGCTGCGGGTGCGCTACGGCCCGGTCCAGCTCCCTCGCTGGCTCCAGCGCGGCCGCTGGGAGGAGCTGACCCCCGAAGCGGTGGCGGAACTCCTCATCGCCGCCGGCCTGGAAGACCGCACCGACCGCGCCCACCCCCCGAAGAAGACCCGCGCCCGCGGCAAGGCCAGCACCGGCGGGCGGCGCAAGAAGGGTGGGCGGTACCGCTGAACGATGTTCAAGGGCAGGGAGGCCGATGAGCATGATTATCCTGAACGAGGCACAGTCTCGCCATCTCGCCGGTTCGTTTCGAGCCTACGGGCTGGGGCAGCTGGCCGCCTTCGGCTATAGTGGAATTCAGGCCGAAGCCTGGTGGACGGTCGCGCTTTCTGCCTCGTTCCTTCTGATCTTCGAGATGGCTGCGTTGATCGCGCTTAAAGACGTGGAGAATCTCCAATGAATGCCGTTGCCTACTTCATGCTAGGGATTACGGGTGTACTCGCACTCCTGGGGCTGGCTGTGGCCTGGAGTAGCCACAAGGCCCATCAGCGCGAACGTCGTCGGTAGATTCAGGGATCCATTACGGCGAGCGCCGATCAACTTTCGTGAGTAACTTCCGCACCGTCTTCGACACCCTGCTGGCCGCCCACGGGCCCCAGGACTGGTGGCCGGCGGAGGAGGGCGCCTTCGAGGTGATGGTGGGGGCCGTCCTCACCCAGAATGCGGCGTGGACCAACGTCGAGCGCGCCATCGCCAATCTTCGGGAAGCAGGCGCCCTCGACCCCGAGGCGATCCTGGCCGCCGATCACGACGACCTGGGCGGCTGGATCCGGCCCTCGGGCTACTTCAACGTCAAGGCGGACCGGCTGCGGGCGCTCTGCCGCTGGTATCTCGACGCCGGCGGTTATCACGCCCTGGCCCGATGGCCCACCGAGGATCTGCGCACCGGCCTGCTCTCCGTGAAGGGGGTGGGGCGGGAGACCGCCGACGACATCCTCCTCTACGCCTTCCATCGACCCGTCTTCGTCATCGACGCCTACACCCGCCGGATCTTCGCCCGCCTGGGGCTGGTGACCGGCGAGGAGGGCTACGAGGCCCTGCGCGAGACCTTCGAGGCCGCCCTGGCGGAACAGCCGGAGCCGGTGGCGCTGTTCAACGAATACCACGCCCTCATCGTCGCCCACGGCAAGGACATCTGCCGGCCCCGGCCGCGCTGCTCGGAATGTGTCCTGGTTCAACGCTGTTCGCATGCGGAGCCGGTCCCGGAGATGGCGGAGAATGCTTGAAGGGCACGCCATATTGTATATGCTGGAAATATACAGAGAATGATCGACTGGACGCAGGTTACTGGCTTTCAGTGGGACGACGGCAATAGTCGCAAGAATGTTGATAAGCATGGTGTCACTCAGGGAGAGGCGGAGGCCATCTTCTTCCAGGCGCCACTGCTGGTTGCTCCTGACCCACGCAATAGCCAGCAAGAGGCCCGGTATCACGCCCTGGGCAGGACGTTGGAAGGTCGCCGGCTCCATGTCCCTTTCACCCTGCGTGGCGAAGGGGCGCTCATCCGGGTCATCTCGGCGCGCGACATGCATCGGAAAGAGAGGGCGCACTATGAACAGCACCGCTAAGCTGCCGGGAGACAATGCTTCCGAGGAAGAGGAGAGGGCCTTCTGGGAAGAGAACGATTCCAGTGAGGTGATCGATTGGGGTCAGGCAGAGTCGGTCACACTGCCCAATCTCAAGCCCTCCACGCGGACCATCTCCTTGCGCCTGCCAGAAGGACTGCTCGATCGGATCAAGGTGGAGGCTCATAGGCGCGATATTCCGTATCAATCCCTGATCAAGGCCTGGCTGGCCGAGGCTGTCGAGCATTCGGGTGAGTACGGGGGGCGCTAGGTCGGCGTTCTCGACCCAAGCAACCTGCAACGGATATAGCCATGCGCCTGTCCGATGAACACAAGGCCCGGATCCGGGAGCTGGTCCACGAAACGGCCGGCGAACGCGCTGAAGTTCGTGTCTTCGGTTCCCGCCTTCGGGACGATGTCCGCGGCGGCGACCTGGATCTTCTGGTCACCGTGGATGAGCGCGTGGCGAATCCGGCCCTCTTGAGGGCTCGACTGGAAGCGCGGATCAGTCGGGCCATGGACGGGCGTTCCGTGGATGTGGTGCTCCAGGCACCGAATCTCCAGGAAGGCGCTATTCACCGCGTTGCAGCGGAAGAGGGGATTGCACTGTGATTCTGGTAACGAGCTAGGAAGCCTTCATGCCCGCCCCCGAGACCCCGAACCTGGCCGCCGACTGCATCATCGAGGTCACCGACCGCGAGGGGCCGGCCATCGTCCTCATCGAACGGCGCAACGAGCCGGCCGGCTGGGCGCTGCCCGGCGGCTTCGTGGACGTGGGGGAGACGGTGGAGGCCGCGGCGGTGCGCGAGGCGGCCGAGGAGACGGGGCTCGCGGTCACCCTGGAGGGGCTGCTGGGGCTCTACTCGGCTCCGGACCGCGACCCGCGGGGCCATACCGTAAGCGCCGTCTACATCGCCCGCGCCACCGGCGAGCCGGAGGGGCGCGATGACGCCCGTGCTGCCGCGGTGGTGGATCCGCGCCACCCGCCGCGGCCGCTGGCCTTCGACCACGACCGGATCCTCGCCGACTACTGCAGTATTCGATTACCTTCTTGAATATCGACTGCGGTGGCTCCATAGTAGGTCATCGACCGCTGGCGGGACCCGTCCCACCGACCCCACACCTTTCGTCTTCAAGGAGCGCACCCATGGCCACCGTCGAACTCACCAAGGACAACTTCGAGCAGACCATCGAGGACAACGACATCGTCCTGGTGGACTTCTGGGCCTCCTGGTGCGGCCCCTGCAAGAACTTCGCGCCCATCTACGAAGAGGCCTCGGAGAACCACTCCGACATCGTCTTCGGCAAGGTGAACACCGAGGAGGAGCAGGAGCTGGCCGCGAGCTTCCAGATCCGCTCCATCCCGACCCTGATGCTCTTCCGCCAGAAGGTGGTGCTCTTCTCCCAGGCCGGGGCCCTGCAGGGCTCCCAGCTGGAGGAGCTGATCCAGAAGGCGCGCGAGGTGGACATGGAGCAGGTCCACAAGGAAGTCGCCGAGCAGCAGGCGCAGCAGGCCGACGAGCAACAGTAAGCCGGGAGCCAGCGGGGGCTGCCGCTGGCGGCAGAGCGCCCCGCATGGCACAGTAGGGACCCGTCCCCGCAGGGGAGCGGGTCCTTTTTGTGTGGAGTTCGTGCATGTCCATCGTCGACGACTATATCTGCCGCGAAGGCGATACCGTCCGGGTTGGTGCCGAGGCGGCAAGCCGGTTCGCCAAGGAGGTAGCCGGCGATTTCAATCCCATTCACGACCCCGACAACCGGCGATTCTGCGTGCCCGGCGATCTCCTCTTCGCCCTGGTGGTGGGCCACTACGGCCTCTCCCCGCGGATGGAGTTTCGCTTCAACGGGATGGTCGGCGCCGATACCCCGCTGGCGCTGCCGGAGGCGGACGGCGAGATGACCATCGCCGATACCGATGGCCGGGAGTACCTCACCGTCGCCCGGGCGCCGGAGCCGCTGGCCGATCCGGCCGTCGCGGAGGCGCTGGTGCGCGGCTACGTCGCCTTCTCCGGGCAGAATTTCCCCTGGATCCTGCAGCCGCTCATGGCGGAGCAGGGAGTGATGTTCAACCCCGACCGCCCGCTCATCATCTATGACAGCATGGCCTTCGAGCTGCTGGAGGGGGAGGGCGGCCCCGATCTGGACGTGGAGCTGGCTGACAGCAGCATGGAGGTCGATGGCAAGCGCGGTGATGTCCATCTCGCCTTCCGGCTCACCAGTGGTGGCCGGACGGTGGGCCACGGCTCCAAGCGGCTGGTGGTCAGCGGCCTGCGCCCCTACGACGAGACGCGCATGGCCGAGATCATCGAGACGTTTGATGTCCGCAAGGCCGCCTACTTCGAAGAGGCCGGGGCCGTCTGAAGTGCGTCTCCGTCGTTCCGGATGGCGCATCGCGCTGGTCCGGAACCTCGAGAACAGGCCTGTTACGGCTGTACGGGCGCACGGGCCCATCCCGATCCAGAATAGGGCAGGTTCGAGTCCCACGAGGAGGCACCATGGCCCGCTTTCGCGGCGAGCAGTACCACCACGGCGAAGGGGAGCGGCTCGGCATCCTGCTGACCAATCTCGGCACGCCTGACGCCCCCACTCCCTCGGCCCTGCGCCGGTATCTGGGCGAATTCCTCTGGGATCGGCGCGTGGTGGAGATCCCGCGGGCCGTCTGGTGGCTCATCCTCCACGGCATCATCCTGCGCACGCGGCCGAAGAAATCCGCCGCGGCCTACGCCGGCGTGTGGGGCGACGAGGGTTCGCCGCTCCTCGCCCACGGCCGCCGCCAGGCAAAGGCGCTGGAGACCGAACTGAACCAGCGGCTGCCGGGGCCGGTGAGCGTCTCCCTGGCCATGCGCTACGGCCAGCCCTCCATCCAGGCCGGGCTGGAGGAGCTGCACGCCGCCGGCGCCCGCCGGATCCTGGTGCTGCCGCTCTATCCCCAGTACGCCTCCGCCACCACCGGCTCCACCTTCGACAAGGTGACCGAGGTGCTGCGCCAGTGGCGCTGGGTGCCGGAGGTCCGTTTCGTCCACCAGTACCACGACGATCCGGGCTACATCGCCGCCCTGGCCAGCTCCATCCGCGAGCACTGGGCCGAGCACGGCCGACCCCGGCGGCTGCTCATGTCCTTCCACGGCATCCCCGAGCGCGGGCGCGATGCCGGTGACCCCTACTTCTGCCACTGCCACAAGACCGGCCGGCTGCTCGCCGAGGCGCTGGAGCTGGGCTCGGAGGAGTGGCAGGTGGCCTTCCAGTCCCGCTTCGGCAAGGCCAAGTGGATCGAGCCCTATACCGACGCGACCCTCACCGCCTGGGGCCGGGAAGGGCTGGAGCACGCCGACGTGGTCTGCCCCGGCTTCCCCGCCGACTGCCTGGAGACCCTGGAGGAGATCGGCGAGGAGAACCGCGAGTACTTCGAGGAAGCCGGTGGCGGGCAGTACCACTACATCCCGGCCCTCAACGACCGGGCCGACCACATCCAGGCCCTGGCCGCCCTGGCCACCCGCCACGTCGCCGGCTGGCCCGAGGCCGAGCGTGCCCCGGATCCCGAGGCGGCCGAGTCCAGCCGTCGCCGCGCCCTGGAACTGGGGGCGGCGGATTAGTCAGGGGCAACCACGATGAGTGAGTACGACGACGATCCCGATGCCGCCATCCGCCGGGTGCTGGAGTCCGAGGAGGAGGTCCAGGACGCCATCCGGCAGTGCCGGGAAGAGGCGGAGGCGACGGTGGCCGAGGCCCGGGAGCGGGCCCAGCGGATCGGCGAGCGCGCCGATGACCGGATCCGGCGGCTCCACGAGTCCATGGCCGAATCGGGAGCCGAGGCGGCCAGCGAGGAGCCGACGGAGGAGGACTCTGCCGAGGTGGCGGCCCGGGAGCACCTCGCCGCCGCCGTCCGCGCCCTGGCCGATGACCTCCTGGACGGGGAGGGGTCTTGACCGAGCCGGCGCTGGCCTACGTCATTGCCCGGGTCCGCGGCCGCCAGCGGACCTTTCCCGATGTGCAGGGCTGGCGCGCCCTGGAGGCGACCGGTGACGCCGATGCCCTGCTGGAGGCGGCCCGTTCCGGGCCCCTGCGCCCCTGGGTGGCGGGGCTGGACCGCACCGCCACGGCCACCGGCTACGAGCGCCGCCTGCGCGAGCGCTGGCTGGAGCACGCGGAGGAGGTCACCGGCTGGCTCCCCCGGCGCTGGCAGGCGGCGGCGCACTGGTTCGGCCATCTGCCCCGATTGCCGGTTCTGGTCCACCTCCTGCGCGACGGGGCGGCTCCCGCCTGGACCCTGGAGGATCCCGTCCTCTCCCCGGTGGCCCTGGGCGGGGATGCCGAGGGGCGCCGCGCTGCCCTGGCGCAGACCGCGCTGGCGCCGCTGGCGACCAGCGAGGTCGATGAAATCGGCCGCGACTGGGCCGCGATCTGGCGCACCCACTGGGCGGAGCCCGACCATCTCGAACCGGCCCAGCGGGCCCTGACCGCCGCCCGCGGGGCCGCCGATCCGGCCTCTGCCACCCGGACCCTGCGCGGGGCCCTGCGCCGGGCCGGCACCAGCCCGGCGGCGGCCTTCCTCCACCTGGGACTGGCCGCCGTTCACCTCCAGCGCCTGCGCGGCCTGCTGGCAAGCCGCGCCCTGCGGGGGCCGGCATGAGGGGGCCGGCATGAGTCTGCGGACCCGCCAGGCGCGCTGGTTCGAGCTCCTCACCCAGCGCGCGGAGCTCCCCCGGGCGGTGGACTGCCTGGCCCACACCGGCGCCGTGGAGCTGGAGACCCGCTCCGAGGGGGAGGCCGAGCCGGCCGTGGCCGGCCTGGAAGAGGGGCTGGAGGAGTACCGCCAGCTCCAGGCCCGCTACGGCGACTACTTTCCCCCCGCCGAAGAGCGCCGCCCCGACGAGCATCCCGGCGTCCCGGAGGAGGTCTTTCGGGATGCCCTGGATCGCGTGCGTGCCTGGGCGAATGACGCGGATGCCGCGGTCCAGCGGCTGGAGGCCATCGCCGCCGAGGAGGCGGAGCTGGCCCGGGTGGCCGACTTCCTGGGCGGCCTGGGCGATGCCGATCTCCCCCTGGGCGCGCTGGCCAGGGAAGGGGAGTCGGTGGTCAGCACCGTCTTCCTCCTCCCGGCCGCGCTGGAGGAGGGGATGGAGAGCCTCCCCCCGGGGGTGATGACCCGCCGGGTTCCGGGGAGCGAGGCCACCTACCTGCTGGCCGTGGGCCCCGCCGACGAGGTCGATACCCTGTATCGCCGGATCACCCGGGAGCGCGGCCAGCGTCTGAGATTGCCGCGGGAGCCGGGGGATACGCCGGCGGAGGCCCGGCAGACGGTGGCCCATCGCCGGGCCGAACTGGCCTCGGAGGCGGCCGACCTGCGCCGCCGACTGGACCGCCTGGCACGCCAGCACGGCCTCGCCGGCGCCGTGGGCGAGATCGAGCGGCTGCTCTGGTTCATCCGGACCGTGGATGCGGTACCGGTCTCCGAGAACTTCGCCTGGCTCACCGGCTGGACCAGCGAGGAGGCCGCCGACCTCCAGGCCGCCCTGGCCGAGGCCGGAGTGGAGGGGGTGGTCCGGCTCACCGACCCGCCCCCCGGTGTTCAGCCGCCCCAGGTCTTCCACAACCCGGCCTGGGCGCGCCCCTTCGAGATCTTCGCCCGCCTGCTGGGTACGCCGGACCGCAACGAGGCGGATCCCAGCCGCCTGCTCGCCGTCCTGGTGCCGCTGCTGTTCGGCTACATGTTCGGCGATCTCGGCCAGGGGGCGGTCCTGGCCGCCCTGGGCTTCGGGCTGCGTCGGCGCTACCCCGCCGCCGGGATCCTCATTCCGGCCGGTGTGGCCTCCATGGCCTTCGGCGCCCTCTACGGGAGCGTCTTCGCCCTGGAGATCCTGCCGCCGCTGTGGCTGCGTCCCATGGACGAGCCCCTGACCATCCTGCTGGTGCCGCTGGTGGGCGGGATCGTCATCCTCCTGCTGGGACTGCTGCTCAACGGCGTCGAGGCCTTCTGGGCCGGCCGCGTGGGGCTCTGGTGGCGCCAGGAGGCCGGTGTCCTGGTGGGCTACCTCGGCCTCATGGCGGGGCTGCTCCATCCCGCCGGCTTCGCGGTGGCCGGAGCCGGCCTGGTGTGGTACCTCTGGGGCGCCTGGTCCCGGGGCGGCGGGGAGGGCCGGTTGGCTACCCTGGGCGCCGACGCGGGGCGGCTGCTGGAGAGCGCCTTCCAGCTCGTCATCAACACCCTCTCCTTCGCCCGCGTGGGGGCCTTCGCCCTGGCCCACTCGGGGCTGGCGCTGGCGGTGGAGTCCCTGGCCCACGGGGCGGGGTTCATCGGGGCCGCGATCATCCTGGTGGCGGGGAATGTCGTCATCCTCGCCCTGGAGGGGCTGGTGGTCTCCATCCAGATCACGCGCCTGATGCTCTTTGAATTCTTCGTGCGCTTCCTCCACGGCGGGGGGCGGCCCTTCCGGCCCCTGGCCGCTTCCCGCTCCAGCGGGGGAGGCGACTCAACCAAGACCGACCCGGAAAGGAGCTCGACATGATTCAGGCACAACGACGCGCGGCGGGACTCACCCTCCTGGCACTGCTGGCCGCCGTGGCCGGTACCGTTCTGGTCTTCGCCGCGCCGCAGGCGCTGGCCGCGGCCGCCGGGGGGGAGAACGCCATCGACCCCGGGGTCCGCCAGTGGGGCTACATCGCCGCCGCCCTGGCCACCGGCCTCTCGTCCCTGGCCGCCGGCTATGCAGTGGCGGCGGTGGGTTCGGCGGCGGTGGGGGCCATCGCCGAGAATCCCGATCTGCTGGGCCGGCTGCTGGTCTTCGTGGGCCTGGCGGAGGGGATCGCCATCTACGGCCTCATCGTCTCCATCCTGATCCTCAACCAGCTCGGCTAGGGCCTTGGCGGGACGGGACTGGTCGACCGACCTGGGCCGGCGGCCGCCGGCCTATCTGGGGGATGCCACCACCGCTGCCGGTTTCCGGCTGGCGGGGCTGGATGCCCACGCCCCGGAGGCCGACCAGCTCCTGCCCACCTTCCGCGAATTGCTGACCATCACGGACCTCCTCCTGCTGGGGGCCACGGCGGCCCGCAGCCTGCCACCGTCGGAGGTCAATGCAGCAGTGGCCTCGGGTCGGCCGCTGGTGGTGGTGGTGCCGGATATCCACGGGGAGACCCCCATGCGCGACCTCAAACAGCGCCTGCGTCGGGAACTGGGAGTGGATCTGTGAACGCGAGTACCGTCGACGAGAAGAGCGACCCGCCGACCTCCATCCTGGAGGCCCAGGCCGAATCGCTGCTGCAGCGCCTGGCGGAACACCGTGCGGCCCGCTGCGCCGAGATCCGGCAGGAGGCGGCGGCCGAGGCCCGGGCCATCGTCCAGGAGGCCTTCGCCGATGCCCGCCGGCGCATGGGGGAGGCGGTGGCCACCGAGCGCGCCCGAGCCCGGCGCCAGGAGGCCGCCTGCCGCGCCCGGGAGCAGAGCCGGGCGCGCCAGCGCCGCCAGGCCGTGGCGCGGGATCTGCTGGCCGAGGGCTGGCAGGCACTGCAGACGGAGCTGGAGCGCCGCTGGCAGGATCCCGGGGCCCGGCAGGCCTGGGTGGACCGGCTGGTGGCGGCCGCCTGTTCCCGGCTGCCCAGGGGGGAGTGGTGGCTGACCCATGCGCCGGGCTGGCCCGCGGAGGAGGCCGAGGCGGCCCGGCAGCAGATGGAGGCCCGGGGTGCCGGCGAGGTCCGCATCGAGGAAGCCCCGGCCCTGCGCGCCGGGTTGCGGATCTGCGTCGATGGGGCCTGCCTGGATGCCAGCGTGGGCCCCTCCGACCGGGGCCTCCTTGCCCGACCCCAGCGCCTGGAAGGGGAGCTTCTGGCCCATCTGGAGCGGCTGACCGCGGAGCCGGAGGGAACGACATGAGCCGGGCGGAGCTCACCTGGATCAGTGGGCCGGTACTGCGCGCCCGGCCCCAGGGGTCCTTCCGGATCCAGGAGGCGGTTCGCGTGGGCGAGGCCGGCCTCCTGGGGGAGGTCATCCGACTGGCCCGCGGGGAGATCGTGGTCCAGGTCTACGAGGAGACAGCGGGCCTGCGCCCCGGCGTCATCGTGGAGGGAACCGGCCAGCCCCTGGCGGTGCAGCTGGGGCCGTCGCTGCTGGGCCGGATCTTCGATGGCCTGCTGCGCCCCCTGACCATCGAGGAGGGGCGGCACGTGCGCCCCGGGCTGCGCAGCGGTGAACCGGAATCCTTCCCCTTCCAGCCGGATGTGGCCGTGGGGGATGCCCTCGACGCGGGAAGTCCCTTCGGCACGGTCCGTCCCAGCGGGAGCCGGGAGCAGCGCTGCCTGGCGCCTCCGACGGCTGGCGGGGAGGTCACCTGGGTCGCGCCGGCCGGGGAGTACCGCGAGGATGCCCCGCTCCTGCGCCTGCGCGACGCGCAGGGCGAGGAGCACGAGGCGGCCATGCGCCACACCTGGCCGGTGCGCCACCCCCGGCCGGTGGCCCGACGGCAGACCGCCGAGGCCCCCATGGTCACCGGCCAGCGCATCATCGACATCCTCTTCCCGGTGGCCCGGGGCGGCCGGGCGGCCCTGCCCGGCGGCTTCGGCACCGGCAAGACCATGCTCCAGGAGAGCCTGGCCAAGTTCGCCGACGCGGATGTCATCGTCTATGTCGGCTGCGGCGAGCGGGGCAACGAGATGGCCGGCGTGCTGGAGGAGTTCCCCCAGCTCGACGACCCCCTCCACGGCCGGCCGCTCATGGAGCGTACGGTGATCATCGCCAATACCTCCAACATGCCGGTGGCGGCCCGGGAGGCGAGCATCTATACCGGGGTCACCGTGGCGGAGTACTTCCGGGATCAGGGGCTGGACGTGGCGCTCATGGCCGATTCCACCTCGCGCTGGGCGGAGGCCCTGCGGGAGGTCTCCGGCCGCCTGGGCGAGCTGCCGGGGGAGGGCGGCTACCCCGCCTACCTCTCCAGCCGCCTGGCCGACTTCTACGAGCGCGCCGGGACGGTGGTGACCCGGGGCGGCGACGGCGGGTCGCTCACCCTCATCGGGGCGGTGAGCCCGCCCTCCGGCGACTTCTCGGAGCCGGTGACCACCCATACCAAGCGCTACACCCGCTGCTTCTGGGCCCTGGACCGGGAGCGGGCCCAGGCGCGCTTCTATCCGGCCATCAATCCACTGACCTCCTACTCCGAGGATGCCACCGACCTGGATGGCTGGTGGGAGCGCCAGGGCCACGCGGAGTGGCTGAGCCAGCGCCGGCAGTTCCTCTCGCTGCTGGAGGAGCAGCAGCGGCTGGAGCGCATGGCACGCATCGTCGGCAAGGACGCCCTGCCGCCGGCGCAGCGGATCACCCTGCTCTCGGCGGAGCTGGTCAACGAGGGCTTCCTGCGCCAGTCGGCGCTGTCGCCCACCGACCGCCACTGCTCCCCGGCGCGCCAGATCGCCATGCAGCGCGCCTTCGTGCGTTTCATCGACCGGGCGCGGGCGGCGGTGGACAGCGGCGTCCCGGTGGACGCCATCGCCGGTCTGGAGCTGACCCGCCGGCTGCGGCGGCTGGGCGAGGAGTACGGCGAGGAGCATCTGAAGGAGCTGGAGGCGCTGCCGGGCGCTATCGATGCCGCCCTGGCCAACCTGGAGCAGGAAGCAGGAGAGGAGGGGGATTATGCGCGCTGAGGCCTACGTAAACGGGACCCTGACGCGCATCGAGGGGCCGCTGCTCTTCCTGCGCCGCAACATGGACGTCGGCCTGGACGAGGCGGTCACCGTCTATGGCGCCGACGGCGAGCCGAGGCTGGGCCGGATCGCCGCCCTGGACGAGGATGTCATGACCGTGGAGGTGCTGGAGGAGACCGGCGGCCTGGCCCTGGCGGATACCCGGGTGCGCCTCACCGGCGCGCCGGTGGACTTCGGCGTCGGCCCCGACCTGCTCGGCCGGATCTTCGACGGTCTGGGCCGGGTGGCCGATGACGGCCCGCCGGTGGCCGCCCGCCAGCGGCGGCCGGTGGACGGCGACCCGCTCAATCCCGCCGCCCGGGACGTGCCTCGGGACTTCATCGAGACCGGGATCACCACCATCGACCTCCTCAACAGCCTGGTGCGGGGGCAGAAACTGCCCTTCTTCTCCGGCGGCGGCCTGCCCCACGACCGCCTGGCGGTGCGCATCGCCGAGGGGGCGCGGCTGCGCGGCGACGAGCCCTTCGCCGTGGTCTTCTGCGGCATCGGCATCCCCTCGCACACCGCCGCCGCCTTCCGTCGCGCCATGGAGGAGGGGGGCGCCCGGGAGCGGACGGTGATGTTCCTCAATCAGGCCTCCGACTCCTCCACCCAGCGGCTGCTGACGCCGCGCTTCGCGCTCACCGCCGCCGAGTACCTCGCCTTCGAGGAGGGCTGGCACGTCCTGGTGGTGATGACCGACATGACCAACTACTGCGAGGCGCTGCGCGAGGTATCCGCCAGCCACGGCGAGATCCCCAGCCGCAAGGGCTACCCCGGCTACATGTACTCCGATCTCGCCGCCCTCTACGAGCGCGCCGGGGCGCTGCGCGGGCAGGAGGGCTCCCTCACCCAGCTGCCCATCCTGACCATGCCGTCGGACGACATCACCCACCCCATCCCGGATCTCACCGGCTACATCACCGAGGGGCAGATGGTCCTCGACCGCGAGCTGGACCGCCGGGGCCTGGAGCCGCCGGTGAAGGTCCTGCCCAGCCTGTCACGACTGATGAAGGACGGCACCGGCACCGGCTACACCGATCCCGACCATGGCGACCTGGCCAGCCAGCTCTACGCCGCCTACGCCCGGGTCCACCAGATCCGGGTGCTGGCCAGCGTGGTGGGGGAGGAGAGCCTGCCGGCCACCGACCGGACCTATCTGCGCTTCGGCGAGCGCTTCGAGGCCGAGCTGGTGAACCAGCCGGAGCGGCGGACCCTGGAGGAGTCCATGGCGGTGGGCTGGCGGCTGCTGGCCATGCTCCCCCATGCGGAGCTCCATCGCCTCTCCGATGCCCAGATCCGGGACCATCTCGGCGATGGCGACGAGGGTGGTGGCGAGGAGGAGAACGATGGCGGAACGTGATTTCAGCCCGACCCCCTCGACCCTGCTGGACCTGCGCGAGGAGCGGCAGGTCGTTCAGGACGGCTACCACTTCCTGGACGAGAAGCGCCTCTCCCTGGCCGCGCGGATCATGGAGGAGCTTCAGGCCCAGCGGCAGGCGCTGGCCGAGTGGGAGGAGGCGCGGGAGGCGGCCGCGGCGGCACTGGCGGCCGCCGTGGGCCGCCACGGCCTGGAGGACCTGGGGGTGCAGCCACCCCGGGAACCGGCGGGGAAGCTGGAGGTAGCCGGCTCCGGCTTCCTGGGTGTCCTGCTCCAGCGCACCGCCGTGCGCTACCGGCCGGGCGAGGGAGCGCCGGCCCTGGACCCCTCCGCCGAGGCCGACGCCTGCGCCGACGCCTTCGCCCGGCTGACCGAGGCGGCGGCCCGGCGCGCCACCCACGAGGCCAACCTGGCCCGCCTGCTGGACGAGTACCGGGTCACCGCCCGCCGGGCCCGCGCCCTGGAGGATGTCGTCCTGCCGGAGCTGGACCGCGACGTCGCCTGGATCGGCACCGCCATCGAGGAGCAGGAGCAGGAGGAGGCGGTGCGCGCTCGGCTCCACGCCCCGGACTGAGCCGAAGACGACCCTCCGGGATCGAGAAAGCCCGCCGGGGCACGGGGCCGCGGCGGGCTTTCTGCGTCTCGGGGCTGGATCCCGGCGTGGGGCCTAGTAGGTGATGTAGCCGCCGAGTACGAAGGCGTTGATGGTGTCTTCGCCGCCGTGCTTGTTTTCTTCGATGGCGTTCTCCGCCTTGGTCTGCTCGAAGCCGGCCTTGATGTTGGCGTTGTGGCCGTCGATGAGGTAGGTGATGCCTACGCGGGTGGCGTCGTAGCTGCCCCGGTCCTGGTCGGCGTCGGAGCCCCAGGACTCGTGGGCCACCCAGGGCTGCCAGTCGCCCACGGTGTAGCCGGCCTGGGCGTAGTAGCCGGAGCCCTGGACGCGGTCGACCGTAGCGGAGTAGGGGCGATCGTCTTCCCCGTCCATGACGGCACCATCCGAATTCACAAAGTGCTCATTGCCGCCCCCAAGGTCGAGGTCCATCCAGCCGGCCTCGGCGGAGAGCGCCCCGGGGCCCATGGGCTGCTCCAGGAAGAGGTCGGCGGTCATGAGTTCGTAGTCGTGCCACTCGGCAGGACTGTTTCCGTCGATGGCAGCTTCAGCAACCTCGTCCTGGGCGTCCATGGCCAGGCCGATCCCGAAGGTCTCCTTGCCGCCGTGGTAGGTGGTGAGGTTGTAGTAGCCCGGCTCCGGATCGCCGAAGTTCATCTGCACCCGGGCGGTGTAGCGCTCGCTGTCGTTGTTGGTGCTCGCGCCGTCGTAGGTGCCCACGTAGTACTTCAGATGGGTGCTGTCGGAGAGGGAGCCGCTGCCGAACAGGGTCAGGCCCATGTCGCGCACGCCGACATCGCCGCCGAGCCCGGAATCGGTCTCCGGGAGGACCTGGTTGGTGAAGGCGCCCACGGCGCGGGCGCCCCAGGTGAGGTCCTTGTAGACCAGGCCGGTGCGGTCGATGGCCATGAGGCCGCCGGAGCTGGTGGTGGACTGGCGCAGGCTCGGCGCCATGTTCTCGCCGGCGATGACCTGGGCCCAGTCGTCGAGCTTGTACTTGATGAAGGCGTCGATGACCCGGGCGTCGCCCCCGGCCCCGGGGCCCTCGGCGAACTCGGTCTGCATGAACAGCGAGACCTTCTCGTGGACGGTTGCGCCCAGGCGCAGACGGCCGCGGCGGATCTTGTAGTCGCGGCTGTCGGCCACGGCGTCGCTGTCGTACTGGATCATCTGCGACTGCAGCCGGAAGCCGAGGTCCAGGCTGGCGTCGTCGTTGATCTCCACCTTGGCGCCGGCGAGGGCGCTGGCCGGCAGGCTCGCGGCCACGAGGCCGGCGATGAGGGTATGGCGCATGGTCTTCCTCCCCTTGTTGGAATGGTGCGCTGTCGGAAAGCGCCCCGGGCCGCCTGTCGGGTGCAAGCGGTCCCGGGGATGTCCCGGGGAGGCAAACAAGGGTCGTGCCAGGTGGGAGGGCCCGCCGTGGCGGTCTCTCCAAGGCGAAGAGGCGGCCGGCGTTACGTTTCGTAAGCCCGCTTGTTACGCAGCGTAACGTTCAGCCCGTGCAGGGTCAGTCCTCGCGGGGGAGACGGGCCACGGCCAGGGAGGTGGCCCCGGCCACGGCGGCTGGCAGCACCAGGAAGTTCAGCACCGGGATGGCCGTCGCAACCGCCGCCGCGGCGCCGAAGCCGAGTACGGTCCAGCGCCGTTGACCCAGTACCGGCCGCTGGTCGGGGAAGCGCAGGCCGCGATTGCCCAGCGGGGCGTCCAGGTACTCCTGGGAGAGCGTCCAGGCGCCGAAGAGGAACCAGGCCACCGGGGCGAGGACATTCACCACCGGGATCACGAAGAGCAGGAGCAGCGGCACGGCCCGCACGGCGAAGTAGCCGAGCTTGCGCACCTCCGCCCCCACATCGGCCACGGCGCCGGTGGCCAGCGCGGTGATGCCACCCTCACCATCCTCCGGGGTAGTGCCGGTGAGGTGATGCTCCACCGCCGCCGCCAGCGGCCCCACGAAGGGGGCGGCCACCAGCGCCGCTACCAGGGTGAAGGCGTAGAAGACCACCAGCAGCGCGGCGACGACGAAGAGGGGCCAGAGCAGCCACGCCAGCCAGTCCAGCCAGCCCGGCGTGGCCGTCTGCACCCAGGCCACCAGCTCCGCGAAGCCGGCCGCCCCCGCCGCGATGCCGCCGGCGAAGACCAGGATGTTCAGCAGCAGCGGGATCACCATCCACTTGCGCACCCCGGGCTGCACCATGAGCCGGAAGCCGCGGAGAAAGTGGGCCACGCCGGAAAGGGGGTTGTCCGCTAGCATGGGTCTATCGGGATCAGGAGTCATTCGTCTTCGGGGCTGTTCAAACGGCTGGCAGTCAGGGACAGCCATCGTACAATGAGGGAGAAGCGAAGGCATCACCGTCGATCAACCGGGGGAGTCGCTCATGCGACTGGAGGAGATCAGGCAAAGGCGAGCGGACATTGCGGATCTGGGTCGGCGATACGGTGCGGGCCGGATCCGGGTCTTCGGGTCCGTGGCTCGAGGGGAGGAGCGACCCGACAGCGATATCGACTTCCTGGTGGATCTGAAGCCCGGCTACGACATGTTCCGGCAGCGACTTCCCCTGGCGGAGGAGTTGGGAGAGATGCTCCACCACCCCGTCGACGTGTTGCCGGAGCATGAACTCAATCCACATCTGCGCGAGCAGATCCTGCGGGAGGCAGTGGACCTGTGAACCGCTGGAAGGCACACGCCCACCATATCCTGGATACGGCCGAGCGACTTCGCCGGATTCAAGCAAGGGGGCGAGTGTCAGAGGACGAGATCCTCTATGATGCGGCCCTCCGTAATCTGCAGACCCTCTCCGAAGCGACCCAGTTCCTGCCGGAGGAGGGGCAGGCTCTCTGCCCCGATATTCCGTGGAAGGAGATCAAGGGGTTCCGCAACATCCTCGTGCATAACTACCTCGGTGAGATCGATCCCCTCACGGTGGAGTCGGTTATCACCGAGCATCTTCCCGCCCTTGAGGCGTGTGTGAAGAGCATTCTCGCCTCTACAGGGGATGATGACCTGCAATCCTGACGTAGCGCTGCACTCCCCCTCCCTCCAATCACGGCTCAAAGTCGCCCGTCGCTGGCCTCGGCCGGGAGCAGGTGCTTGATGTCGTAGAGGACGCCCTCCGGCTTGAGCAGGGCGCGCAGGCCCTCGGCGCCCATGGCGGCGAATTCCCGGTGGCCCACGGAGAGGATCACGGCGTCGTAGGCGCCGGCTTCCGGCGCCTCGATGGGGTCGATGCCGTACTCGTGTCGCGCTTCGGCCGGTTCCACCCAGGGGTCGTGGATATCCACACGGGCGTGGTAGGTGGCCAGCTCGTTGATGATGTCCACCACCCGGGTGTTGCGCAGGTCGGGGCAGTTCTCCTTGAAGGCCAGGCCCAGGACGAGGATGCGGGCGTCCACCACCTGCAGTCGGCGCCGGGTCATGAGCTTGACCACCTGCTCTGCCACGAAGCTCCCCATGCCGTCGTTGATCCGCCGGCCGGCAAGGATGACGTCGGGGTGGTAGCCGATGGACTGCGCCTTGTGGGTGAGGTAGTAGGGGTCCACGCCGATGCAGTGGCCGCCCACCAGGCCGGGTCGGAAGGGGAGGAAGTTCCACTTGGTCCCCGCAGCCTCCAGCACCTCCAGGGTGTCGATCCCCAGCCGGTTGAAGATCAGCGCCAGCTCGTTGACCAGCGCGATATTGAGATCCCGCTGGGTGTTCTCGATGACCTTGGCGGCCTCCGCCACGGCGATGGAGCTGGCCTTGTGGGTACCCGCCGTAATGACCCGGCCGTAGAGGCCATCCACGAAGTCGGCGGTCTCCGGCGTGGAGCCGGAGGTGACCTTGAGGATGGAGGTGACTCGGTGTTCCTTGTCCCCGGGGTTGATGCGCTCGGGGCTGTAGCCGGCAAAGAAGTCCCGGTTGTAGGTAAGGCCGGAGACTGCTTCGAGGACCGGGACGCAGTCCTCCTCCGTGGCCCCCGGGTAGACCGTGGATTCGTAGATGACCACGTCGCCCTTCTTCAGCACCTCGCCCACGGTTCGGCTGGCGGCCAGTAGCGGGCCGAGATCCGGGCGCTTGTAGCGGTCGATGGGCGTGGGGACGGTGACGATGTAGACGTTGCAGTCCGCCAGGTGCTGGGGGTAGGCGGTGAAGGTGAGCCGATCCGCCGCCGCCAGCTCCGCCGGCTCCACCTCGCGGGTGCTGTCCTCGCCCGCGCGCAGGGCGGTGATGCGCTCCTCGTTGATATCGAAGCCGAGGGTGGGATAGGAGCGGCCGAAGGCCACCGCCAGCGGCAGCCCCACGTAGCCCATCCCGATGATTCCAATATGTGCCTCTTCCAGCTGCATGGGGCCTCTCCGTTGGTTGTCGGGGGTACACACCCCCGTTGATGCCTGGACGAGGCCACTATAGCGGAATGTTTTTCTATCGAAATGTCTGACTGGGCGAAGATCGAGCAGAAATCATCTATTTGCACAATTTAATTACATCATGAAGGCGCTTCAGGAAGTAGTATAGCCCCACGTAGCAGTTGTGCGGTGCTCTCAGAGCTACTGCGAGCCCCGGAGAGAGGGTGTGACGTGGCAACAATAAGAATATTCCGGCACTATCTCAGGCTCCCGTTTCTGGTTCTCGGTCTGGTGGAAATCGGCGCATTCCTGGTCGCTTTTTATGCAGGCGTCTATTTGCGCTTTTCGGACCAGCCGGCCGCCATCGACGAGAGCGTCGGCCCGCTCCTTCCGCGGGGCATCGTCTTTTCCTCGGTCCTGCTGGTGGCCCTGATAGCCATGGGCCTCTATCAGGCCCGGCTGCGTGAGGGGCGGAGCGGGATCATCCTGCGCGAGATCGCGGGCTTTGCCCTGGGTGGTGCCGGGCTGGCCTTCATCTTCTATATCTTCCCCACGGTCTTCACCGGGCGCGGTGCGCTGGCCCTGGCGCTCCTGCTGGCCTTCCTCGCCTCGGTGGTCCTGCGCCTCTTCTTCTACCGGATGGTGGACGTCGACACGCTCAAGCGCCGGGTCCTGGTGCTCGGCGCCGGGGAGCGGGCCGCCTCCGTTACCCGCTATCGCCGCCGTGTGGACCAGCGGGGCTTCACTATCGTCGGCTTCGTCCACGTCCGGGGGGAGCGGGATGCCGTGGACCCGGGGCGGGTGATCCACCTGGCCGGGCGACTGAAGGACTTTGCCCGGGAGCAGGAGGTGGAGGAGATCGTGGTCGCCATCGATGATCGTCGCCGCAGCTTCCCCATGGATGAACTCCTGGACTGCCGCATGAGCGGCATCGAGGTCATCGAACTCCTGACCTTCTACGAGCGCGAGTTCGGCAAGGTGCGGCTGGATCTCATCCATCCCAGCTGGCTGGTCTTTACCGACGGTTATGCCCAGGGGGCCTTCCGGACCTACATCAAGCGCAGCTTCGATGTGGCCGCCGCGCTCCTCCTGCTCATCCCGGCGCTCCCGATCATGCTGCTAACGGCCCTGGCTATCCTCCTCGAGGACGGCTGGCGCCAGCCGGTCTTCTATCTCCAGACCCGGACCGGTGAGCACGGCCGTCCCTTCCGCGTCATCAAGTTCCGCAGCATGGTCGTGGATGCCGAGAAGGAGGGGGCGGCGCAGTGGGCGACGCAGAACGACGTCCGGGTCACCCGGGTCGGCGCCTTCATCCGCAAGACCCGCATCGACGAGCTGCCGCAGATCATCAACGTCCTCAAGGGCGACATGAGCTTCGTCGGCCCCCGGCCGGAGCGGCCCGAGTTCAACCATCAGCTGGCCGAGGCCATCCCCTACTACGAAGAGCGTCACCGGGTGAAGCCGGGCATTACCGGCTGGGCACAGCTCTGCTACCCCTACGGCGCCTCGGAGGAGGATGCCCGGGAGAAGCTCCAGTACGACCTCTACTACGTGAAGAACCACAGCCTCTTTCTGGACTTCGTGATCCTCATCCAGACGGTGGAAGTGGTCCTCTTCGGGAAGGGGGCGCGATGAGCGGGATTCGTCCAGTTGGCCCTCTCGGTCTGAGGGCGTTTTCGACAGACAGGGTGGTGGCCGGTAGGCAGCCCACACCGCTCGGCCGAATAATTCCATCGCCGCGCTGCGGGCGCATACAGGGCCGGGGACCATCCCCGGAGGAAGGAAGGAAGTCCATGAATACGCGAAGCCGAGGCATCGTCATCGTGAAGGAAGGTCCCGGGGGGCTGTTGCTGGCGGTCCTGGCCCTGCTGCTAGTGGTCCTTCAGGGCTGTGGCGGCGGGGCCGTCCAGCGCGAGGGAGAGGGGGCGGGCCCGGTGGCTCCCGACGGGATGGAGGGGTACCGCCTGGTGGAGTCCTACCGCATCGGTGTGGATGACACCCTCCAGGTCAGCGTCTGGCGACACGAGGACCTCTCGGTGAGCGTACCTGTCCGGCCGGATGGCCGGATCTCGGTCCCCCTGGGGGGCGAGATCGAGGCCGCGGGCCGGACCCCGCCGGAGGTGGCCCGGAGCATCGAAGGGGCGCTGTCCGAGTTCGTCCGGGACCCCCAGGTCGCCGTTATCGTCACCGAGCTCAACAGCCACGAGTACCTCTCCCGGGTCCGGGTGACGGGGGCGGTGCCATCGCCGCTTTCGATCCCGTACCGGCCCGGGATGACCGTCCTGGACCTGGTCCTGGAAGCGGGGGGTGTTACCGAGTTCGCTGCCCCCTCCCGGTCCCGGGTCTATCGGCGCACCGGTACGAAGACGGAGACCATGTCCGTGCGCCTCGATCGGATCCTCGAGGACGGGGACCTGGACAGCAACATCGAGCTGCGGCCCGGGGACGTGGTGACCGTCCCCGAGCGGGTCTTCTGAGGAGGGCACGCGATGGCTTTCTCGATGGAAGAGCAGACCCGGATCCTGGTGCGGGAGGTCTATCACCGGCGGGTCATGATCGTGACCCTGTTCATCATCGTCTCCCTCCTGGCGGTCAGCGTCGGGCTGGTCATGCCCAAGCGCTATTCCACCAGTACCGACATCCTGGTGGATGACCGCAACATCCTGCAGCCGCTCATGGAGGGGACGGCCGTTCCCACCGGTGTCTCCGACCGGGCGAGCCTGGCCCGGGAGCTGATCTTCGGCCAGCGGATCCTGAACCAGGTCCTGGAACGGGCCGGCCTGCGCGAGCCCGACATGACCCCCCGCGAGGAGGAACAGGCGCTGGAGGACCTCAAGTCGGCCACCCGCGTGACCAGCCACGGCAACAACCTCATCCGGATCACCTACCAGGACAGCGACCCGGACCGGGCGCAGAGGGTGGCCCGACTCTTCGCCGGGCTTTTCATCCAGGGCAGCCATGAGGCGAAGCTCCGGGAGAGCCGGGAGGCCTTCAACTTCATCGACGAGCAGGTGGAGGAGTACCACCAGAAGCTGGTGGAGGCGGAGCGCAAGCTCAAGGAGTTCCGCTCCCGCAATCTGGGCGCCCGCGCCGGCTCGGAGCGCTCCATCAACGAGCGAATCAATGAGCTGACCTCCCGCATCGAGCGCACGGAGATGGAGCTCAAGGAGGCGCGGGTCCAGGAGGAGTCCCTCCAGCGACAGCTCTCCGGCCAGGCGGCCATCACGGTGAGCCTTACTCGGGAGGGCCAGTTCCGCGGCCAGCTGGCCGAACTCCAGCAGAAGCTGGATGACCTCCTCCTGCGCTACACCGACTCCCACCCCGACGTACGCCGGGTGAAGTCCCAGATCGAGACCCTCAAGCAGGCGGTGGAAGATGAACGCCAGCGCCGGCAGCTCGCCGAGCAGAACGGGGAACAGGAGGACTTCGTCGACGAGAACATCTCCCTGAACCCCCTCTACCAGCAGCTGCGCAGTCAGCTTTCGGAGATCCGGACCCGGATCGACACCCTGGAGACCCGCCTGGCCGAGAGCGAGGAGCAGCTGAACCGGGAGATCGAACGGGGACAGCAGGTCCACGAGAGCGAGGCGGTCCTCTCCGAGCTCACCCGGGATTACGAGGTGAACAAGGAGATCTACCAGGACCTCCTGCGCCGGCGGGAGAACGCCCGCGTCTCCATGAGCATGGACGAGCAGAACCAGGGCCTGGCCCTGCGGATCGAGGAGCCGGCCCGGCTGCCCAACCAGCCGGACGGGCTCCGCCTGATGCACGTGGCCGCGGGTGGGCTCTTCGCGGGCCTTGCCCTGCCGCTGGGGCTGGTGGTGCTGCTGGTCCGCTTCGACCCGCGGCTGCGCTCCGCCGAAGAGCTGTCACGCACGCTGGAGGTGCCCGTCATGGGCGTCATCCCCCACCTGGCGAATCCCGTGGACCGGCGTCAAGGGCGGCGGATCACCCTGTGGCTCGTGGCCGCCACCCTGCTCTGGGCGGGTCTCTTCGGGGCCGCTGGCTGGGGCCGTATCACCGGAGTCGTGTAATGACCAGCAAACTGGAGAATGCCCTGCAACGGGCCCGTGACGAGGGGCACGGCGGGAAGGGCCCGGAGGCCGAGTTCGGCCCGGGGCACGGAAACCGCGCCCTGCGCCGCCGCGAGGACCACCGCCGCGCCATCGCCAGCATGGACGAGGGGCCGCTGCACACGGCGGAGTTCCTGGACGAGCGGCGGATCATCCATCCCGGCATGAATCAGCCCGAGGTGGCCAACCGCTTCCGCGAGCTGCGGACCCGGCTGTTCGAACTGCGGCCCACCGGCAACTTCTCGCTCCTGGTCACCTCCGTGGTGCCCAGTGGCGGTGCGACCTTCACCGGCCTCAACCTGGCGGCCGCCATTGCCCTGGACCAGTCCCGGACCTCCCTGATGATCGACGCCAATCTCGGCGAGCCGCGGCTGCAGGAGATCCTGGACCTGCGACCCGAGCTGGGGCTGGCCGACTATCTCGAGGACGACACCCTGGACATCGCCCGGATCCTCTACACCAGCGGGATCCCGCGGCTGCGGGTCATCCCCATGGGGCGCCGACGCGAGGGGGCGGCGGAGTTCTTTACCACGGTTCGCATGCATCGGTTCATGGAGGATGTCCAGAGCCGCTATCCGGACCGCTACGTCGTGGTGGATGCCCCGGCCCTCTCGGAATCGGCGGACGCCCGGATCCTCGCCGATCTCTGCGATTACGTCCTCCTGGTGGTGCCCTACGGTCGGGTTACCCGGCCCCAGATGGAGCACGCCGTGGCCAGCATCGGCCAGGACCGTCTGGCCGGCGTCGTGATGAATGATGAACCGACCTGGGACTGAGCGGTGTCGCCTCGGGCCGGTGGTCGTGGCCGGGATGCTCCTCTGGCCGCCCGCCGTGACCGCCCTGGATACCGCCTGGGAGCTGGGAGTGAGCCAGGAACACAGCGACAACATCCAGCGCAACCCCGAGGGGCAGGAGGTCGCCGACGTGGTGCGAACCGGCAGCCTCGGTGCGCAGTTGCAGGCGGATCGCTCCTACCTCGAGGGCCAGGCGGAGGTGCGGGTCGACTACCTCCATTACCGCGAGGGGACCTTCAACGACGAGGTCCGGGGGCAGGGCAGCGCCGACCTGACCTGGCACATCGCTCCCGAGCGACTGAGCTGGCAGCTCCAGGAGCGGCTCGCGGTTGTCGAGGAGCGCTCCACCGAGCCGTTGTCCCCGGGCAACCGCCAGCAGGTCAATGTCTTCTCCACTGGACCGGATTACCGCCTGCGGCTGGGGGGCAGCCGTTTCCTGGACGCGGGTGCCCGCTATACCGACCTTCGGTATTCCCGGAGCGACAACGACAGTCAGCGGGTCGGGGTCCAGTTCCAGGTGGGTTATCGCCCGAGCCCGGTCCTGGAGAACCGGCTCATCCTGGACATGACCCGGACCCATTTCCCGCAGCGGGCCTCGACCCGGGACTACGACCGCCAGGACCTCTACGGCCGAATCTCCCTGCGGGGAGCCACCACCCGCACCGTCGCCGACCTGGGAGTGACGAGTATTCAGCGGGCGGCCGGCGATGACATCGGCGGGGCCCTGGCCCGGCTGGCCTGGGAACGGGACCTGACGGCGGTCACGGAGCTGCGCGTGAACCTGGCGGGTGAATACAGCAACACGGCCAGCGATCTGCTGGGCCGGCCCGAGGAGCCCGCGCGCGATCCGGCCGCCGTGGAGTCCGCCGCAGATGTCTTCTTCGCTCGCCGTGGGGATATCGGCATCCGCCACGAGACGCCCCGGGGCTCCCTGGCGCTGGACCTGCTAGTGGAGGACCGGGAGTACGAGGAGGCCCCGCTCGATCAACTGCGCACGCAGGCAAGCCTCATCCTGGGCGTGGTTGCCGGCCCCCGCAGCCGACTGGAGCTTTTCGGCTACCACGCCGCCTATGACTACGACGCAACGGAGCGCCGGGATGTCGATCGGGAGGGCGGATTGCGCCTGCGGTACCGGTTGCGCCGCTCCCTGGAGGTCCGGCTGGAGGGGGCCCGGGCGGAACGGATGACCAACGGTGATACCGGCGAATACCAGGAGAACCGCGTTCTCCTGGAACTGAGCTATCGAGGGTAGGGACAACCATGTATCTCGAGCACTTCGGCCTGGACGACGAGCCCTTCCGCCTGGATCCCGAGGGGGAGTACCTCTACCTCTCCGAGAACCACCGCCGGGCGAGGACCTTCATGGAGTACTCGCTCTTCCGGGAGGGGGGCTTCGTGGTGGTAACCGGCGACATCGGTACCGGCAAGACCACCCTGGTGGAGCACTTCCTTGCCGGTCTGCCGGAGGATGTGGCGATCGCCCGTCTCGCCCGCACGCGGCTGGAGCCGGCCGAGCTGTTGCAGACCCTCATGAGCCGCTTCGGCATGGAGCCCTTCGAGGGCAGCCGGGTCGCCTTCATCGACGCCATCACCGATCACCTGGAGGGCCTCTATCGGCGGGGGCGCACCGCCCTGCTGGTGGTGGACGAGGCCCAGGCCCTGGGGCGGGATGCCCTGGAGGAGCTGCGCCTGCTCACCGAGTTCGGCGGTGGCCGCGGTCGGCGGCTGCACGTCCTCCTGGTGGGGCAGCCGGAACTGGGGGATCTCCTGGACGGCCCGGGGATGGACCAGTTCCTCCAGCGAGTCCGGCTGCGGATGCATCTGCGTCCCCTGACCGGCGACGAGATGGTCGAGTACATCAATCACCGCCTGGCCGTCGCGGGGGCCACCGAGGCGCTGTTCGACGATGTGGCCTGCGAGCGGATCCTGGAATACAGCGGCGGCGTGCCGCGGCTGGTCAACGTCCTCTGCGATACCGCCCTGATGCTGGCCTACGGTGAGGGACGCCGCTATCCCGGCATCGATTCGGTGGACGAGGCCATTGCCGAACTCGGCTGGCGGCCCTTCACCGATCGTCCCCGGGGCCTGGCCCCGGTGGGGGGAACCGAGGGCGCCATCCGCGACGTCGCCGGTCAGCTGGAGGACGGCCTCGGGGACCTGCGGGAAGAGCTGGCCGCCACCCGGGCCCAGCTGGCGGAGCTTACGGAGGTCGTCCGCGCCCTGGCGCATCCCGGTTCCGGACCGCCGCCGGAACTCGACCAGCTGGTGGAGCAGGGCGAGGTGGAGAAGCCGGAGCAGACGGGCGAGGGTGCCAGCGGCCACGGCTGGTTCGCCCTGAGCCGGCGGCGGGAGAGTTCATGATGGCGGATATTGCCGGCATTGCCCTGCTCCAGCGCCATCTGGCCCCGCCACGGGCCGAGGAGCTGGCACGCATGGCCGCGGTCCTCGGCGGTGCCGAGGAGAGCCTGGTCGCCGGGGCCACCGGCACGGCGGCACTGGGGTCCCCCGTCTACCGCCTGGAGCGCGGCGGCTGGCTGGTAGTCGCCGGCGCAGCCGGCAGACCGGTTCCGGACGAGGAGGGGCTGCTCTCCCCGGAACCCGGGCCGACCCTGGCGCGGCTGGCGGGCCCCTTTGCCCTGGCGGCGTGGGACGGGAGTCGCGGGCGCCTGATCCTGGCCAGCGACCGCCAGGGCGGAGAGACCCTGTACTATGCCCTGGCCCGGGGGCGGGTCTGCTTTGCCACGCGGGTGGGGGCATTGCAGGAGGTGCTGGGGGAGGTGGCCGGGATGGATCCCGTCGGCATGGACCAGCTCTTCACGCTGGGGGCCCCCGTGGCGCCACGGACCGTCTTCGAGGGGATCGAACGCGTGCCGCCGGGATGCTGGGTGGAGATCGATGCCCGCCACCCGGTCCTCCATCGGTTCGCCTCGCCCGCCTTCCGCCCCGAAGAGGACCCCCCGGCCGAAGGCGCCGGAGGGGGGCTCGAGTACTGCCTGGAAGCCGCCCTGGAGAGGTCCACCGGTGCCGAGTCCGCGTCGGTCGCCCTCGGCGCCGACCCGGAGACCGCCCTGGAAGAGCCGGCCGGCGCCGCGCTGCTCCGGCTGGCCGGCACCCCGGGGCCGGCACGGGTGGAATCGGGTGCATGGATGGAGGCGGGCGACCTGGAGGTCGCGGTCCGCGCGCTGGAAAGCCCCCTGGTCTCCCTGGCTCCGGTGCAGGAGGGGGGGCTGGGCCGACACCTGCGGTCCCAGGGCCGGGGGCGAGTGGTGACCACCGCCGGCGGCAGCCTCGTCTCGGGGGAAAGTCGTCTGGTGGCGGAGCTGGCCGTGCGGCGGGGGTGGGCGCGCCAGCCCGATTCCATTGGGCGGCCTCGGCTGCTGGACGCCCTCGATCCCGAGCGTCTGGCGGGCACCGGCCCCGAATGGCGTCGTGCCCTCTACGGCCAGGGGCTCGACAGCCCGGATGCCGTCACCTTCAGCCACCTCCCGCGCTGGGACCAGAACGCGCGGATCCGGGCGCTCTATCTGCCGGGTGTTCGAGAGGCGCTGCCCGAGGATCCGCTGGAGGAGCTGGAGCAGGGCCTCCCCGGGGACTTCGCGCTGTGGCCGGGTCTCCATCGCGCCCTCCATCTGGAGCTGACCCTCTGGCTGGGCGGGCGGCGGCCCGGCTCGGTCCTGGCCGCCATGGGCATAGTGGTCGAGAGCCCCTGGCTGGATCCCGACGTTGTGGCAGCGGCAGCGGCGCGACCGCATGCCCCGGTGCTGCGCCGGGCGCTGCATCGGGCGCGTCGAGGGACCGGTCCTTCCCGGACCGGGAGCGGGGTCGCACCGCTCCCCGGGGCCGGGGAGGCCACCCTGGGACGCTATCTGGATCCGGGGTTGGTGGAGGTGACCGGCCTGTTCGATCCCGATCGAGTCGGCCGGCTGGTAATGCGGTGGCGACGGGGCTGCCGGCTGACGCCCGCGGATCGCAGGGCGCTACTGGTGGTGGTGACCACCGGGATCTGGGCCCGGCACTGCCTGGAGCGGCCCTCCCTGCTCCCCACGGAGGCCAGGGCATGACGACCCGGAGTCGACGCGACCGCCTGGCCAGCTGGCTGGGGCGGACCGGCATGATGCGACCTCTGGCCCGGCTCTGGCACGCCGGCCACGACGGGGTGGTGATCCTTGCCTACCACCGCGTGGTGGATACCGGTCCGGAGGCGGATTTCCCCTGGGACATCGACCTGGTCAGCGCCTCGAGCACCGCCTTCGATCGCCAGATGGCCGAGATCCGGCGTCACTATCACCCGGTGGGGCTGGAGGAGGTCTGGCGGCGCTGGAGTCGGGGGCGCCGGCTGCCGCGGCGGGCGGTGGCGGTGACCTTCGATGACGGCTTCGCCGATAACGCTACCTGTGCACTGCCCATCCTGCGCCGCCACGGGATCCCGGCCACGGTCTTCGTCAGCAGCGGCTATGTCGGTTCGCGGACCCCCTTCTGGTTCGACGGCCTCGCCCACTGGGTGAACACCACGCAGGCCGAACGGATGACCATCGCCGGCGAAGTCTGGTCGCTGACCTGCATGGACAGTCGCCGGCGGGCCGGCTGGGCCGCCCTGGGCCATCTCAAGCAGCTCGAGGAGCCCCGGCGCCAGGAACAGCTGGAGGCCTGGCGGACCGAGATCGGGGAGGACGACGAGCTCGATGAAGGCTCGCGCCCCCTCTCCCGGGTCGAGCTCCAGGCGCTGGTGGAGGGCGGGATCTCCATCGGCTCCCACACGGTGAGCCATCCGGTCCTCTCGCGGTGTGATGACGCCACCCTGAGGCGGGAGCTGACCCAGTCCCGGCATGACCTGGAGGCCATGACGGGAAGCCCGGTGACCACCCTGAGTTACCCCGTGGGCGGGGCCGATGCCCACGGTCACCGGGTCCGGGAAGCGGCGCGGGAGGCCGGTTACCGCCTGGCCTGTGCCTACGTGCCCGGATTCAATCGGCGCCGCACGGCGGATCGATTTGCGCTGCGGCGTCAGCGGATCGAGCGCTACATCGACCATGATCGATTTCGCGCCATGCTGGCCTGTCCGGAGGTGTTCAAGTGAACCGCCCGACTTCCAGTGCCGTGGACGGCGCCTGGGTGCCCCGGCTGGCGCTGCTCCTGCAGACCGCGGTCTGGGCCCTGAGCCCCTTCCACTTCCTCATCGCCTACCTGGTGCTGCTGCTCATCCGTCCCCACGAGTTCCTGCCCGGGGTCCAGGGGCTGCCGCTGATGCCGGTGGTGATGATGGGGGCGGTGGCCGCCTGGATCCTGGCGCGGGAGAAGGATTTCGGCGCACCGGCCTTTGTCCTGCTGGTGGGGCTGGTCCTGGCCATGGTCGCCAGCCGGGTCGCCTTGGGCTGGCTCGGCGGGATCCCGGCAGTAATATCCGAGTTCTTGCCCATCCTCCTGATCTTCCTGCTGGTGGCCACGGTGGTCAGTACGCTGTCGCGCCAGCGGGTCTTCCTGGTGCTGCTCTTCGGTGCCTCCGTCTACATGTCGCTGCACGGGATCCAGCAGCACCTGACCGGGACCGGCTGGACCGGGGCCGAGCTGCTGGCCGGGCGCATCCGCTATATCGGCTTCTTCCACGACCCCAATGACCTGGGCCTCTTCCTGGTCATGACCCTGCCCATGGCCTTCTTCCTCTTCGGGCGCAGCCGCAGCCCGGCGGTGCGGCTGCCCCTGGTGCTGGGAGTCGCCGTCGTCTTCTACGCCATCTATCTCACCGGATCCCGCGGGACGCTCCTGGCTACCCTGGCGGTCCTCGGGGTCTACTTCGCCCGCCGCTACGGCTGGACGGTGAGCGCCCTGCTCGCGGCACTGGTGCTACCCGTCCTCCTGCTGCTCCTGCCGAGCCGTTTCACGGACCTGGATCCGGGAGAGTCCTCGGCCCACGGCCGGGTGGAGGCCTGGTACAACGGCATGCAGATGTTTCAGAGCAATCCGCTCACCGGGGTGGGCTGGGGGCGGTTCACGGAGTTCAATCCGCTGACGGCGCACAACTCCCTCGTCCTGGTGCTGGCGGAGACCGGCCTGCTGGGACTGACCTTCTGGCTGGCCTTCTTCGGCGGCGTGGTCTGGCTGCTGTTCCGGGTGCTTGGCCACTGGCAGCAGTACGGGGACGCCGTGGCGGACCCCGCGGGTCGCGAATGGGCGGATCTCGCCCGGGCGCTGCTCATCGCCTTCGTGGGGATCGGGGTCTCCGCCTTCTTCCTCAGTCGCAGTTACAACATCATCCTCTATCTGCTGGCCGCGGTGGCCGTCGGTGCCTTCCTGGGGTATCGGCGCAACAGGGGGCTGGAGGCGCCCGGTCCGGGGCGGGTGCTGGAGCGGGCGGCCCTGGGTGCGCTGGTCCTGGCGGCCGCCTTCTTTGTCGTCATCAAGGGTCTGCTGGGGGCGGCGTCATGAGGGCGCCGGTCTCTCTGCTCCGGAATACGGCCTGGGCGACGGCGGGCCGGTATGTGGAGTACTTCCTCGGCATGGTGATGTCGGTGATGATTGCCCGGGCGCTGGGGCCGTCGGATTACGGCATCTATGCCTTCGCCATCTGGCTGAGCCACCTCTCCCTGTTGCTCATCAATGGCGGCCAGCCCACCGCGCTGATCAAGTTCCTGGCGGAACTGCGGGGCCGGGGAGACGAGGGGGCGGAGGGGGCGCTGTTCCGCCGGGTCAATCGGTTCCACCACTGGACCACGGGCCTCTTCCTGGCGCTGGGCAGCGGTATCATCGCGCTGGCGGGCGATTCCATCCTCCCCGGCGACGCACCGGGCGTACTGCTCTGGCTGGTCCTTCTGGCAACGGTCTTCAAGGCCTCCTACATGTTCCGGCAGGGGCTCGCGAAGGGGCGGGAAGACTTTCGTGCCATCGCCCTGACCATCCTGGTGGTCGCACCGGCCAATACGGTCGCGGTCGCCGTGGCCTCATCGGTGGGCGCCGGGCTGGCCGGTTTCCTGGCGGTCTTCACGGGGGCCGGCCTGGCCTA
Organism: Thiohalospira halophila DSM 15071; assembly: GCF_900112605.1. Taxonomy (NCBI): domain Bacteria; kingdom Pseudomonadati; phylum Pseudomonadota; class Gammaproteobacteria; order Thiohalospirales; family Thiohalospiraceae; genus Thiohalospira; species Thiohalospira halophila. The sequence continues at coordinate 300,954 of NZ_FOMJ01000001.1, forward strand.
CTTCCTGTTGCTGCGGGTATTCCTGGGCCGTCCCCCGATTCCCGATCCCGGCGCGCCGGAGCGGGTCGCCGCGCTCCGCCCGCGCCTGCATCGCCACATCCTCCTGGCAACGGCCAATACCCTGCTGGCCTTCCTGGTCTTCAAGCAGTCGGAGGTCCTCTTCCTGCGCCTGTTCGCGGAGACCAGCGCCATCGCCTACTTCAATGTGGCCTTCACGCTCTCCACGGCGGCGGCGACGCTGGTGCCGGGGATCGTCGGCACCATTCTGCTGCCGGCCATGGCGCGGGCGGTGGCCCGGGATCAAGCGACGGCCGGGCGCACCTTCGTGGAGTCCACTCGGTACCTCTGGCTGCTGGGACTGCCGCTGATGGCGGGCGGGCTGCTCTATGCGGACAACCTCGTGGGGCTCCTCTACGGGGCCGAATTCCGGGATGCCGCCGTCCCGCTGGCGGCGCTACTGGTTGCCAGCTCCTTCCACATCATCTCGCAGGGGGGCAGCAGCTATCAGATCAGCTCCGATCGGCAGCATGTCCTTCTGCGACTCAATCTCGTGCTGGTGGCGATCACCCTGGCCCTCGACTGGGTCCTCATCGCCAACTACGGCCTGACCGGGGCGGTGATCGCCTTCAGCACCACCACCATCGGGTCGTCGCTCTTCCTTATCGCGCTGACCTGTCGGGATCTGGGGGTCCGCCTCCCGCTGGGCATCGCCCTGCGGGCCACGCTGGCCGGCGGCCTGGCCCTGGTCCTGGTCTGGCCCCTGGGCTGGGTTCTGGGCTCCGTCGCGGAACTCCTGGTGGGCGGGGTCCTGTTCGTCGCCATCTACCTGGTGGCAACCCTGCGCCTGCGCTGCTGGACGGCCACCGACCTGGCCACCGGGCACCGCCTGCTCAAGCGGCCGGGGATCCGGTGGCTGGTGCCGGGCGGTGCCTTCCTGCTGGACCGCGTCGGGGCACGCCCCGCTACTACGGAGTAGCCCATGTACGAGACCCTCTTCCAGAAGGCACTGCTACCGCTCCGGGACCGGCTCCGGGGTGGCAGAACCACGAACTACTGGCGGGAGTACGAGGCGCAGCAGTGGTGGTCGCCGCAGGAGCTGGCCGATCTCCAGTGGCAGAAGCTGCAGGTGCTGCTGGACCACTGCCAGCGCCGGGTCCCCTATTACCGCGAGACCTGGGCCGCCGCCGGGGTGGATGTCAACGACTTCACCGGTGTCGGCGATCTGCGCTTCCTGCCCACCGTGGACAAGGCGGCCATCCGCGAGAATCGCCAGGCCTTCATCGCCGAAGGGTGGGAGGACCGGGTGATGACCAAGAACACCGGGGGCTCCACCGGCGAACCGCTGCACTTCGGCTTCACCCGCGAGAGCGATGAGCGGCGGATGGCCGTGATGTTCCGCGGCTACGGCTGGGCCGGCGCCGCCCCGGGGCGGCGCGTAGCCTATCTCTGGGGGGCGCCGGTCGCGGAGCGTACCCGCCTGGCGCAATTGAAGGAGGCGGCCTTCCACCGCTTCTTCCATCGGCGCATGTTCGATACCAATCGACTGGACCCGGAGGTTCTGGAGTCCCTGCGTCGGCAGCTCCTGCGCTACCGGCCGCGGGCCATCGTCGGCTACGTGGCCCCCCTGCAGGCACTCGCCGACTACGCCCTGCGCCAGGGGCGGGAACTGCCGCGAGTGGATGGCGTCCTGGCTGCCGCCGAGCAGCTCTATTCCAGTCAGCGCGAACTCATCGAGGAGGCCTTCCGATCCCCGGTCTTCAATACCTACGGCTGCCGGGAATTCATGCTCATCGCCTCGGAGTGCGAGCACGGGCGCATGCACCTCAACAGCGACCACCTGGTGGTGGAGGCGGTGGACGAGGCCGGCCAGCCGGCCACTGAAGGCGGGGATCTCGCCATCATCGACCTGCACAACTTCGGCTTTCCCTTCGTGCGCTATCGCAATGGCGACCAGGGATTGCCCGGGGCCGCCGGCTGCCCCTGCGGACGCGGCCTCCCGGTACTGGACCGGCTGGACGGGCGCAGCCTGGACATCCTTCGGACCCCGTCCGGGGCCACCATTCCGGGTGAGTACTTCTTCAACGTCATGCGACCGGTGGAGGGGGTGCGCCGCTTCCAGGTGGTCCAGGAGGCGCTGGATCGCCTGGAGGTGCGCTACGTCCTGGGGCCGGAGTTCACCGCGGCCGATCAGGAGCAGATCGAGGCGGAGATCCGCCGGGTACTGAATGATGACGCCATGGAGGTGACCTACCGCGCCATGGACGAACTCCCGACTACCGCCAGCGGCAAGCTCCGGGTGACGCTCTCCCGGCTGGAGGAGACATGAACATCGTCCATGTTGTGGAGAATCTGGAGCGGGGCGGCCTGGAACGCATGGTCGTCGACCTCGCCACGGCGCAGCAGGCGGACGGCCATCGGGTCGCCATCGCGACGCTCTTTCAGCCGGGGCAGCTGGCCCCGGAGGCCGAGGCGGCCGGTGTGGTTGTCCATCCGGCGGGCAAGCGGCCGGGCCCGGATCTGCGCGCCCTGGGCGAACTGCGCCGGTTCTTCCGGTCGTGGCGGCCCGAGGTGATCCACAGCCACAATCCCATGCCCCACCAGTACGCAGTCGCCGCCTCCCCGGGGCGGCGAACCGGGCGCATCAATACCCGTCACGGCCTGGGGCAGGCGGCGGACAGCCGGCGCTCCCGCCGTCTCTTCCGGCTGGCCATGACGCGGACGGACTTCGGCGTCGCGGTGTGCCGCGCGGCGCTGGATCAGTACGTCCGCAATGGCCTGATCCCGCCGCGCAAGGGGCGGGTAATCCACAACGGGATCCGGGTCGACCGCTTCCTGCCGCGGGATTCGCGCCGACGGGATGCCCTGCGTACCGAGCTGGGACTGGAGCCCGGCGGGCCGGTGGTGGGGACGGTGGGCCGGCTCAATCCGGCCAAGGATCAGGGGCGGCTGGTGGCGGCCTTCTCCGGCATCCGCCAGCGCCATCCCGACGCCATCCTGGTGATCATCGGGGGCGGCCCCCTGGAGGCCGAACTCCGCCAGGATATCGCCAGGTCGGGCCTGGAGGCCGCCGTCTTCCTCCTGGGGGACAGCGACCATGTCCCGGAGTTGCTGGCCGGTTTCGACCTCTTTGTCCTGCCCTCCCGGACCGAGGGCTATTCCATCGCCCTGCTGGAGGCGGCGGCGGCCCACCTGCCCGCCGTGGTCACCCGGGTCGGGGGGAACGCCGACATCGTCGCCGACGGCCTGCGGGGGCGGGTGGTGCCACCGGGGGATACGGCCGCCCTCACCACCGTGGTGAGCGAACTCCTCGCCGCGCCGGAACATCGCCTGTTCATGGGGCAGAACGCCGGGAGCTGGGCGCGTGAGCATGCCTCCGTGGAGGCCATGGCCCACAGCTACGAGGCGCTCTACCGGGAGGCGGGGGCGAGATGAACGAGACCGTGATCCTGACCAATCTCTTCCCGACACCCTGGGAGCCGGGCCGCGGGACCTTCAATCTCCAGGCCTTTACCCATCTGGCCGGCCGTCGTCCGCTGCGCGTGATGGTGCCGGTGGAGTGGCCGACCTGGCTCCGGCGTCGACCCGCGCCGCCCCCCCTGCCCGCGGGGCTGGCCGGGCGGGTGGACTGGTTCCCCTACTGGTACCCGCCGCGGGTGGGACGTGCCCTCCACCCGCTCGGTCTCCTGGCCTCCCTCGCGGCCGCCCGGCCGGGCCGCCTGTTGCGCCGGCCCGCCGCGCTGCTGGCGAGCTGGGCCTATCCGGATGCCGTGGCCGGGGCCTGGCTGGCGGCCCTGTGGCGAGTGCCGCTGGTGGTGAAGGTCCACGGCTCCGATCTCAACCTCATGGCCACCGGCGGCCTCCATCGGCCCCAGATCCGCTTCGCCCTGCGGCGGGCCGCCGGGGTACTGGCGGTGAGCGAGGCCCTGGCCGGGGAGGCGCGCAGCCTGGGGGCGGCACCGGACCGCATCCGGGTGATCTACAACGGCGTGGATACTGCCCGATTCCAGCCCGGCGATCGGCGCCAGGCGCGACAGGCCCTGGGGCTGGCTCCCGGTCGGCGAGTCCTGCTCTTCGTGGGCAACCTCAAGGACTCCAAGGGCTGCCAGGATCTCCTGGCGGCCTTCGCCAGGGTGGCGGCCGCTCAGCCCCGGGTCGATCTCCACTACGTGGGGAACGGGCCGGAGTCGGACTCGCTGGCCGACCGGGCCGCGAGCCTGGGAATCGGGGAGCGGGTCCATCTCCACGGGGGCCGGCCTCATACCGAGCTGGGTCAGTGGTTCAACGCCGCCAACTGGACGGCGCTCCCCAGCCATGCCGAGGGCGTTCCCAACTGCCTGCTGGAGTCCATGGCCTGCGGGACGCCGGTGGTTGCCTCCCGGGTCGGCGGGATCCCGGAGGTGGTTCCGGACGAGGCCGGGATCCTGCACCCGCCCCGGCGGGAGGAGGAGCTGGCGGCGGCCCTGGAGGAGGCCATGGGACGGCGCTGGGACCGGCCCCGCATCGCCAGCCACGCGGCCGGCTTCGACTGGGCGACCAATGCCCGCGAGACCGATGCCCTGCTGTCCCGGGCGACCGGAACAGGGGAGGAATTCCAGACATCATGAAGACCCGACTGATCCAGGAACTCAAGCGCCTGATCCGCGCCTGGCTCCTTCGCAGTACCCGCAACCGGCCCGAGGTGTATCTGACCTTCGACGACGGCCCCCATCCGGTGGGGACACCAGCGCTGCTCGACGTGTTGCGCCGCCACGAGGTCCCGGCGACCTTCTTCCTCATCGGGACGGCTGCCGAGCGCTTTCCGGATGCCGTGGATGCCATCGTGGCCGATGAGCACCTCATCGGGAATCACTCCCTGACCCACCGGCACTTCGGGCAATTGGGGAGTCTGGGCCAGTGGCGGCAGATGCGGGCGGCAGAACGGATTCTGCGGCGTCACGACAGGCTTCGGGGACGACCGTTCCGGGCCCCTCAGGGGCGGTTCCGGCCCCTCTTCGGCCTCTGGCTCGCCCTGCGCGGACGGGGGCCGATCCACTGGTCCCTGGATAGCGGCGATGGCGGCTTCACCGACGTCGACGAACTGGTGGAGCACCTCCGGGAGCATCCACCGGGGCCGGGGGATGTGCTGCTCTTCCATGACGATAGTCCCGTCACGCCGCGGGCCCTGGAGCGGCTCCTGCCGGAGTGGAAGGCCGCCGGCCTGACCTTCGCCAGACTGCCGGGCTGGGAGGTCGGGCGATGAGGATCCTCTATCACCACCGCACCCGCGGTCGCAGCGTGGAGGGCGTCCACATCCGCGGCATCGTCGAGGCCCTGCGCGCCATGGGCCACGAGGTGTCCATCCTCTCCTTCCCCGGGGCCGATCCGGAGGCCCCGGAGGAGCGGGCCGATCAGCGCCCCGGCCGGGCCCAGGCGGTGATCCGCTGGGTTACCACGCGCCTGCCGGAGTGGGCCTTCGAGGCGCTGGAGCTGGCCTACAACGCCTATACCTGGCCGCGACTCTCCCGCGCCGCCCGGCGCGACGGCGAATGGGATCTCATCTACGAGCGCTACTCCCTCTTCCTCTTTGCCACCGTGCTCTGGGCGCGGCGGCGGGGGATCCCCGTGGTGCTCGAGATCAACGACTCGGCGCTGCTCGAGCGGGTGCGACCGCTGTCCTGGCGCCGTCTGGCGCGCGCCATCGAGGGCCGCGTGCTGCGGGCGGCCAGCGGGCGAGTCTTCATCTCCCGTAATTTCCGGGAGACCGCCGAGGCCGCCTACGGTGACCTCTCCCCGGCGGTGATCTCCCCCAACGCGGCCGATGCCGCGGTCTTCTTCGACCCGGACCGCTACGATCGCGAGGCCATCCGCGCGGAGTACGGCCTCGAGGGGCGCGTGGTGGCCGGTTACGTCGGTGCCTTCGTCGCCTGGCACGGGATCCAGCCCTTCGTGGAGGCCATCCTGCCCCGGCTCCGGGAGCGGCCCGAGCTGGTGCTGCTGCTGGTGGGGGACGGCGAACGCTACCCGGCCATCGCCGAGGCGGTGGAAGCGGCGGGTCTCGCCGATCAGGTACGGCTCACCGGACGGGTTCCCCATGCCGAGGTCCCGGCACTCATGGCGGCCATGGACTTCGCGGTACTCCCCGACTCCAACACCTACGGCTCCCCCATGAAGGTCTTCGAGTTCATGGCCATGGGGCTGGGGGTGGTGGCGCCGGACTACGGGCCGCTCACGGAGGTCATCGGCGACGGCGAGACCGGCTGGCTCTTCCCCGCGGGAGACATCCCGGCCGGCATGGAGCGGACCCTGGCCGTGGCCGGTGACGAGGCCGAGCAGCGCCGCGTGGGGGCGGCGGCAGCGGACTACATCCGCCGGGAACGGCAGTGGCGGGACAACGCCGCCCAGCTCCTGGCCCTGGTGCCCGGAGCGGGCGAGGAGGGGAGATGATCGGACTGGAGCTACTCTTCTGGCTGGCGGTGGTGGGAGTGGTCTATACCTATGCCCTCTATCCCATCGTCCTCATCGTGGCCGCCACCGGGGGGCAGGTGGCCGGTGATCTGCGCTTCGTGACCGGCAAGGGGGAGCGTCGGACACCGGCGCTTCCGGCGGAGCCGCCGCCGGTGGCCGTGATCATCGCGGCCTTCAACGAGGCCGGCTCCATCGGGCCCCGGCTCTACAACCTCCTGGCCCAGGCGTATCCCGGGGAACTCCGCATCCTCGTCGGGTCGGATGCCTCCGATGACGCCACGGTGGCCGAGGCCCGGGCCGTGGCCGACCCCCGCATCGAGGTCATCGACTTCCGCGAGCGGCGGGGCAAGGCGGCGGTGCTCAATGATCTCGTCTCCCGGGTGGGGGAGGGGATCCTGATCCTGACCGATGCCAACACCCGCTTCGAGCCCCGGACCCTGGAGCAGCTGGTGCGCCACTTTGCCGACCCGGCCGTGGGCGTGGTCTGCGGGGAACTCCATCTCGAGGGGAATGACGGCAGCAATCAGGACGGCGTCTACTGGCGCTACGAGCAGGTCCTGAAGTTCTACGAGAGCCGTATCGGGGGCCTTCTCGGGGCCAATGGCGCCGTCTACGCCCTGCACCATGACGCCTTCCGCGCCCTGCCGGCGGGGACCATCGTGGATGATTTCCATACCGCCATGGTCGCGGCGGAGGAGGGGTGGGGAGTGGTCTACGACCCCGAGGCGCGGGCGGTGGAGGAGACGCCGGAGGCGCTGGCCGATGAGTTCCGCCGCCGGATCCGCATCGGGGTGGGGAACTGGCAGTCCTTCGCCCGCTTCGTCGGCATGCTCCATCCGCGCCACGGGGCGCGGGCCTTCACCTTCCTCTCCCACAAGGTGCTGCGCTGGCTGGTACCCCACCTGGCCCTGGTGGCGCTGGCGACCAGCATCGCCCTGGCCGTGAGCGGGGAGGGGCTCTACATCGGGATCCTGGTGCTCCAGATCCTCGGCTATGGCTGGGCGGTGGGTGGCTGGTTGTGGCTCGCCGCCGGCCGCCGCCTGCCGGGACTCGCCCGGGCACCCATCTCCCTGGCGGCCATGAACGTGGCGCTCTTCCTGGGATTCCTGCGCTGGCTGGTCGGGGGCAGTGGCGGGGCGTGGAACCGGACCCGGCGCAATTCGGAGGCGACATGATGGCGATCCTCATCGGCCTGCTCCTGGCGGCCCTCCTGCTGGCAGCCGGGGGTGTGGTGCTACTGGTGCGACGACGCAACATGCACCAGTGGCTGCCGGCCTATCTCCGCCGGCGGCGCCCGCGCCACCGCGAGCCGGGGCCGGTGCACGTCCTCTTCTGCTTCGTGGATCACTTCGAGCCGCGCTGGGGCGGGGCGGATATCGAGACCGAGCGGGCCCGGGTGGCGCGCTGGTGCCGCGACTATCCCCGCCTGGCGGAAGGGCACCGCGATGCCGACGGTCGACCGCCCCAGCACACCTTCTTCTATCCCGAGGAGGAGTATCGCCGGGAGCACCTGGAGGCGCTGGTGGGGCTCTGCGCCGCCGGCTACGGGGAGATCGAGGTCCACCTTCACCACGATGACGACACGGCCGAGAACCTGCGCCGGACCCTCAACGGCTTCGTGGAGACCCTGGATTCCGAGCACGGGGCGCTGCCGCGGGATCCGGCAACGGGCCACCCGGTCTACGCCTTCATCCACGGCAACTGGTGCCTGGACAACAGCCGGGCGGACGGCCGCTGGTGCGGCGTCAACAACGAGATCGACATCCTGCGGGAGACCGGCTGCTACGCCGATTTCACCCTGCCCTCGGCCCCCTCGGATACGCAGACGGCGCAGATCAACAGCCTCTACTACGCTACCGACGACCCCGATCGACCCAAGTCCCACGACCGCGGCGAACCGGTCCGCGTGGGCGGGCGGGCCAGCGGCGACCTGATGATCATCCAGGGTCCGCTGGGTCTCGCCTGGCACGACCGCAAGTGGGGCCTCATGCCGCGCATCGAGAATGCCGACCTGCGCCGCGCCTTCCCGCCCACCCCGGCGCGGGTGGACCAGTGGGTGCGCGAGGGCGTCCACGTGGAGGGGCGTCCGGAGTGGGTGGTGGTGAAGGTCCATACCCACGGCACCCAGGAGGGGGACATGGATACCCTGCTGGGGGAGCCGGTGGACCGGATGTTCGAGCACCTGGAGCGGGCCTACAACGATGGCGAGCGCTACCGCCTCCACTACGTCACCGCCCGGGAGTGCTACAACATCATCAAGGCCGCCGAGGCCGGGGAGAGCGGCGACCCCGGCGCGTTCCGCGACTACCGCCTCCCGCCGCCGCCCATGCGGGCCGGGAATGATGGAACGGAGGTGCGGGGCCATGTCGCCTCCTGACAGTGCCGGCCGGACGGCAACGATGGCCGCCGAGGTGACCCTCCCCTGGCGCTGGCTGGACCCCTGGCGGGAGGCCGGGGAGGTGGAGACGGCCTGGCGGAGCCTGGAGGCGCGCTTTCACCCCCCCTGGTTCCTGCGCTGGGCCTGGGTGGAGAACTGGCTGGCCTGCCTGCCGCCGGGGCTCGACCTGCGGCTGGCCGTGGCCGGTTCGGTAACGGAGCCCGAGGCCGCCTTCTTCATCGGCCGCCGCCGACGCTGGCGCCACGGCCTCTTCCCGGTGCGGGAATGCCATCTCAATGCCACCGGCTACCCGACCTACGATAACCTCTGGATCGAGTACAACGCCGTTCCCGGGCGCTCACTGGCCTGGTCCGAACTCCTGGCGGCCCTTCCCGCGGGCTGGGATGAATTCCACCTGCCCGGGCTGGACACGGCCGCCTTACCCGGCCATGCCCTGGCGACAGTGCCACCGGGCCTGATCGGGATCTCGCGCAAGGCGATTCCCTCTCCCCGGGTGGATCTGGAGGCGGTGCGGCGGCGCCAGGCCGAGGGAGGCGACTACCTCGATCTCCTCGGGCGGAATACCCGCAGCCAGATCCGGCGCTCCTGGCGGCTGGCCGAGGAGACCTGGGGCCCGCTCCGGCTGGAGGAGGCCGCCGATCCCGGGGAGGGCGCGGTCTTCCTGGACCGGTTGGCGGCCATCCACCAGGAGAGCTGGCAGGAGCGAGGGGAGGCCGGGGTCTTCGGGGAGGAGTGGTTCCTCGATTTCCACCGGCGGCTGGTGGCGCGACACTTCGATGACGGTATCCAGCTCCTGGCGCTGCGAGCCGGCGACCAGGAGCTGGGCTACCTCTACAACCTCGTTGCCAACGGCCGGGTGCTCTTCTACCAGTGCGGGATCCCGCGCCTGGAAGACAACCGCATCAAGCCGGGCCTCATGGCGCATGCCGCGGCCATCCGTCACAACGCGGCCCGGGGCGAGGCTCTCTACGACTTCCTCGGCGGCGATACCCGGTACAAGCAGAGCCTGGCCACCGGGGCCGCCTCCTCCTCGAACGACTCGGCCGACCTTGCCTGGTTCATCCTCCAGCGGCCCCGGCTCTCCCTGCGTGCGGAGGCGCTGGCCCGCTCCCTCAAGCGCCGCCTCTTCCCCTCCCGCTAGGGCGTCGCGGCCTCGCTCTCCCGTATCGAGTCCGGAACTGGTTCACACGGACAGTGGGGCGTGGCTCACGCTCGGACTGCCAAGCCGGTCCCGATTTGAGTAATTGGTTCTGCCAGGGAGTGCGGATCGTGAAACCTGTCGCAAACCGTGAGCCCCGACTGCGTTTTTATTACGCCCGACGCCATTGGAACGTCCATGAACGCAGAATACGGGGAATCAGACATGCGACAGAACAACCGGGGCTATGTACGCGGGACCACGGCGCTGGCGCTTCTCGCCGCGCTGGGGGTGTCCGGCTGCCAGGTCGAGGTAGCGGTCGACGGCGAGACGCTGGAGGGCGAGACCGTCGACGGGGATGGGACCGTAACCGTGACCGGAACGGAGGATACCACGACCTCGGATGGTACCGAGTCCGGTACCTCCGGGGATGACACCACGACCTCCGATTCCGGTGGTACGGATTCCAGTACTTCGGATTCCACGAGTTCGGATTCCACGACTTCGGACTCGACCACCGACGACTCCACGGCCTCCACCGACGACAGCACCAGCACCGCCGACGGCTCCACCACCGACGATAGCACCAGCAGCTCGACCGATGACGCCACCACGGCGGATGCGGTGGCGGTGACCTTCCACGGTCAGCCCGGGATCGGGGCCGCAGAGGATCGCTGGGTGGCCTTCGCCGTTCCCTTCCCGCAGGGTGCCCGTCAGGAAACCGCCGATCTCGCCCTTCAGGTGGGCGGGGCCGAGACCCCGGTGATGGCCGAGGTCGTCGCCAACTGGCCGGATGGCAGTGTGCGCTCCGTGCGCCTGTGGACGCAGGTGGCTATCGGGGCGGGGGAGACCGTCAGTGGTGAACTCGTGACGGGTGCCACTGATCCGGCTCGCCTGGACTCCGTCGGCGTCTCCGTGGCCGATACCTGGATCCCGATCAGCGAGTCCGGGGTCGACGAGTCGGAATATACCACCGCCGAGGTCATGGAGCCGGCGGTCTATACCACCCTGCCGGCGGAGTGGCTGGCCGGCATGACCCTGCGCACCGAGACGGTGCCGGTGGACGCGTGGAGCGACTCCGGCTGGTTCGACGAGGCGCTGCTGGGCTATTCGCGCACCATGGTCAACGACGTTTCCGACGCCGTGAGCGAGGAGGACCTGGTCAACTATGAGCCCGACACCTGGGGGGACACCGGTTCGGTGGACACCAGCTCCTGGCTCTTCGACCGCGCCTCCACCCTGTGGGGCGTCTACTTCCGGACCGGGGATGTGAAATGGCTGCGCCATGCCCACCGGGCCAGCCAGTACTACGCCCTGAACGTCGAGCGGGACAACGACACCAGCCCGTCGGATTCGGATAATCGCAACTTCCGGGGCCAGTTCCGGTTCAAGGACATCAACTACGTCGATCACAAGTACAGTTATGGTATGCCCATGCTGATGGACCGGCTGGTCCTGGGCGCGGCGGTTGATGGCCCCGCCGCCGGGGAAGACGGGGTGCGGGCGGTCTCCGACCTCGTTACCAATGGCTACTGGGAGGGCACCTACGGTAGTGACGGTGCCTACAATCCCGACCTCGGGGCCAACCACCTCTGGACGGAGCGCCACCAGGCCTATGCCTTTGCCGCTCATCTCACGGCCTGGGAGTACACCGGCGACGCCGCCTACCGCGACAAGCTGGACGACTACGTGGCGCAGATGGTCGACCACGTCGCCAATCCGCCCGGGGGCTACGCCGCCGACGGCTGTCTGGTCCACGACTTCAAGCACCACGAGTGGAACAAGTACAACGACACGCCGACCCCGGTCTGCTCTCCGTGGATGACGGCGCTGCTGGCGGAGCCGCTGTGGCGCTACCACCGCCTCACCGGCGATGACCGGGCGCTGGGCCTGCTGGCCGATTTCGCGGAATCGGTGGCGCAGGACGGGACCTACATCGCCCAGGACGAGAGCAGCAACGTCGGCACCAGTTCCACCCTGTGGGACGCCCGGCTGCCGCAATATCTCTACTCCAGCAGCTATAACGGGGTGTCCGAGGGGGTCAGCGACCCCTGGCAGGACTGGGAGCACGCCTGCGATGTGGCGGGTCTGGTGGAGCGCGGGGTCACCGCCGGGGAGATGCTCGACCGCGACATGGCGGCCGAGCAGACCGTGGCCGATGACCTTATGGCCACCTGCGAGACCAACCTGGACAAGTGGTACCGTCCCGGTGATGACTCCTACGTCTCCCAGTACGGTCCGGAATGGCGTCTGACGCCGGCGCGCAAGTACAACTGGTGGTTCGGTACCACCCTGGACCTGCCGCGGCTGCGCTAGGACTGCCGGACTCGGCCAATAGCCGTGAGGAGAAAGAAAGGGCCCCCGCCTTCCAGGTCGGGGGCCCTTTTCTGGTTGGTCTCATGGCCCTGGTGGGGTGGCCCGCCGGTTCAGTGCTGGAGATCGTGGAGCCAGGGCAGATCGAGCGTCGTCCCGAACCACCAGTTGTACTTGCGGGTGGGGGTCAGGCGCCACTCGGGGCCATTCTGTGCGAGATAGCTATCGTTGCCCGGGCGACGCCAGTTGTCGAGATTGGTTCGGCAACTCGCCATCATCTCGTCGGCAACCACCCTTTCACGGCTCATGTCGCGCTCCAGGAGCCGGCCGGCGACTACGCCCCGATAGAGCAGGCCGGAGACATCACAGGTATGTTCCCAGTCGCCCCAGGGGTCGCTGACCCCTTCATCCACTCCATTGTACTCGCTGGAGTAAAGGTACTGCGGCAGCCGCGCATCCCACAGGCCCGAGCTGGTGCCGACGTCGCTGCTCTCGTCCTGGGCGATGTAGGTGCCGTGCTCGGCTACCGACTCGGAGAAGTCGGCGAGGAGGCCCAGGGCGCGCCGGTCCTGGGTGAGTCGATAGTAGCGCCACAGCGGCTCCGCCAGCAGCGCCGTCATCCACGGAGAGCAGACCGGGGTCGGCGTGTCGTTGTACTTGTTCCACTCATGGTGCTTGAAGTCGTGGACCAGACAGCCATCGGCGGCGTAGCCCCCGGGCGGATTGGCGACGTGGTCGACCATCTGCGCCACGTAGTCGTCCAGCTTGTCGCGGTAGGCGGCGTCGCCGGTGTACTCCCAGGCGGTGAGGTGGGCCGAGAAGGCATAGGCCTGGTGGCGCTCCGTCCAGAGATGGTTGGATGCAAGGCCCGGGTTGTAGGCCGCCGAGTCGCCGTAGGTACCTTCCCAGTACCCGTCCGTGATGAGGTCCGAGACGGCCCGCACCGCATCCTCGGCCCGGGAGGGTCCGGCCTCGGGGGCACCGGCCACCAGCCGGTCCAGCAGCATGGGCAGGCCGTAGCTGTACTTGTGATCCGGGTAATCGACATCCTTGAACCGGAACTGGCCGCGGAAGTTGCGATCACTGGAATCGCTGGGGTTGGTATCGTTGTCCCGCTCGATGTTCAGGGCGTAGTACTGGCTGGCCCGATGGGCATGGCGCAGCCACTTCACGTCGCCGGTCCGGAAGTAGACCCCCCACAGGGTGGAGGCGCGGTCGAAGAGCCAGGAGCTGGTGTCCACCGAACCGGTGTCGGCCCAGGTATCCGGCTCGTAGTTGACCAGGTCCCCCTCGCTCACGGCGTCGGAGACGTCGTTGACCATGGTGCGGGAATAGCCCAGCAGCGCCTCGTCGAACCACTCCGATTCACTCCACTGGTCCACGGGGACGGTCCGGGTGCGCAGGGTCGTTTTGGAGAGCCAGGCCGCCGGGAGGGTGGCGTAGACCGCCGGCTCCATGATCTCGGCGGTGGTGTATTCCGCCTCGTCCACGCCGGATTCCGTGATGGGGATCCAGGTCGAGGCGGCCTCGATACCGGTGCCCAGCTCCTTGTCCCGCGGCCCACCCCAGCGCAACTCCAGGGTCAGCGATTCACGGCTGGAGAAGCGCGCATTCAGGGAGACGCGAACCGACCGGATACTGCTCGGCTCACCGGTGTCCGGGTCCCACCAATGGCCAATGGCCCTGGTACGGATGGGGATCTCGCCCTGATTGTCGTGCAGGGAGACCGAATCCGCATCGGTTAGCCAGCCCTGCGGGAAGGGGACGGCGAAGACGACGCCCGTGCCGGTATCCGTTGAGACGGCCTGCTGGGGATGGAGAGTGACCACCACCCGGCCCTCGTAGCCGTCGGTGTCGTAACGAAAGGCATCGCTGTCGGGGTCCAGCTCGCTGTCGTTCAGCGGGGTGCCCCCATCGGAGCTGGTGGTATCCGTGGTCGCCCGGAGTTCCTCGTTACAGCCGGGGAGGGTGAAGGCCAGCATGGCGGCCAGCGCCAGGAGCGTGGGGGAAGGGGGGTACCGCATGGTTGTCCTCCGTGGAGTTCCGGGTCGGCGAGGGCCGTCCCTGGCCTCTCGGGAATGGGACTATAGCCCCTGGGGGAGGGGCTGTAGACCGCTTCCGACCCGCTGCGGTACCAGTTGCGGGAGGGTCGAACGGATCTGCCGGATTGTGGCCGGTTATCAACCAGCCGCGGCAGGATTGTTCAGTACTTGAACCGGTTCACCAGGTCCTGGAGCTCGCTGGCCAGGCGCGCCAGTTCGTCGCCACTGGTGGAGGTCTGGTTGGCGCCCTCGGCGGTCTGCTCCGAGATCTCGTTGATCTGGACGATATTCCGGTTGATCTCGTCGGCGACGGTGCTCTGCTCCTCGGCGGCCGAGGCGATCTGGGTGTTCATGTCCGAGATCTGGCTCACCGAGTGGGTGATGTTGGTCAGCGCCTCTCCGGCACTGCCGGCCTTTTCCACCGTGTTGGCGGCACGGGTCCGGCTGGTCTCCATGGCCTCCACCGCCTCCCGGGCGGCCTGCTGCAGCCGCTCGATCATGCCCTGGATCTCCTGGGTGGACTCCTGGGTCCGGCTGGCCAGGGTGCGGACCTCGTCGGCCACGACGGCGAAGCCGCGGCCGGCCTCGCCGGCCCGGGCCGCCTCGATGGCGGCGTTGAGGGCGAGCAGGTTGGTCTGATCGGCAACGTCGCGGATGACGTCCAGCACGGAACCGATGCTCTCGGAGTCCTTGCCCAGCCGATTGATGGTCTCCGAGGCCTGGTTGACGTCCTCGGCGAGCTGCTTGATGGCGTCCACGCTCTCGTTGACCACCTGGGAGCCGTTGTTGGCGCTGGAGTCGGCCTCGCGCGCCGCCTCGGCGGCGTTCTCGGCGTTGCGGGCCACCTCCTGCACCGTGGAGGTCATCTCGTTCATGGCGGTGACCACCTGCTCGGTCTCGCCGCGCTGGCGCTGGATGGCGTCGTTGGTCTCGGAGGTGATGGTGGACATCTCCTCCGAGGCCGCCGCCAGCTGGTTGGTGGAGCCGGCCACCTGGCTCACCGTCTGCTGGACCCGCTCGGCGAAGCGGTTGAAGGCCTCGCCGAGTTCGGCGATCTCGTCGGAGCCGCTGGTATCCAGGCGGCGGGTGAGGTCGCCATCGCCCTCGGCGATGTCGTGCATGGCCGCGACCGCGCCCTTGATGGGCCGGGTGATGCTCAGCCCCATGAACCAGGCGAAGGCCAGCCCCGCGGCCAGGGCGAGGACGCCGACGCCGATGATGGAGTTACGGGCCACGGCGTAGGCATTCACGTAGTAGCTGCGGTCCCGGGAGACCTCCAGCACGCCGATGGGCTTGCCGGAATAATCGGTGACCGGGGCGGCGTAGAAGGCCGCGGGGTCACCGCCGAGCTCCCCCTGGCGGAAGGCGTCGCCGTCGCGCGCTTCCCCAAGGGCGGCCTCTTCCATGAGCCTGGGCGCCTGCCAGGTGCTGGCGAAGGGCTCCAGCCGACCGTCGCGCAGGGTGTGGAGGGCGATATGGACATTGGCCTCGGCGCCCTGGAGTGCCCGGACCTCCTCGAAGAAGGGCTTGCCGAAGGACATGCCCAGCTCCACGGAGCCCACCTGCTCACCGTCGTGTTGGACCGGGACCACGCCGCGGATCCCCAGGCCGGCCACGCCGCGCTCCAGTCCGCTCACGGCCTCGCCTTCCTCGTTTACCTCCACCACGGTATGGCGGAAGCCGGAGAGGTCATCGCCGTATTTCTCCGGCCGGTGCAGGCGCAGGAAGGAGGTGGCCGGGGCGGTGTGGAACTGGAACTGCCGCACGGCGTACTCCTCCTCCAGGAAGGAGTACATGGGCAGGAGCCACTCGCGCAGCGTCTGCCGGTCGCGCTCGGCAAACCGCTCGGTGACGGGTTCGAAGTGGGCGAGGGAGTCGGCCACGGCCGACCCGACCTTCGCCTCTGCCTGAATGCGTCCGGTGACCTTGTCGTGCAGGGCCCGGAGTTCCCGCTTCTCCGCCTCTTCGATGATGCCGCCGATCTGATTCAGAACCAGCGGCATGAGGATGGCGAGGGTGACCAGCAGCGTGGCGGCCACGCCCAGGATCAAGCGGGGGCCGATGCGAAGACGTTGCAGCATGGGGACTCCATGTTCCTTGAGTGCTTACGATCGAGAGTACCGGTCGTACGGGGACCGGGAAAAGAAGAGCGCGGAAGTCTATTACCAGGCGCTAATGTCGACAACCCTGGTGGGGATTTCGTGCTGGCCAGCCTTTTCCAGAGTGTGATCCACGTCACAGAATGAGGGGTTGCGAATCTCGTCGCTGCCAGACCCCTCGGGTTCCGGCCGGGCTATCGGGCTCGGGCCAGGAGCACCAGCAGCGCGCCCGTACCGCCGGCGCTGGCCGGGGCCGAGGCAAAGGCCAGGACCTCCGGTCGCTGCCGCAGCCAGGCATCCACCAGCCCCTTGAGGACGGAGCCGTCGGTGCCCCCCTTGCCGTGTATGACCCGGATGCAGCACTGCTGCCGCTGGCGCGCCCCGGTGAGGAATCGGTCCAGCTCCGTGCGGGCGGCCTCGCGGGTCAGGCCGTGGAGATCGAGTTCCGCCGTGATGGTCAGCTGGCCGTTGGCCAGTCGCCGCATGACCTTGTGCTGGATGCCGCCCCGGCGGAAGGAGAGGACCTCGCCGCCATCCCGGGGGAGGGCAGGACCATCCGTCAGGGGAGGATCCTGCGCCTCACCGGCATCCGCGCTCGCCCGGTCGCCGGTCCTGCTGAAGCGTGGCCGGGGTGCCGGTGGTGGTGGGGCGTCCGGGCCCGGCTCCGATTCCAGGGGCGTGACGTCCGCTACTGCCTCGCGGAAGAGGCGTCGCTCCTCCTCGGTTACCGGGTCGGATCCCCGGGGGCGGGTTGGGCGGCGTCGGGACATGGCAGGTCGATTCCGGACCGGATTATCCACAGGCTAGCATGTCATCCGGCGGTCACGGCAGGGCGGCTTACCCGGGCCGGGCCGTCTGTGCCAGAATACCTGCTGTAGTGGGCGCGAGGAGGGGCGCATGGAGATCCTGCTGAGTAATGATGACGGGGTGCGTGCACCCGGACTCCGGGCGCTGGCCGAGGCGCTGGGTGGCCTGGGGCGGGTCACCGTGGTGGCCCCGGATCGCAATCGCAGCGGCGCCTCCAACTCCCTGACCCTGGAGCAGCCCATTCGTGCGCAGACCGAGGCCGACGGCTTCGTCTGCGTCGAGGGGACCCCCACCGATTGTGTCCATCTCGCCATCACCGGACTGCTGGAAACCGAGCCGGACATGGTGGTCTCGGGGATCAATGCCGGTTCCAACCTGGGGGACGACGTCCTCTACTCCGGCACCGTGGCGGCGGCCATGGAGGGGCGCTTCCTGGGGCTGCCCGCCATGGCCATCTCCCTGGCCGGGACCGAGCTGGTCCATTACGACACCGCTGCCCGGGTGGCTACCCGGCTGGTGCAGCGGCTTACCGAGGATCCGTTGCCGACGGACACCCTGCTCAACGTGAACGTGCCCGACCGGCCCTTTGATGAGCTGGCGGGTTACCGCGTGGCGCGGCTGGGTCATCGCCACAAGGCGGAGCCGGTGATCCGTTCCGCCGACCCGCGCGGTCGCCCCATCTACTGGGTAGGGCCGCCGGGGGACGAGGAGGATGCCGGCCCGGGGACCGACTTCGATGCCATCCGCCAGGGCTACGTCTCCCTGACCCCCATCCAGGTGGACCTGACGCGCCACGAGGCGCTGGACGGCCTGACGCGCTGGACGGAGGGGCTGGGGTGACCGACCTGCGCCGCCACGGCATCGGCATGACCTCCCAGCGGACCCGCGACCGGCTGGCCGAACGCCTGGCGGAGAAGGGGATCCGGGATACGGCGGTGCTGGAGGCCATCCGCTCGACCCCGCGCCATCTCTTCATGGACGAGGCGCTGGCCACCCGCGCCTACGAGGATACGGCGCTGCCCATCGGCCACGGCCAGACCATCTCCCAGCCCTGGGTGGTGGCGCGGATGACCGAGGCATTGCGCGAGATCCAGCCCATGGATCGGGTCCTGGAGGTGGGGACCGGGTCCGGTTATCAGGCGGCGATCCTCGGCGGCGTGGTGGACGAGGTCTATACGGTGGAACGCATATCCGAGCTGGTCCGCCTGGCGCGAGAGCGTCTGCGTGAACTGCGCGTGAACAATGTCCATCTGCGCCAGGGCGACGGGGCGGAGGGCTGGGTGGACCAGGCCCCCTTCGACGGCATACTGCTCACCGCAGCCCCGGAAGAAGTACCGTCGGAGCTGCTGGAGCAGGTCCGTGAAGGGGGGCGGATCGTCGCCCCGGTCGGGCGCGAGGGGGGCGTGCAGGAGCTCGTCGCCCTGGATCGGACCTCGGAGGGCTTCGAGCGGACCGTCCTGGACTACGTGGCCTTCGTCCCGCTCATCCGGGGACGCGGATGAGGCTCTTCGGGCCCCTCTATGATCGGGTCATGGCCTGGTCCCGCCATCCGCGGGCGCCCTGGCTGCTGGGCGGTCTCTCCTTCGCCGAATCCTCCTTCTTCCCCGTGCCCCCCGACGTCATGCTGGCTCCCATGGCCATGGCCCGCCCTTCCCGGGCTGCGGTCCTGGCCCTTATCACCACCCTGGCCTCGGTGGTGGGCGGGATCCTGGGGTGGATCATTGGCGCCTTCGCCCTGGAGGCGGTCCAACCCCTGCTGGTGGAACACGGCTACCAGGCGGCCTTCCAGCGGGCCACCGACTGGTTCGCCGACTGGGGCTTCTGGGCGATCCTCATCGCCGGTTTCTCGCCCATCCCCTACAAGGTCTTCACCATCGCCGCCGGCGCCCTCGCCATGAGCCTCCCCGGCTTCATCCTCGCCTCGTTCCTCGGGCGCGGTGCCCGTTTCTTCCTGGTTGCCGGCCTCATGGCCCGGGGCGGTCCGCGCATGGAGGCGGCCCTGCGGCGCTGGGTGGACTGGCTGGGCTGGGGCGGAGTGGTCGTCCTGGCCGGGGCCTGGCTGCTCCTGCGGGGATGAAGCCATGACCGGCCGGTTCCTCACCCTTCGCTCCGCTTTGCTCCTGTTGTTTGCCCTCCTGCTTGTCGGGTGCGGTCCGGGCTTCATCGGTGATCGTACCCAGCAGCTCAACTGGCATCCGCGCTACCACACGGTAACCGAGGGGGATACGCTCTACTCCATCGCCTGGAGGTACGGTTACAACTACAAGACCGTCGCCCAGTGGAACGATATCGGTCCCCCCTACACCATCGAGCTGGGGGAGCGTATCCGCGTGGCCCCGCCGGCGGAATTCGGGGCGCGCGAGGCGCAGGCCCGGGCGCGGGGGGACTCCGGGGGCGGAACGGGCGGCAGCGCCTCGGCCGCTGCCGGCGGGGCCGCTTCCGGTTCCGCGTCTTCCTCCGGGTCGTCACCGGCGCGCACCCCGGCGGGGCCGCCACCCGAGTTCGCCTGGCCTGCCAGGGGGGAGGTGGTCCGCGAATTCCGTGGTGATGGCAATGGCAAGAAGGGTATTGCCATCGCCGGCGAGGCAGGGGACCCGGTCCGTTCTGCAGCCAATGGCCGCGTGGTCTATGCGGGTAGTGGACTCATCGGTTACGGCCGCCTTATTATCGTCAAGCACGATCGGGACTACCTGAGTGCCTATGCCCACAACAGCCGCCTCCTGGCGGCCGAGGGCGACCGGGTGGAGAAGGGAGAAAAAATCGCGGAGATGGGGGATACCGGCGCCGACCGGGTCATGCTTCACTTCGAGATCCGCGAGGGCGGCAGCCCCGTCGATCCGCGAGGCCATCTCCCGGCGCAGTAACCGGTACGGGGGAAGAATGGAGAACGAGAATCCCGAGAGCGAGTCGGACGAGATCGCCAAGACGGAGTGGGGGACGGAAGCCGATCAGGATATCGCAGAAAACTCGGCGGAACCATCGGCTGCAACGGAGGGAGCGGTAGACGAGAAGGAGGGAAACTGGGAGGCGGGATCCATCCCCGACAGCCAGCTCGATGCGACCCGTCTCTACCTTTCCGAGATCGGCTTCTCGCCGCTGCTGACCGCCGAGGAGGAGGTGACCCTGGCCCGGGCCCTGCAGCAGGGGGACGAGGCGGCGCGCAAGCGCATGATCGAGTCCAATCTGCGGCTGGTGGTCAAGATTGCCCGGCGTTACCTCAACCGCGGTCTGCCCCTGCTCGACCTCATCGAGGAGGGCAATATCGGCCTCATCCGGGCGGTGGAGAAGTTCGACCCCGAGCGCGGGTTCCGCTTCTCCACCTACGCCACCTGGTGGATCCGGCAGACCATCGAGCGCGCCATCATGAACCAGACGCGCACCATCCGGCTGCCCATCCACGTCATCAAGGAGATCAACATCTATCTCCGGGCGGCCCGGCATCTCTCCCAGACCCTGGATCACGACCCCAGTACCGAGGAGATCGCCGCCGAACTCGACCGGCCGGTGGAGGAGGTCAAGCGCATGCTCGGCCTCAACGAGCGTACCGCCTCGGTGGACGAGCCGGTGGGCCGGGATGGCGAGCGCTCCCTGCTGGACTCCATCCCCGACGAGGCCGTCATCGACCCGGCCCAGATGCTCCAGGACGAGGATGTCCGGGAGCACCTGGAGGAGTGGCTCTCCGGCCTCACCGAGAAGCAGCGGGCGGTGGTGGAGCAGCGCTTCGGCCTCCACGGCACGGAGCCGGCCACGCTGGAAGAGGTGGGCAACCGGATCGGCGTTACCCGGGAGCGGGTCCGCCAGATCCAGATCGAGGCCCTGCGCCGGCTGCGCCGGGTCCTGGAGGGGCAGGGCTACAACGCCGACGCCCTGTTCAAGTAGCGCCCGAGGTGGCCAGGATGGCCGCCGCCACCGGCCGGCCCTCGGCGGCGATGACGTTGAAGGTCCGGCAGGCGCCGGGGGTGTCCAGGCACTCCAGGCCGATCCCGGCCTCGTTCACCGGCGCCGTCACCTGCGGATGCGGGAAGCGGATCCGGTCTCCGGTCCCCAGCAGCAGGACCTCCACGTTGAGTTCGGCCAGGGCCTCGAAGTGGCTGCGCTCCAGCTCCTCGAAGGTCTGCGGTGGCCAGCCCCGGTCCAGATGGCCCGGGGTGGCGACCAGGAAACTGCCCGGGATGACGTCCAGCCGCTCGTTGCGGAAGCCGTTCTCCTCCTCGATCACGGGATTCTCCGCCCGCTCGCCGGGGGGCAGGGCGATGGTCACCCCCTCCGGTCCGTAGGCGCGGATGGTGTACCAGCCGTGGTTGTCGAGACTCAGTTGCATGGTCGACTCCAGTTCGATGGCGGGGCCTTTTCTTCGTCAGAGACCCACGAGCGGCTAACTGCCACCGGAATTCCCAAAGCGCAAATTGACAGCCCGGGGAGGCGTGGTTACGTTAGCGGTTTACCGCGGCGCCGTTGCGCGACGCCCACCGAAGACGCGGACCCGTAGACCTTGAACGAAGAATTCCCCCGAATCAAACGCCTCCCCCCCTACGTCTTCAACATCGTCAATGACCTCAAGGCGAAGGCCCGCGCCCGGGGCGAGGATATCGTCGACTTCGGCATGGGCAATCCCGACCAGCCCACGCCGCGCCACATCGTGGACAAGCTGGTGGAGGCGGCCCAGCGGAACAACACCCACCGCTACTCCGTCTCCCGCGGGATCCCGCGCCTGCGCCGGGCCATCAGCCAGTGGTACGCCGACCGCTACGACGTGGCCATCGATCCCGAGAACGAGGCCATCGTCACCATCGGCTCCAAGGAGGGGCTGGCGCACCTGGCGCTCTCTGTCCTGGAGCAGGGGGATACGGTCCTGGTTCCCAATCCGGCCTATCCCATCCACCCCTACGGCGTGGTCATCGCCGGGGCGGATATCCGTCACGTCCCGCTGGTGCCGGACGTGGACTTCTTCGCCGAGCTGGAGCGCGCCATCAAGGAGGCGTGGCCGCGGCCGAAGATGCTCATCCTGAACTTCCCGGGAAATCCCACCACCC
Source organism: Thiohalospira halophila DSM 15071 (assembly GCF_900112605.1). Lineage (NCBI taxonomy): Bacteria > Pseudomonadati > Pseudomonadota > Gammaproteobacteria > Thiohalospirales > Thiohalospiraceae > Thiohalospira > Thiohalospira halophila. The sequence goes on from NZ_FOMJ01000001.1 coordinate 323,228, forward strand.
AGTGCGTCGACCTCGACTTCTTCGAGCACGTGGTGGCCATGGCGCGGGAGTACGGGATCTGGGTGGTCCACGACATCGCCTACGCCGAGATCACCTTCGACGGCTACGAGGCCCCCTCCATCCTCCAGGTGCCCGGCGCCAAGGAGGTGGCGGTGGAGTTCTACAGCCTCTCCAAGACCTACAACATGCCCGGCTGGCGCGTGGGCTTCATGTGCGGCAACGACAAGCTGGTCGCCGCCCTGGCGCGGATGAAGTCCTACCTCGACTACGGCACCTTCACCCCCATCCAGGTGGCCGCCATCCATGCCCTGGAGGGGCCGCAGGAATGCAAGGAGGAGATCCGCGCCATGTACGAGCGCCGGCGCGACCACCTGGTATCGGGCCTGCGTGGCGCCGGCTGGGAGGTGGAATCGCCGCGGGCGACCATGTTCGTCTGGGCGCCGATCCCCGAGGCCTATCGCCACCTGGGCTCCCTGGAGTTCTCCAAGAAGCTCCTGCAGGACGCCAAGGTGGCCGTCTCGCCGGGTATTGGTTTCGGCGAATACGGCGACGACCACGTGCGCTTCAGCCTCATCGAGAACGAACACCGCACCCGCCAGGCGGTGCGCGGTATCCGCGACATGTTCCGCCGGGACGGCGTCGCCCAGAGCTGACGCCGCCGGCCAGGAAAGGAGGAAAACCTTGGAACCGGTAAAGATCGGCCTTCTGGGCCTGGGGACCGTGGGCTGCGGCACCGCGACGGTCCTGGAGCGCAACGCCAGTGAGATCGGCCGGCGCGCCGGCCGCGGCATCCAGATCGCGGCGGCCAGTGCCCGGGATATCGAGCGGCCCCGGGCCTGCGACACCAGTGGCATGCGGCTCACCACCGAACCCACCGAGGTGGTGGACGACCCCGAGGTCCAGGTGGTCGTGGAGCTCATGGGCGGCGAGGGTCTGGCCCGGGAGATGGTCCTGCGCGCCATCGAGGCCGGCAAGCACGTGGTCACTGCCAACAAGGCGATGATCGCCAAGCACGGCAACGAGATCTTCGCCGCTGCCCAGGCCCGGGGCGTCATGGTCGCCTTCGAGGCAGCGGTGGCCGGCGGCATCCCCATCATCAAGGCCATCCGCGAGGGGCTGGCCGGCAACCGCATCGAGTGGCTGGCCGGGATCATCAACGGCACCGGCAACTTCATCCTCACCGAGATGCGCGACAAGGGTCGCGACTTCGCCGACGTCCTCGGCGAGGCGCAGCGGCTGGGCTATGCGGAGGCCGACCCGACCTTCGACGTCGAGGGGATCGATGCCGCCCACAAGCTCACCATCCTGGCGGCCATCTCCTTCGGGATCCCGCTGCGCTTCGATGACGT